>PLTE01000112.1 GCA_003164375.1 Hyphomicrobiales bacterium | reverse complement strand
GTTTGGCGGACGGCTGTTGTTGCGGATCGAGGATATCGATGCCACGCGTTGCCGTCCGGAATACGAGGCGGCGATCTACGACGATCTCGGCTTCCTCGGCATTGCCTGGCAGCAACCGGTGCGCCGGCAGAGCGAGCATTTTGCCGATTACGCCTCGGCCATCGTCGAATTGGACGCGCAGGGGCTGCTTTATCCGAGTTTCGAGAGCCGCAGCGAGTTAAGCGCGCTGGTTGCCGAGCGCGACCGGCAGGGCGGCTGGCCGCGCGATCCGGATGGGGTGCCGATCTATCCGGGCCGGGCCCGCAAGCTCTCCGCCGCCGAACGCGAGCGCCGCTGCGCCTCGGGCGAGCCGTTCGCGCTACGGCTGGCGATGGATCGAGCGGTGGCCCGCGCCGGCATCCTCACCTGGACCGAGACCGGGGCCGGGCCGCGCGGGCAGACCGGTCGCGTCACCGCCGCGCCGCAAATGTGGGGCGACGTCGTGCTGGCGCGNNTGCAAGGCGTCACCGATGTCGTGCGCGGCCAGGATCTGTTCTGGTCGACCAGCATCCACCGGCTTTTGCAGACGTTGCTCGGCCTGCCGGAGCCTGTCTACCATCATCACAAGCTTATTCTCGATGCCGACGGTCAAAAATTGTCGAAATCGACACAGGCGACGGGCTTGCGCGAATTGCGCGCCGGCGGCGCAAGCGGACGCGATATCCGTCGCCTGATCGGGCTTGGGCGCTAAAGATACGGGCGCTGAAGGATTGGCCGCAGAAGCTCTGGACCATCAATATTTGGGTGTTTAAGGCAGCGCCCGCGCTTGTTTTGTTCCGGCCGCTGAGGTGTCATGCTGGGCGTGGCGCCGCGGAGCGCCATGGTACCATTCATGGCGCGAGCGAGGACCAAACGAAAGACCGCCGCCAAGCCGGCGCGACACCGCGCGCGTCGCCATCGGCCGGCGGCGCGCGCGAAAGCAACGCCCGCCAAAGATTTACGCGCCGACGAAACGGCGCTGGCCGTTTTCGCCCGTGACATCCGCACCGCGCTGACCGGGATTCTGGCGCTCGGCGAATTGCTGGCGAGCTCCAATCTCGGCGAACGCGAACGGCGCTGGGCGTCAGGCATCAAGACCGGCGCCGAACATCTTGCCGCGCTGACGACGCTCGTGATCGATGCCGCCAAGGCCGAGTCAGGCTCGCTTACTTTGCAGCAGGAGGCCTTTAGGCCGCGGCGTCTCATCGACGCGCTCGCGGAGACGCTTGCGGCACGTGCGGAAACCAAGGGGCTCCACGCCGAAGTCATGGTCGGTGCTGGTCTTCCGGAATTTTTGTTGGGCGATCCGGTACGGCTGAGGGCCGCGCTGGAAAACCTCATCGACAACGCCGTGAAGTTTACGGCAGCCGGCGCAATTCGCCTTGAAGCGCGCGTCGGCCGCGCAGCGCGCAGACGCGTGAAGCTTTCCTTCATCGTCACCGACAGCGGCATCGGGCTCAAGCCGGACGAGATCAAGCGTTTGTTCCGTCCGTTCGCGCAGGCCAACGCCGAGATCGCGCGCCGCTACGGCGGCAGCGGCCTCGGGCTCGCCGTCGTCAAAGTTCTGGCCAAGCTGATGGGCGGCAATCTGACCGTCACCAGCAAGCCCGGTCGCGGCTCGAATTTTTGCTTTACGGCGATGTTGCCGATCGCGCGCGGCGATCAAGCCGAGACCCTACAGGCGCAATGGAACGTCGTGCCGGCGCGCGCGCTCAAAATCCTCTGCGCTGAGGATAATCCCTACGGCCGTGTCATCCTCAATGCCATCCTCACCGAGCTGGGCCACCACGCCGACTTCGTCGGCACCGGCGAGGAGGCTGTCGCCGCGGTGCTGCGTGGCTACGATGTCGTACTGATGGACATCACGCTGCCCGACATCGACGGCTTTGAAACGACGCGGCGCGTCCGGGCGCTAGCCGGCGCCGTAGGCGGCACGCCGGTCATCGGTCTCACCGGCCGCAGTGAAGCCGGCGACGAAGTGGCTGCGCGGGCCGCTGGCATGAATTTCTATCTGCGCAAGCCGGTGAGCCCGTCGACGCTGAGCGAAGCGATCGCGGCTGTGGTGCCTGCTTGATTTATTATCCCGAAGGGTCTCGCATGAGGATCTGGCCGATTCACCGAGAATTGCCGTCAATGGTGTCTTCGTGCGAACTTTTTGCGTTCCCATAAGTGCTTTGTTTACTTCGGCGGTCTAAGGCAACAGCGGGTGCGCATCGGGCGCCCCGGCTGAAGTTTTTTGCAAGAGCACGCCCATGGTTGACGCCGCCAGACGCAAAATCCGAGGACTAGCCTTGACCGCCCGTCTCAAGGCGCTGCGGGAGTCTGAGATTTACGACCAGCTCACAGCGGCTCCGCTCATCGTGTGGTACGGCATCTGCTTCGCCGCGCGCTTTCCCGAGATGGCGCGGCAGATCATGGATACGAATTGGGCCACCGCCGACGTAGTGGCCATCTCCAGCATCGCGGCGAAAATCGCCTCGCTGATTTTTATCACCGTTATCATCGTTCTGTTGGCGTTACGCCATACGCCGCGTGCCAGGACGGCCGGCCTTGTGCCGCGCATCGCGGCAATCGCTGGAACCTACCTCAGCGTCGGAATGGTATTATTGCAGCCGGCCAAGCTTTCAGTGCCGCTTTCGCTGACGGCCACGCTCTTGATCCTCGCCGGCACCGTGTTCGCGCTGTACAGCGCGCTCAACCTCGGCCGCTCCATCAGCATGCTGCCGGAAGCGCGGCGGCTGGTGACGGGCGGACCCTACAAGCTAATCCGCCATCCAATCTATCTTGGCGAAGCGCTCGCGCTCGTTGGCCTGACGCTGCAATTCATGTCGCCATGGGCGGTGATGATTTTCGCCGTCCAGTGCGCCTGCCAGGTTATGCGGATGTCCAGCGAAGAGATAGTTTTGTCGGGTGCGTTTCCGGAGTATCGGAACTATATGACGCACACGGCCCGCTTGCTTCCGCACATCTACTGAAACGCGCGCGACGGCAGACAGCTGTCCGCCGTCAGATTCAAAAAAACGAGTCTCCGGGTTTGATCCCAGAGCCTCGCTTTTTCTCCAGACAGCCAGTCTGAGTAAGAAGTCGTACGATTTACAACGCGCTCGAAACGGACGAGAAGGTTGTATTGAGCTTGCTGCCGAGACCCTGCACGACCGCGATGATCGCGACCGAAATGCCGGCGGCAATAAGTCCGTACTCGATGGCCGTCGCGCCCGAGTCGTTCCTCAAGAAGCGCATTACAAGTGCTTTCATTTGAAAAGTCTCCACAATGTAGTTTCTGACCATTCTTGATGTTCAGGCATTCGCTTTAGCTGACTGGGTGCCTCTACTGACTTAAAAAATCAGGTTAGATTTGAATTAATGTGTCACTATTAGCCGGTGAAAATATCGTGAAATTCGCGCGTCGGCGCGCGTGGTGCCGCGGACGCTATTCCAGACTTGCGGCTTCGCGGCGATCCGGAATGAAGGCTGCTATTCTTGCGCCGAATTCTCTACGATCCGCACCAGATCGCTCATGATGCGGTTCAGCTCGAAATCCTTCGGCGTATAGACCGCCGTGACGCCGTCCTTCTTGAGCGCGCTTTCGTCTTCCGGCGGGATGATGCCGCCGACCACGACCGGCACGTTGAGACCCGCCGCCTTCATGCGCGCCACCACGTCGCGCACCAGCGGCAGGTGCGAACCGGACAGGATCGAGAGGCCGACGACATGCACGCGGCCGGTGGCCGCGGCCTCGACAATCGCTTCCGGCGTGAGGCGAATGCCTTCGTAGACGACGTCCATGCCGGCATCGCGCGCGCGTACCGCGATCTGCTCGGCGCCGTTGG
>PLTE01000358.1 GCA_003164375.1 Hyphomicrobiales bacterium | reverse complement strand
TCAACCACATCCCCTTCGCCGATCACGGCGCGCTGCTCGACCCCTCGACGGCGGACGTAACGGCGCGCTGCGTCTCCTTCCTCGCCCAGATCGGTCACAAAAACGACGAGAAGGCGATGGCGCGCGGCATCGAGTGGCTGCGTCGCGACCAGATGACCGACGGCTCCTGGTTCGGCCGTTGGGGCACCAACTACATCTATGGCGCCTGGTCGGTGCTCTGCGCGCTCAATGCGGCGGGGATCTCGCATCAGGATCCGGCGATCAAGCGCGGCGCGGGCTTCCTGTTGGAGACCCAGCGCGAGGATGGCGGCTGGGGCGAGGACAACGAGAGCTACGCCGACGCCCCGCGCGGCCGTTATCACTGCTCCAACCCGTCGCAGACCGCCTGGGCGCTGCTCGGTCTGATGGCCGCCGGCGAAGGCAATCATCCGGCGGTGGCGCGCGGCGTGGCCTTCCTGCAAGCGACGCAGAAGGCCGATGGCGAGTGGGACGAGGAGCCCTATACGGCGGTCGGTTTCCCGCGCGTGTTCTATCTGCGCTACCACGGCTATGCGAAATTCTTCCCGCTGTGGGCGCTGGCGCGCTACCGCAATCTGAAAAGCGGCAACGCGCGGGCGGTGGCGTGGGGGATGTAAATCCCGTTCACCATCATCGTGAGGTGACCGCGATCTGTGGCTTCAGAGTGGCGCCTCAGTTCCGCAGGCCGTCGAGCAACGCCTTGTGAAACTCGTCCGGCGCCTGGATTTGCGGCGCGTGGCCCAAATCCGGGAACTCGACGAGCTGCGCATGCGGGATGCGTGCCGCCGCGGCCTTGCCCAGCGCCGGGTAATTCCCCAAAGTGGCGCGAACCTCGGGCGGCGCGAAGTTCTTGCCGATCGCTGTCGTGTCCTTGTCGCCGATCATCAACAGCACCGGAACCGAGATCTTTTCGAACTCGTAGAACACCGGCTGCGTATAGATCATGTCGTAGAGCAGCGCGGAATTCCAGGCCACAATTTCGTGGCCGGGACCGCGATTTAATCCCGCCAGCATCTGCACCCAGCGCTCATAGCCCGGTTGCCAATTGCCGGCGTAATAGGTCGAACGCTCATAGGCGCGAATGCCGTCGGCGGAAACTTTGAGCTCTTGCTGGTACCACACATCGACGCTTTGCCAGGGCTCGCCTTTGGCTTTCCAATCCTCAAGCCCGATCGGATCGACCAGAACAAGTTGATCGAGTGCGTCGGGATACATCAGCGCGTAGCGCATGCCGAGCATGCCGCCGGTCGAATGCCCGATCATGGTCACGCGGCCGATGCCGAGGGACGCCAATAGCGCGCGGGTGTTGCCGGCTAGCTGCTGAAAAGTGAACTGGTAATGCGCAGGCTTGGTCGATTTGCAGAAACCGATCTGATCGGGCGCGATCACCCGATAGCCTTTCTCGCTTAAAACCTTGATCGTGTCCTGCCAGGTCGCCGCGCAAAAGTTCTTGCCGTGCAACAGCACCGCGGTCTTGCCGTTCGGCGTCGCCGGCTTGACGTCCATATAGGCCATGTCGAGGGTCTCGCCCTGCGAGGTGAACGCGAAATGGGAGACCGGCCAGGGATAGTCGAAGCCTTGCAATTGCGGCCCGTAAGCCGGGCTGTCATCGGCCGCGCTCGCCGGGCAGATTGCGCCGTATGCGATGGCGGCAGCCAAGACCGATAGGAATAAAGCAGCAAAGAAACGCATGATCACCTTCAACGGAGGGCTACCGGCGACGGCCCGCTTGTGCCGCATTGGCACGCGAACGCGCGTCGCGGTGATCTTAAGGCGTAGGGCGTTCGCGCTTACGCCGCGGCGGCCTTAATCTCTACGCCGCCTTCTCCGCCTTCTCGCGCGCCTCGTTGGCGCGCATCTCGGAGAGCTTCTGCTGCACCTGGCCGTCAAATATGTATTGCGCCGGGCGCTGGTTATCGAGCGAAATTTCCGGCGCCATGTCGCCTTCGGTCTTGATGCCGCGCAAGCCGATCATCAGCGCTTTCAGCGGATGCTTCATCATGGCGTCGGCCGCGGTCGGCTCGTAGCCGCAGTGGGCCATGCAGTTGGCGCATTTTTCGTAAGCGCCGGTGCCGTAGGCGTCCCAATCGGTGGTTTCCATCAATTCCGCGAACGTCTTGGCATAGCCTTCGCCGAGCAAATAGCACGGCTTCTGCCAGCCGAACACGTTGCGAGTCGGCATGCCCCAGGGCGTGCAGTGGAATTCCTGATTGCCGGCGAGGAAGTCGAGGAACATCGAGGAATGCGTCAGATTCCAGCTCTTGCCCTTGCCGAGCTTGAAGACATTGCGGAACAGTTCCTTGGTCTTCCTGCGGTTGAGGAAGTGCTGCTGATCGGGCGCCCGCTCGTAAGCGTAACCGGGCGAGATCGAGACGCCGACGCCGAGCTCCGAGGTCAGGTCGAGGAATTTGGCGATGTCTTCGGCGGGATGGCCGTCAAACACCGTGCAATTGACGTTGACGGCAAAGCCCTTGGCCTTGGCGGCCTTGATGGCGTCGACGGCCTTCTCGAAACCGCCGTCCATGCACACCGACTTGTCGTGATGTTCCTTGATGCCGTCGAGATGCACCGAGAAGAACAGATAAGGCGACGGCTCGAACAGATTGAGCTTCTTTTCCAGCAGCAAGGCGTTGGTGCACAGCGACACGAATTTCTTGCGTGCAACGATGCCTTTGACGATTTCGCCGATCTCCTTGTGGATCAGCGGCTCGCCGCCCGGAATAGCGACCATCGGCGCGCCGCATTCGTCGACCGCGTCGAGGCAGTCCTTGACCGACAGGCGCTTGTTGAGGATGGCGTCGGGATAATCGATCTTGCCGCAGCCGACGCATTCGAGATTGCAGCGGAACA
>PLTE01000292.1 GCA_003164375.1 Hyphomicrobiales bacterium | reverse complement strand
TCGCCGCCGATCAGGGCGCAGCCGGCCTCCTTGCAGGCGGCTGCGATACCCTTCACCACAGCGGCACCCACCGCCGGATCGAGCTTGCCGCAAGCGAAATAGTCGAGGAAGAACAAAGGTTCCGCGCCTTGGACCACGAGATCATTCACCGACATGGCGACCAGGTCGATGCCGATTGTGTCGTGGCGGGCGGTTTCGACTGCGATCTTGACCTTGGTGCCTACACCATCGGTGGCCGCGACCAGGATCGGGTCGGAGAAACCCGCCGCCTTCAAATCGAACAGACCGCCAAATCCGCCAATTTCCGCGGCGGTGCCCGCACGCGCGGTGCCGCGCACCAACGGCTTGATCAAATCCACCATACGGTTGCCAGCATCGATATCAACGCCGGCGGCCGCGTAGCGCGCCTCATCCACGAAAGCCACCAATTCGCTTGAGACCCTCTCCCCAGGCTGGGGAGGTATTGCTGGCGCCTCCTACGTCGGAATCGGCGGGTGCGCAAGCTCACGCACCTGGGTATATAGTGTGATTCAGTACGGGTGCGCAGGAAGCCGGACCGTTCCGACGAGAGCGTACTGCAGGCCGGGGCATGGTTTGAGTATCCCAAATCTCATCACCTTGGGACGCATATTATTGGTGCCGATCGTGGTCTGGGCGATCACGTCGGGAGAGATGCGCATTGCGTTTCTCCTGTTCCTGGCGGCCGGCATCAGCGATGCCGTCGACGGTTTTCTCGCCAAGCGCTTTCATATGGCAAGCGAGCTTGGCGCCTACCTCGACCCGTTGGCCGACAAGGCGCTGATCGTCTCGATCTATGTTTCGCTCGGCGTTGCCGGTGCGCTGCCGATCTTCCTCGTTATCCTGGTGGTGTCCCGCGACATCATGATCATCAGCGCCTTTTTGCTGTCCTGGCTGGTGGGCAAGCCGATGCCGATCCGTCCCCTCATGGTTTCGAAAGCCAATACGGTCGCCCAGATCGTCCTCGCCACGCTGGTGCTGGCCGAGCAGGCCTTCGGTTTCGCCGCCGTCCTGCCGTCAGAACTGATCATGGCGCTGGTCGCCGTCTTGACCTTGCTCTCGATCGCCTTCTATCTCGCCGGGTGGGTCCGCCATATGAACTCGTTTGGCGCCGGCCACTGATCGCAGCGCCGGAAGGGTGCGCAATGCATTTCGAGCGCAACGTCGTGTTCTGGCTCGCAGTCCTTGTCGTGTTGATCGGCTTGCTTTGGCTATTGAGCCCGATCCTGCTGCCGTTTGTCCTCGGCATGGCGATCGCGTACCTGCTTGATCCCCTCAATCGACGGCTGGCCAGACGCGGCATGAGCCGGACGCTGGCCTCGTTTCTTATTCTCGCAAGCTTTGCGCTCGCGTTCGCGCTTTTGCTCCTGCTCATCACGCCGCCGCTGCTCAGGCAGCTTTCGGGCTTCATCGCCAACGCGCCGGCCTATGCACAGCGGTTACAAAATCTCGCGAGCGACGAAAACTATCCATGGCTCAAGCACCTTGTCGGCGACAATCTCAGCGGTGCCGACAAATCCGTCAGCGATGTGATGAGTCAGGCGATGGGCTATCTGACGGGATTGCTCGCGTCGCTGTGGTCGAAAGGCCAAGCGCTGATTTCGATCTTCTCGCTGATGATCATCACGCCGGTCGTGGCGTTCTATCTGGGCTGCGATTGGGATCGCATCGTGGCGAGCGTCGATCATTTGATACCGCTGCATCAGCGCGACACCGTGCGCAAGCTGGCGCGCGAGATCGACGCGTCGATCTCCGCTTATGTGCACGGCCAGTCCGGAGTGTGCCTGATACTGGGTTCCTATTATGCGGTCGGCCTGTCGCTCGCGGGCTTAAGCTTCGGCTTTCTGATCGGCGTGGTCTGCGGCCTTATCAGCTTCATTCCCTATGTCGGTTCGCTGACCGCGCTTTTGGTTTCGCTGTGCGTCGCGGTCGCCCAGTTTTTTCCGGACTGGAGCCGCATCCTGATCGTTGCCGGCGTCGTTCTCGTCGGCCAGTTCATGGAGGGCAACGTGCTGTCGCCGAAGCTCGTCGGCCACAGTGTTGGACTGCACCCGGTCTGGCTGATGTTCGCCTTGTTCGCGTTCGGCTATCTGTTCGGTTTCGTCGGACTCCTGCTAGCCGTGCCGCTGGCGGCCGCGGCCGGCGTGCTGATCCGATTTGCGATCCGCCGTTATCTGGAAAGTCCGCTCTACACCGGCGATGGGGCAGCGTAGACGCCAATGGCTTTTTTCGACCGGCCCATATCTTCCTTGAATGCGCCATGTCTGCATTAGACGCGATGTCGCCGCGCCCGCGTCAGCTTGCACTCGCGCTCGACCATGCCGAAAGCTATGCGCGGGAGGACTTTCTGTCCGGACCGTGTAACGCGGACGCGCTCGCATTGATCGATTCTTGGCCGGACTGGCCGGCGCGCGCCATCGCGTTGGTGGGGCCGGAGGGATCCGGCAAGACGCATCTGGCGACGATTTGGGCTGCGGCGGCGGGCGCGCGGGTGGTTTTCGCGCATCATCTTGTCGAGACCGATGTTCCGGGGGCGCTCGCGACCGGTGCATTGGTCGTCGAGGATGCCGCAGCGATCCAAGACGAGCGCGCGCTGTTCCATCTGATCAACCTCGCGCGTGAGGAAGAGGTCTATTTGCTTTTCACCGCGCGGGCTGCGCCGGCGATCTGGCCGGTGGCAATTCCCGATGTCGTTTCGCGGCTGCGCGCGCTGCCGGTGGTCACGCTACAGGCGCCCGACGACGCCATGCTCCGCGGCGTGATCCTAAAACTCGCTGCCGACCGTCAGCTCATGCTCGACGAAACCGTCGTGCGCTATCTCTCCACCCATATCGAGCGCTCATTTGCGGCAGCGCGCGCAGCAGTGATCGCTTTGGACAAGGAAGCGTTGCGCCAGGGGCGGCCGCCAAGCCGTGCATTGGCGGCGGAAATGTTCCGCGACGGCGACTAAGCGCTCGGCTCGTGGCTGCCGCCTCGAATTCGATTATTTTCCATGCTGAGTGAGCGGGCTTGACGAGGCGGCACGCCGCCGCCTTATGTCAATAAGTTGCGGTATCGGATTATGACAAAAGTGGCGAATGTAGCGCTCGAAAAGCATGGATCCGTCGCGGCCGAAGGGGGCCAAGCGACTGCTGCCGAACAAGAATCCGGCCCCGTGCTGCAGCTGGCGACGCTGCGGGTCCACGAATCGGCGCCGCACCATCCCGCCTCGGAACTGGTGTCCAGCCCGGACCGCTTCATCAATCGCGAGCTGTCGTGGCTGAACTTCAACCGCCGGGTGTTGGAAGAATCGGCCAACCACAGGAACCCGCTGCTCGAGCGACTGAAATTCCTGTCGATCTCGGCCAACAATCTCGACGAGTTCTTTATGGTGCGCGTCGCCGGCCTCCGCGCGCAGGTGCGCGAGGCGATCAATACCAGAAGTCCCGAGGGATTGACCCCCGCAGAGCAACTGGTCCGCATCGCCGAGGCCGTGTCTGTTCTGGTCGAGGATCAGCAGGCGCAATGGCGCGAGATTCGCTCAGCCCTCGCCGGCGCCGGCATCGTCCTGGTCGATGGCCCCGACGTCACCAAAGCCGAGAGGGCTTGGCTTGAGAACTATTTCCTGGAGCACGTATTTCCGCTCCTGACGCCGCTCGCCGTCGATCCGGCGCACCCTTTCCCGTTCATCCCCAATCTCGGATTCACCATCGCGCTGCAGCTTGCACGGAGCAAAGACGGCAGGGCGATGAACGCGCTCATCCGCATGCCCAACCGTATAGAGCGGTTCGTGCGGCTGCCGCAGTCGGGCGAAGGCGGCAAAGTGCGGTTGATCTCGATCGAAGGCGCCACCAGCCTTTTTATCGGCAAGCTATTCCCCGGCTATGCCGTGAAAGGGCTCGGCGCATTTCGCGTCACCCGCGACTCCGAAGTCGAAATCCTGGAAGAAGCCGAAGATCTGGTGCGCTTGTTCGAGACCGCGCTCAAGCGCCGCCGCCGCGGCACCGTCATCAGGCTCGATATCGAGGCAACGATGCCGGTGGAGCTGCGGCGCTTCGTGCAACGCGCGCTGAGCGCGTCGGACGACAGCGTGTTCAGCGTCGATGGCGTGCTCGCGCTCAACGAGATGGGACAAATCGGCAATCTCGACCGCCCCGACCTCGAATTCGTGCCCTATACGCCGCGCTACCCCGACCGCGTTCGCGACCACGGCGGCGATTGCTTCGCCGCGATCCGCCAGAAGGACCTCGTCATCCACCACCCCTACGAATCGTTCGATGTGGTGGTGAATTTTTTGGAGCAGGCGGCGCGCGATCCGGACGTGGTCGCGATCAAGCAGACGCTCTATCGCACCTCGGCCGACTCGCCGATCATCAAGGCGCTGGCGGAAGCCGCCGAAGCCGGCAAATCGGTCACCGCTCTGGTCGAGTTGAAGGCGCGCTTCGACGAGGAGGCCAATATCCGCTGGGCGCGCGACCTCGAACGCGCTGGCGTGCAGGTCGTATTCGGATTCATCGAGCTCAAGACCCACGCCAAGCTGTCGCTGGTGCTGCGCCGCGAGGGCACGGCGCTTGCCTCCTATGTGCATGTCGGGACCGGTAATTATCATCCGGTGACGGCGCGCATCTATACCGACCTGTCGTTCTTCACCTGCGATCCCGCCATCGCGCGCGACGTCGCCCGGGTGTTCAATTTCATCACCGGCTATGCGGAGCCGGCCGAGCTCGAGCGCATGGCGGTGTCGCCTTTGTCGCTGCGCAAGCGCATCCAGGAGCACATCGCCGAGGAGATCGCGCACGCCAAAGCCGGACGCCCAGCGGCGATCTGGATGAAGATGAACGCGCTGGTCGATTCCGACATCATCGATGCGTTGTATAAGGCGTCGAGTGCCGGCGTGCCGATCGATCTGGTGGTGCGCGGCATCTGCTGTTTGCGGCCCGGCGTGCCCGGGCTGTCCGACAATATCCGCGTCAAATCCATCGTGGGCCGTTTCCTCGAGCACGGCCGTATCTACTGTTTCGGCTCAGGCCACGGCCTGCCGCACCCGAAGGCCGCGGTCTATATTTCGTCAGCCGACATGATGCCACGCAATCTCGACCGCCGTGTCGAAGTGTTGTGCCCGATCCTCAATCCGACCGTGCACGAACAGGTGCTCGATCAGATCATGGTCGCCAATCTGAAGGACAACGAGCAGAGCTGGCAGCTGCTTTCCGACGGTTCGTCGGAGCGCATCGTGCCGGCCAAGGGCGAGGAAGTGTTCAACGCCACCACCTATTTCATGACAAATCCCAGTCTGTCCGGCCGCGGCAAGTCGCATAAGGATACCATTCCCCGCTTGCGGCATCGTCCGGAGTGAATGTGGAGCGGCGCCGAATCGCGTAGGGTGAGCGCGCGCTGCCGTGCCGGGCCCAGTCAGCGACAACTGTAGCGACAACCCATACGATGCACGATCCGCGGCCAAGTGGCGGACGAGCTTGGCGGACGAGCTTGGCGGACGACGCCATGACCGGTATTTGCTGATTGCACGCGATGAGCAGCGCCAAATTCCACGCCCAGAAAATCCGCGCGGAGGAATCCCACGCGCAGGGGCGGCTTGACCACGGTCCGCCGATCGCGGTGATCGATATCGGGTCGAACTCCGTCCGCCTTGTCGTCTACGAGGGTCTGACGCGCAGCCCGACCGAGCTGTTCAACGAGAAAGCCTTATGCGGGCTCGGCCGCGAAGTGCAGTCGACAGGCCTCCTCGCCGCCGATGCGGTCCAGCATGCGCTCGCGACGCTCAAGCGCTTCCGGGCGCTGTGCCAGACCATGGGCGTGAAGCGAACGCTGGCCATTGCCACGGCGGCCTGTCGCGACGCCAAGAACGGCCGCGCCTTCATCAAGCTCGCCGAACGCACCATAGGAACCGAGATCGACGTGCTTTCCGGTGCGCGCGAGGCCGAGCTGACGGCGCTTGGCGTCATCTCCGGCGTCCATCGCGCCGACGGCGTTGTCGGCGATCTCGGCGGCGGCTCGCTGGAGCTTGTCGATATCCGCGGCATGCGCGCCCGGCATGGCCTGACCCGGCCGCTCGGCGGCCTGGCGCTTGCGGACATATCGGCGAAGTCGGTGAAAAAAGCCGAGAAGATCGTGCGAAAGTCGCTCGACCGGTTGTCGATCCTCAAAGCCTGCGAGGATCGCACCTTTTACGCCGTCGGCGGCACTTGGCGCTCGCTGGCGCGGTTGCACATGTGGCAGACCGGCTATCCGCTCCACGTCATGCACGGCTACGCCATTGCCGCCGACGAAGCGCTCGAATTCGCCAAACTGGTGCATCGCGTCAACGTCGAGACCTTGTCCAACATCGAAGTGGTGAACAATGCGCGGCGGCCGCTATTGCCCTATGCAGCGCTGGTGCTCGAACACATTTTGCGGGTCGGCAAGCCGCGGCAAGTGGTGTTCTCAGCACTCGGCGTACGCGAGGGGCTGCTTTATTCGCTGTTGAAGAACAGGGAAAAGGAGAAGGACGCGCTGATCGAAGCGGCGCGCCATCTCAACCAGTTGCGCTCGCGCTCGCCGCGCCACGGCGAAGAGCTGATCGCATGGACCGACCGCTTCATGACGACCTCGGGCCTCGATGAAACCGTCGAGGAGCGCCGCTTGCGTCACGCGGCGTGCCTGCTTGCCGATATCGGCTGGCGCGCGCACCCCGATTACCGCAGCGAGCAGTCGCTCAATCTCATCGCCCACGGCGGCTTTTCCGGCATCGATCATCCCGGCCGCGCCTATCTGGCGCTGACCGTGTTCTTCCGTCATGTCGGATTGGTGATGGACGACGAACTGTCGCCGCGGCTGCGCGAACTCGTCTCGACCCGCATGCTGGACCGTGCCCGCGTGCACGGCGCGGCGCTGCGGCTGGCTTATGTCATTTCCGCCGCCATGCCCGCGGTTCTGCCCGAGACCCCGCTCGCCATCGAGCGCCACCGCCTGGCGCTGCGCCTGCCCGGCGAATTCGCAAGCCTTGCCGGTGAGCGCATCGTCAACCGCCTGCGCTCGCTGGCGCGGCTGATCGGGCGGGAGCCGGTGGTGTTAATGGGGTAGGGGGACTTTTTCGGATGTTCGGCTCGGCTTAACGGCTTTTCGCTCCGGCTTCCTTTTCCTTTGCTAATCTCGGTCGTAGGTCTAGACCCTTGGCCATGAGCTTGGCCGCACCGCCGAGCTCCTCTGATAATCGATCAGCCTCCTTACTTAAAAGGGCAATTAGTGCGTCGAAATCGATTCTCTCGCCGGTCTTGGGATGCTCCCATTTCCGATCCTTCGCGATCGTGACGAGGAGACAACCAGCGCGACACTCGTCCGCAGCCATGTATTTCGTGAGAAGCTGATCCTTGATCGTGTTGAAAAGGTCAGTAGCCGAGCGATTGTCACCAAGCTTGAGTTCGATCGTCGCTTGCTGCTTCGAGCCGGTCGACCTCAAGCGTATATCGGTTTCTTTCTCATCGGCGGTTACGGACTCCTGATCGACAACATAATTCTGATTTGCCGAATTTCTTAGCTCCCGCGCCAACTCGCGTCGCATGAGGTGTTCGTCGGCGATGTTGGCCCACAACTCACGGGGGGATACATCTTGAAGCAAGAGATCGTCGATATCGTCGAGCCGATCCCGCATGAGTGCGAACATGGCCTCGTTTGTCGCGGGCGGCGCCTCTCCACTTTTGTCCAGGATGGCGAACTCGGCCTCGGTAAGCGCCACGTTATCAGCTTCCTCGGCGGCCTTTTCCTGCGCGAGAGTGATGGCCCGATCCTTGAAATGGGCAAATAAGTGATCGTTCGCCATTTCCAGCTTCACGGCCCAGCCTTCTGGTCCGCTCGTGGCTAGCAACGCGGTGAGGACAGCGTTCCGGCCTCTTTCGGCGTCATCACGAGTATCGGGCGTATAACCCCCTTCGTGATGGGCGTCGTCTCCAATCCTGACATGCTGGTAGGCGAGACGGACGAGCCGAAGCAAGAGCCGAGGCGTGAACCCCAGCGCGCTTAAATCGAAACCGAAGCCCCCATGATCGCGGCCGAAAAGCTGCGCGAGCACTTGCACACCCGCGCCCGTCGTCGAAACGACGCTGTCCTTAAGACCCTGCTCAAGAACCTCGATGCCGGCAGTAGGATCGAGATAAAGAAGACCGGGAAGCCACACCCCCGCAAATGGCACCGCAAGGCCCTTTGCGAGTCGTTGCTTCGCCGTCGACCCTATGAAGCGCCGATCATCTTCATTTCCGCTTTTGAGCAAAATTTCGACGGCTTGACGAAGGTGTTGCTCGAATTGCGGATTGTTAGGTTCGGTGTCAACCTTTACTACTTCCGTAAGCCAGGCTCGAATCCGAGGAATAAAAAGCGCCGCTACGATTGCAGACGCGTGGCCGATATTCTGAAGCAAGATCGGATAAACGCTTGCGTCCACCGTCTCTCGCAGGGAAAGAGTCAGTTCCTGTCCGAGGACGCGATCCACGGCCGCCGGATACTCGACGGCAAGGCTTCCGAGCCAAGACGGAAAGCCGTTCAGCTCCATCGGCGCATAACGACAGGCAAGTTCGGCCTCCTGCTCGGTCAGCCTGTTCGCCCAGTTCGGGTCTTCCGCTTCAGCGGCAATCCCGGCGAGGCCAAATTGCCACCTAACCAAAAACGAATTCTTTTCCTGGTCGGGACGTTCGCTGCGAAGCGTGGGGCTATCTTGGCGCCACGCCGCCATCATTGTTTCCCGAAGCCGATCAGCCACATCCTTTCCAAACTGCGCTTCGATGAACCTCCTATTCCAACCCGACGCGCGGCTCTCGCCGCCCGAGCGCTCGACCGCCTGCCAAAGATTCCAGGCAGTGTTATGGGCGCGATCCGCAGCGAAAACCTTGCCCGGATCTCGCGCGATTTCACGCCAGAACATTATCCAACTTGCGTGTGCCTTGGCTGTGCGCCTTTCAGCGTGCTTGGCCCGTTTTTCATTTTGTGCCTCCAGCCGAGCCAGTTCCGCGGTGCCTGCCTGCGGTTTCAACCGGTTGTCGATGATCGATACTAAGCTTGGCGCGTCCGCGACTAGCGGTTTGAGACCTTCAAGCAGTGCTCGATAATCGGTCGCAGTATTGTTAATCAGCAGCATCTCGACCCATAACATCATCTCCCGATGATCCAGCGGCTCTGTCGTCTCGGATAGCCGCTGTCTAACCCAACCGGCATCTTTTTCGTCGCTTAATTGGATGCCGCCTTGACGGGAGAGATCATAGACGCGGTGCCACGCATCCTTGGAGCTGTGTAACTGGGCTAGAAAAGCGTCTTCTTTCCAAAAAGCGGCTTCTCGTACGTCGGCGGAAAGAATCATGAGCGCGCTTCGTAATTCCTTTATTGCCTCCGTTTGATTTTGGTCGTTATTGGCAAGACGAACCGCCAGTAAGCTTGATGAAATCCAAGACTCCGTTCTTACGCCGTCAACGCGTTGTCGATGACAAGCTGCAATTAGCGCCCCTCTTAGATCGGGTCGTTTCGTTCTGAGGTGAGGGACTTGATCGTGTTTCCAGGTTGCGCCGTCGACGAGCAAAGCCGTCAGCCCCTGGCGCAAATGATCAAGATATTCCGGTGAGAGTTCAGCAGTTTCAATCTTACGCGGTAAACTGTAATTCAGGTCGCCGGCGCCGCGAGTATTCTCTTTAACTCGTCGAAGGATATTCAACAGGCGGGGGACTGGTAGGTATTGGGGAAACAAGTCGAGTATCGACTGGCGCGCCATAGCGTCAGGCCACAGAACGGCATCCGTCTCGAGTGAGACTGCAATCGTTTCAAGACGCGGATCGTTCAGCTGCAACAGCGCGCGAAGTGCGACCCAACGCTCGCGGACAGACTGGGAGCCGTCCATCGCGATCTCGTGAGCAATGTCGGCACACTGTTGTAGTTTGCCGGCGCCGATGATCTGCAAAAGAAGGTGGCGCACCTCCGGATTTTCGATTCCTGCGCGCCACAACCGCATGACGGTGTCGCTGAGTTCCGGCGAGGCAAACCGGTGCACCTGAACAGACGGGGTCCTTAATCCGCGCCATCCTCCGACGCCATGGCGACCGACGTAGGCCTCCAGCGCCCTGATCCGCTGAGCCGGGCGGAGAGACTGTGGGTCCCCGTGATCCAGAACGACAGCGGGATCGATAGCGATAATCTCGTCAAAAATTGTATCGCGAGAAAGCGCAAGCCATGCGGCGGCGGCCCGCATCGAGGGTCGAACCGCTCGAATGTCTTGCGCGGTATCAGTGAACAGCAGTCGTTTGATGGCCTTGATTGGGATTCCGCGGGCGAACAGCGCATCGAGGCGTTTCGCGGCAAGAAACTCCACAACGGAACGATGGTGGAACCGGACGCGGCCATAGCTCGCAAAGCCGAATAGAGGGCGCTGCAACAATGTAGCCATTTCGTCGTCATCCCAATCCACCAAAACCTTCGAAACATCCAAGGCAGCTTCGCTGGCGTGGATGCTGTCGGACTCGGCGCTGTGCCGTAACGTAAGCTTGCGGGTCAATGTCGCTGCAAGTGCCAGACGGCTTGCACCCTCGATAGCTTTCTCCTGCGCCAGCGCTGTTATCTCTTTCCGTTCGATGCTGGGCTTAAGCTTCGTTGCGATGTTTGTAGCAACTTGCTGGCTGTGCGTACGAATTCGGTGGTGTTCACGCCAATCCGTACACAGTTCGATCAAATCCTGGGGACGCTCGGCGAATTCTTCGGCATCTCGTCGGCTTACGTCGGCAAGAAGGGCGTCGGGATCAGAAACGCTCTGACTCACAGCAAATTCACGCATCTGCTCACGCGACAGCGGCATGAGGCCAACATTGCGCCACGCCCTGGACCTGGAATCGTCAGGCGGTTCTTTCTTGCTGCGGTCCATCACCATATCGGCAAAGTTTTCTGCCGTGGGTTCCGCTTCCGCCGAAACCGGAATAGGCAGGTGCCTCATGATCAGCTCTCGATCGACGGGGACCGGCCGGGTCGTGATAATGATCCGCGCGCGCCCAAGCTGGCCCGCAATCGCCTTATTGAGCCGTTTCAATGCCTGGTCGAACTTGCCGAGGGTGAGTTTCAGCTCATCGACAGAGTCCAAGAAGAATGTCGCGACTTCAGATTGAGACCGAAGCCAAGCTTCAAACCGCTGTTCTTCCTCCTGGCTCAGCATTTCGCGGACCGAGCTTCCAGCCAATGTGGCAAGGTCCAGAAAAAAGGCCGGCTCGCCAGCTTTCCAGAGCTTCTCTTGTTGCGCCCGGCACTCGTAGGTTTTTCCGGCACCCGCCTCTGAAACGATAAGAATGCGATCCGAACGCAGCAGCACGTCCCAGCCGAAACTTCCTCGCCAGCCGGCCCGAGCGAGGGCCGAAGCCTTCTCTATGTCAGCGACTTCCTCAGCGGAAAGGTCACGAAATGAGCGCTGTATAGCAGACGCGTGCAGGGCGTTCTCGGCCATTGGCAATGACACCGCGAGGGCAGGTCGTAATGTGCGTTCTTTGGTACTGCACCGACGGTTCTTATTGTCTTGCTGTTCCCGCAGGTAAGCAGCGAATCGAGTCAATAGCATACATTGAAAATCGTTGGCGGCATCGGCTTGAAAATCGATGGCGAAGCCGACGCTTTCTTTTTCGTAGCGACTCAGCAGCCGAGCAGCCGTGATAGTAATGGGCCGCGCCTACCCCCGCTCCACCGTCGCCACCCGCCCCTTCTCAATCGCCAGCGCCAGTTTGCCGTGCTTGAGCGCCAGCGCTTTTTCGCCGAACAGCTCGCGCCGCCAGCCGTTGAGCGCGGGGACGTCGGCGTCATCATCCGCAGCGATCCGTTCGAGGTCTTCGACCGTGGCGATCACTTTGGCGGCGACATGCTGGCTTTCGGAGACCATGCGCAACAGAACTTTGAGGAGTTCGACCACCGCCGCGCCGTTCGGCGGCGTCTGCGACCGCGCATGCAGCGGCAATGTTTTCAGGTCGCGCTCAAGCCCGCGGCTCACCGCGGCGACGATGGCTTCGCCCCAGCGCGAGCGTTCAAAACCCTTGGGCAGTGAGCGCAGGTTTTTCAGCTTCTCTATTGTTGTCGGCGCCTGCACCGCGATGTCGCCGATCACTTCGTCCTTGAGTACGCGCGAGCGCGGCACGTCGCGAGTCTGCGCTTCGCGCTCGCGCCAGGCGGCGACCTCGATCAGCACTGCGAGCTCCTTCGGCTTGCGCACCCGGGTCTTCAGGCGCTGCCAGGCGTTGTCGGGCTCCATGCGGTAGGTGTCGGGTGAGGTGAGCACGCTCATCTCGTCCTGCACCCAGTCGGCGCGGCCGCGGCGTTTGAGGTCCTCAAGCAGCGCCCGATAGACGTCGCGCAGGTGCGTCACGTCGGAGACGGCGTAGCGCAGCTGGGCGTCGGACAGTGGCCGGCGCGTCCAGTCGGTGAAGCGATGCGATTTGTCGAGCGCGTCGCCGGTGATGCGCTGCACCAATTGGTCATAGGAAATGGAGTCGCCATAGCCGAGCACCATGGCCGCCACCTGGGTATCGAAGATCGGATGCGGAATGAGCTTGGCGGCATGCCAGACGATTTCGATGTCCTGGCGGGCGGCGTGAAACACCTTCATCACTTTCTCGTTCGCCATCAGCTCATAGAACGGCGCAAGATCGATGCCCGGCGCCAGCGCGTCGAGCACAAGGCCCTCGTCGGGCGAGGCCAGTTGGGCGACGCAGAGCAGCGGGTAATAGGTGGTTTCGCGCAGGAATTCGGTGTCGACCGTCACGAAGGGATGCGCCGCCATCCGCCGGCAGGCGTCGGCGAGTTCTGACGTCGTGGTGATCGGCTGCATTGCGAGAAGGGTATCGGAATCAAACGCCATGGGTGCTTGGCAGTGTCGGCCAGATACCGCACGCATGGCAAGGGCGGGTGGGTGTCGAAACACCGCTAAACGCCGCGAATTTTGCCCATCTGGATGAATTCCCATGGGCTCGGCATGGCGCCGACCGGCACCTCGATCAGGGTAGAGCCGTCGCGGCGGGCAAAACCCCGCCGCAGTTCCCGGCGCAAATCCTCCGGCCCCGTCACCCGCGCCGCCGCGGCGCCGAAACTCTTGGCGAAAGCCACGAAATCGGGATTGGCGAGGTCGCTGCCGATCAGCCGGTTGCCGTAATTCTCCTGTTGAATGCGCCGGACATTGCCGAAGGCGCCGTCGTTGAACACCACCGTGACCAGCGGTATGCGGTGGCGCATCGCGGTCGCCATTTCGTTGGCGGTGAACATAAAACCGCCGTCGCCCGAAATCGACAGCACCGGCACGTCGGGCCGGGCGTGCTGGGCACCGAGCGCGGTGGCAAAGCCCCAGCCGAGATTGTCCTGGTAACCGGGCGACAGGAAGCTGCGCGGTCTATAGACCGGAAATAGCAGGCGCGCGGCAAAGCCCACTTGCGTGACTTCGTCGACAAAAACTCCATCCTCCGGCAGTTCGGCGCGGATCGCTTCGAGAAAAGCGACCTGGGGCGCAAGCTTTTCGAGCCGTTTGCGCCAGGCGGCGTGGCGTTCCTGCAGTTCGGCCTTGCGCGAGGGGCGCTTTAAATTGTGCGCCGGCAGCTCCGCGATCAGCTGCTGCAAGATCGGTTTGGCGTCGCCGGTCAGCGCCACGGCAGGCTTGTGCAGGCGGTTGTGCTCGCTGCGGTCGGCGTCGACACGCACGATCGCGAGATCGCGATCGACGCCCCATTGCCGCAGCTGCATTAAAAGGCGGGTTCCGACGCCTAAGACCACGTCGGCCTCGCCCCACAGATCGCGGCCGAGCGGCAGCGTCACGCTCAACGGATCGCGGCTGTCGAGCACGCCGCGGCCGCGGCGATAGCCGAGCACCGGCGCCTGCAACATGGCGGAGAGCGCCGTGACCTCGGCCGAAGCATCCTGGGCGCCGCCGCCGCAAACGATCAGCGGGCGTTTCGCGGCACCAAGGCGCTTCGCCGCCCTGCGGATCGCATCGCTATCGATTTTGGAGACAGCAAACGGCAGCGGCGCTTGCGGCGTCACCGGAGCGGACTTGCCCCAGACGTCGATGGCGCATTCGAGCGCGGCCGGTCCGGGCCGGCCCGAGCGCATCGCGCGCAGCGCCAGCGCCGTCGCCCGCGAAGCTTCCTCAGGCTTGCGGATCAGCGCCGTATGGTCGACCAGCCGATTGATGATGCCGGACTGGTCGCGGATCTCGTGCAGGTGGCCGAGCCCTTTGCCGATGTCGGCGTCGGGAATTTGCCCGACCAGCGCCAGCACCGGGGCGTTCATGGAATAGGCAGTGAGAAGGGCGGCTGAGGAATTGAGCAGGCCGGGGCCCGGAACCACCGCATAGGCCTGCGTCTTGCCGGTCGCCAACGCAGCGCCGAGCGCCATATAGGCGGCGCCCTGTTCGTGCCGGGTAGGAATGAAGCGGATCCGGTCGCGCGCGCCGTAAAGCGCGTCGTTGAAGTCGTACATATGGGCGCCCGGAATCCCGAAGACGGTGTCGATCCCGTGCGCGACGAGCGCGCGCACGACGGCCTCGCCTGTCGTCTCTCGTTCGATCATCGCCGCGCTCCGCTCGGTATGTCTCGGGTCGCCCCGCTCAGACGGTGACGCAACCTTCGGCTTGCAGAGCCGCGACAATCGCGCCGGCGTCGCTGG
>PLTE01000138.1 GCA_003164375.1 Hyphomicrobiales bacterium | reverse complement strand
GTGCGCTGCACGATCCACTCGTCCGTGGTGTCGACCTTGCGGGCGAGCTCTTCGTTGGTGAGCACCTGACTCGGCAGATAACTGCCACAGCCGAGCATGACCGAGCGCATCATTGTCACGAAGCCGCCCCGCCGACTATTTGGCTACCCAGTACTTGGCTACCAACTGCTTGGCCCAATGCTTGGCTCTGTGTGTGGCGCCGCGGCTTGCCCGGACGCTCAAGCGCAGCCCTGATCTTGGCCAAAAGCTCGTCCTGCACCACGCCATAACCGAGTTCGATCGCGGCTGCAAAGCCCTCCGCGTCGGTGCCGCCGTGACTTTTGATGACGATGCCGTTGAGGCCGAGAAAGACGCCGCCATTGGCCCGGCGCGGATCCATGCGCTCGCGCAACTGGCGAAACGCCGAACGCGCGAACAGGTAGCCGATCCGCGCGCTGAGCGAGCGGGTCATGGCGCCTTTAAGATATTCGCCGATCTGCCGTGCCGTGCCTTCGGCTGCCTTGAGCGCGATATTGCCGGCAAAGCCCTCGGTCACGACGACGTCGACTTTGCCCCGGCCGATATCGTCGCCCTCGACGAAACCGAGATAGTCGAGATCGGGAAAATTCTCCTCGCGGAGCAGCCTGCCGGCTTCGCGCACCTGTTCGAGACCCTTGGCTTCCTCCACCCCGATATTGAGAAGTCCCACGGTCGGCCGTTGGAGGCCGAAAAGGATGCGCGCGGTGGCGGCTCCCATCACCGCGAGATCGATGAGGTGCTCGGCGTCCGCGCCGATCGAGGCGCCGACATCGAGCACGATCGATTCCCCACGCAGTGTCGGCCACAGTGCCGCGATCGCCGGCCGCTCGATACCGGACAAAGTTTTCAGATTGAATTTCGACATTGCCATCAGCGCGCCGGTATTGCCGCCGGACACGACCATGTCGGCGTCACCCTTCTTGACCGCATCAATCGCCAGCCACATCGATGACTTCCAGCGGCCGTAGCGCAAGGCTTGGCTCGGTTTGTCCGCCATGCGCACCGCGATGTCGGTATGGACCAAACGCGAGGCGGATTTGAGCTTGGGCCTCGCGTCGAGCAACGGCGCGATGAGCGCTGAATCGCCGAAAAAGAGGAACTCGCTGCCGGGGTGGCGTGCCAGCGCCAACTCGGCTCCGGCGACGGCCACGGCGGGACCGTGGTCTCCCCCCATCGCGTCGAGGGCAATGCGGACCTTGTCTGACATTGGCTGACCTTGCGGTCCTAGGTCCGGAATGTGGGAAAGTGGCACCGGGCGGGAGAATAGCGGTTCGACGCCCGGACACAACTGCGTTTGGTGGTCATCTCGTGTCCCGATTGCGAAGCTCGCAAGTGCTTGGCGCGCCCTCTCATGCGAACTTCAAAATCAAAAGGGACGCTGGCAACTATCTAATTCTAATGCAGATTTTGAACTTGAAGTTCCGATTCGAACGCGCGGCGCGATTATAGGAAACTCAACCCCACCGCACTAGCCCTTGGTCAGTTTGGCCAGCGCGGCAAAGGGCCCCTCCTCCGGTTCGCGCTCCGCTGGCGGCTCGAAAACCGCGCCGGCTTTGCGGGGATAGGGATCAAGCCCAAGAATCAAGAATTCGATGGCGAGAGCGCCCAGATCGACGACGCCGTCGATCAGCGGCTCCGGATCGTCCCATTTAACGTCGCGGGCGTCGCTTTCGGTTCCGTCGTCTGTAGTCGGCTGGCGCGCCGGGGCCTGTTGCGGCACGAAACGCAGATCGACCTCCTCGTCGACTTCGTTGGTGAGCGGCTCGAGCGTGACCACGCAATTCTGCCCGACCGTTGCCGTTACGAGGCCTGCAACGTGCACGCTGGCGCCGCGCCGGCCGACGTCAAAATGGGCTTCCAGGCGCGGTAGATCGCGCAAGCCCACAACCTTGGCTATAGCCGCGCGCACGGTCGCGTCGGCCGCAAGATCGAAGTGCTGACCGGCCTCGGCAATCTGCTCCACAGCGACCGGCACGTGCCAAGCTGCGGGCGGCGGCACGGGCGATGCTCCGTGCGATGGCGCAGGCGCGGGGGTCTCGGACTTCTTCTCACCCATTTGGTTGCTCATACATTTGCTGTTCGCTCACACGGTCGCGATCGCCTCGGGTCTCGGAAAGACAACGTCGCCCCGTAGCAACGCGTCCTCGCTTTGCTGCTCGAACTGCGCCAGCGCAGCGCGCGCATAGCGCGCAAGCCGAGCCGCCCCGCAGTCATCATCGCGCCCGGAAAAGATATTACGTGCCAGCGCCTTCTCAAGCTCCCCTTCATCGGTTGCAGCCAAAGCGGCAAGATAGGCCGCTTGCCGGCCGTAAAAGGCCTCGCCGAAGCGCCGCATTCGCTTCGGCACGGCAAGGTCGCCGACGCCCATTTCGCGTAAGTTGCCGTCAAGATCGCTGCAAAACACGTCAAAAAGCTGTTGGCCTATGCCCCGCCCGGTTTGCTCGTCGCTGCCGAACCGGACCAGGACAAGGACGAGATGCAGCACGATCAGATCGAACCGGCCCTCGACGGTGTCAGGCACGCCATAATCGCCATAGAAGGCGACCGAACGCGCTTGCGCCACGATGGCGCCATAGAGCTCGCCGATGTTGCGATCCTGGGACTTGGGCCGAAAACGCCTCAAGATCATAAGGTTAATCCACGTCGCTCCGACCAACCCGTTATGGCAGCCGATGCGGCCACGGATTGCCAATATTTGACTTTCGGCGTACGGCACGCGGCGGCTCGGCGCAAGTTAGGGATCAAGTTAGGGTACGAGGGATGCTGGGGATTTTTAAGCGCAACGGCGGCCGGTCGAAAACCCCGGCAAGTGTAACGCACGCTGCGATTTTTGCGTTCGCGCTCGCGCTGACTGGCTGCACCGGCGAAACCTTCCAGCGCGGCTATGTGCTGCCCGACGGCGCGCTCGAACAGATCCCGCTCGGCGCTTCGCAGGAACAGGTGCTGCTCGTGCTTGGCACGCCCTCCACGGTCGCGACCGTCAGCGGCGAAGCATTCTATTACATCTCGCAGAAAGCCGACCGCCCGATCGCCTTTATGCAAACCAGCGTCCACGATCAACGCGTGATCGCCGTCTATTTCGACAGAGGCCGCAAGGTTCAGCGGCTCGCGGAGTACGGTATGAAGGACGGCAAAGTGTTCGACTTCGTCAGCCGCACGACACCGACCAGCGGCAACGACCTCAACGTTATCACGACAATGATCCACAACCTCGAAGGCCGAGGTTCGTAATTGGCCAGACCCTGATCCAATTCGATTGAATCGGATTAGGGTCTAGATTGTTCGTTTGCGCATGATCTTACCCGAAAACCGGTTTCCACTTTTCGGGATCATGCTCTAGTGGAGCGCAATCGCTTCATCGCGAAGCGATCGACGCTCCAGCTCGGCCTTGATCAGTGCGCCAGCACCGCGAGCAACAACAGCGCCACGATATTGGTGATCTTGATCATCGGATTGACGGCCGGCCCTGCGGTGTCCTTGTAGGGGTCGCCGAC
>PLTE01000199.1 GCA_003164375.1 Hyphomicrobiales bacterium | reverse complement strand
AATCCCAAAGAATCACACTCTAGCGTTTCGCCACGCGATTCGGAGTCCTGGCGATGACGTCCCGCTGGCGCGCGATCGCAGCGTTGAGTTCGCCGCCATAGATAAAGATCCAGGCGGTGAAGTACAAAAACACTAGCGCCGTCATAGCCGAGGCGAGGCCGGCATAATAGTTCACGTAAGTGTAGGAAAAGTCAGACAGATAGCGGCCGAATATGAAGCCGCAGGCAAGCCACAGCGCGAGGGTCGCGACGATCCCGGGCCAGACATCCTCGATCGGCCGCCGGCCAGCCGGCAACCACATATGCAGGATCAAGAGCGCAACCGTGAGGACGAAGGTCGCCACCGCGAAGCGGCCGACATCGTAATGGCTCTTCAGCGGCGCCAGCCACTGCGCGTAGGACAAAGCGGCGCGGAACAAGAGCGGGCCGAGCACGATGAGAAACGCCAGCGACAGTAAACCCAGCGCACCGACCAGCACATAGCCGATCGATTCCAGGCGCAACAGCCACCACGGCCGCGCATCGTTCAGGCCATAGGCGCGGTTGAGCCCGATGCGCAGGCTCTCGATGCCGCTCGATGAGAAATACAGCGCGAAAACCGCGCCCACGGTCAGAATGTCGCCGCGCGCGGTCGTCAGGACGTCATGCATCTGCTCGGCGATGCCGCCGGAAACCTCCTGCGGCCAAGCGGCGATGATCAGCCGCGCCACCTCGTCGGCGAGATCCTTGGAGCCGACGAAGCCGGCGATTGCCGTCACCAGGATCAAAAACGGGAACATCGACATTAGGGTCGACAGCGCGATGTGGCTCGCGATTGCCCAGCCGTCGTCGGCGTTGAAACGGTAAAACGACTCCATGGCGATGCGGAAGCACAGACGAATCGTTTTCAACGGCAGACGGCCTCCGCGGGCGAGCGCCTACTCATAGCAGGAAACGGGTGGTTTCGAACCATTGGCATCGTCATATCCGGCGGACACGCACAGGAGCGAACGTGGCGAAAGCGTACTACAGCACGGTACTGGCGCAATCGGCTGACGACATCTGGAACGTCATCCGCGATTTCAACAATTACCCGGTTTGGGTCGACGGCGCTGGCGAAAGCGCGATCGAAGCCGGCAAATCCGGCGATGCGGTCGGAGCGGTTCGCCATGTCATCTATCAGGGCAGGCACATACGGCAAAGGCTGCTGGCGCTCTCCGATCCCGACAGGTCGCAGGCTTACGCATTTTGCGACGACGCGCCGATGCCGGTGCAGCATTATCGCGCGACCTTGCGGGTGACTCCCGTGGTCGACGGAAACCGTGGCTTTGTCGAATGGTGGGCGACCTTCGATTGCCCGCCGGAGCGCCATGACGAGTGGACGGCGTTCTTTCGCGACTCCTTCGCGCGTTGGCTGGCGTCCTTGCGCAAGTATCTCGACGGCCGGGACATGGTGTAACTGCGTTTAAGCGCCGCCAAATCCGGGCACGGCGATTTGCCACGACTGCATTCTTGCATGGACGCTACGCGCCTGCGTCGCTTGGCGATCTCGCCCCAATGATGCGAAACTGCCGTCACGAACGTCAATCGGCTCCCGGCGGCTACGGCTGCGTCAGCCCAATCAAAAAGTGCCCCTTGAACATCAACCCTAGAGTCGCCGAGCCCCCGCCGGCGCCTGCGAAGCGATCCTTTGCGGCGATGCGCCATCGGGGCTTCCGTGCCCAGTTCTCAACCTTTGTCGTTGCGATGATGGCCGACAATATCGAGCACGTCATCAGCTACTGGGTGCTGTATCAGAAATTCCATTCCCCGGCTTTGGCGGGCTTTGCCATCGTCTCGCATTGGCTGCCGTTCCTGATGTTCTCGGTCGCAAGCGGCGCGCTCGCCGATCGCTTCGATCCACGCCGGCTCATCCAATGCGGCATGGGCTTGTTCATCGCCGCTTCGCTTGCCTGGGGCTATTTCTTCGCCACCGGCACGCTGCAGATGTGGCAGGCGATGGTGATTTTGGTGATTCATGGCTGCGCCGGCGTGTTGTGGCAAACGCCAAACCAATTGCTCCTCTACGACATCGTCGGTCCCGCGGATCTGGAGAGCGCGGTGCGGCTCAATGCCACCGCGCGCTATCTCGCGGTCTTGGTCGGTCCGGCGGTGGGCGGCGTTATCTTGCTCGCGCTCGGGCCGGCGCACGGCATTCTGCTCAATACGGTGTTCTATCTGCCGCTCGTGCTGTGGCTGGTGAACGCACCCTACGGACCCAAATTCCGCGGCGCCGCGCCGCCGCCGCGCCGCGCGGTGCGCGGCTTTGCCGACATCGTGCAGACTGCGCGTGACATCCGTGGGCATTCCGTCATCGTGTCGATGACGCTGCTCGCCGGCGGGGCTTCGTTCCTGGTCGGTAATGCCTATAGCTCGCAAATGCCGGGCTTTGCCCACGATCTCGGTCATGGCGACCCCGGCCTGTCCTACAGCATGCTGCTGGCGGCCGACGCCGCCGGCGGGCTCCTCGCCGGCGTGGTGCTCGAGGGCAGGGGCCTATTGCCGCCCAACGCGCGAACCGCGATCGTGCTCGCCATGCTGTGGTGTGCGGTGCTTGCGGGATTCTCGCTCGCGACCAGTTATCCGCTGGCGCTGGCGCTTCTCTTCAGCGCCGGCTTTTTCGAGCTATCATTCAACGCCATGGCGCAGGCGCTGGTGCAGCTCAACGCCCCGCTCGACAAGCGCGGCCGCGTCATCGGCCTGTTCAACATGTCGAGCCTCGGCTTGCGCGCCTTCAGCGGCGTCTCGGTCGGCCTCCTCGGCAGCGTGATCGGCGTGCATTGGTCGCTCGCTCTATCGGCGCTGGCCGTGCTGGCGATCGCAGGCGGCCTGTTCGCGCTGCCCTAGCTGCACAGCTATCCCGAGCAACGGCAAACGAGTCGGGTATGGTTAATGGGGTGTCAAGTGCAACCCCTCCGTGTTGTCTCTTTATTGAATAAATAATCAACCGCTGTCGCCTAGAGTGACAGCGAAAATTGGCTGCTTTCGGAGGGACCGCGGCCATGTCGCTCAAAACTGCGAAGCCCGATGTCGTGATCGTCGAACGCCGACGAGACTTGCGCGTCGCCGTCAGGATTCCGGGTCACTACATGCTGGCGGATCGCCGCAATGGCCTTGGCGACCCCCCGCGCCATCCCTGCCACGCCGTCAATATTTCGTCGCATGCGATCGCGCTGGCCGGTTCGGCAGGCGCGCGAATCGGCGAGCGCGTCATTGCCGTTATCGATCGTCTCGGCAAGTTCGAGGGCCCGGTCATACGTCTGCTGACGGGCGGCTTTGTCGTGACCGTTGACGCCAGCGAAGAGGATCGCGACAGACTCGCTGCGACTATCGAGTGGGTCGAGCAGCATAAAAATTTCGACGTTACGGATAAGCGCGCCGATAAGCGCCTTGTACCGGCAAATCCACATTCGCTCATTGTGCTTGCCGACGGTCGAGTGGAAAAATGCGTTATTCTTGATCTGTCCGCTAACGGCGCTGCGATTTCAGCCCAGGCCCTTCCCAAAATCGGCTCCCCGCTGGCGTTGGCGACGATCGTGGGCCGTGTCGTACGCCACTTTCATGGCGGCTTTGCCGTCCAATTCGAAGAGCGCCAAAGTTTGTCGCACCTTGAGGACAAGGTAAGTCTCGACTCGGTGCTGAGCGCGATGAAGGCAGGAATGGAAAGCTCTCGCGGAAATTAGACCCCGCGAGAGCCCCCTTGCCCGTTCAACGGATTCATGAACAAAGAAAAACTACGCCGCCTGCACGTCGGCGAGGAAGCGCCGCACTTCGCCCTGCAGGTTCTCCGCTTCGATGGCGAGCGCGTCGGCGAGCGCCTTGACGTCGGCTGCGGTTGCGCGCGCGCCGGTCGAGGCGCCGGCGACGCGGCTCATCGCTTCGGAACCTGAGCGCGCCTCGCCCGAGGCGAGGTTGACGCCCTCGGCGATCGAGGCCACGGCATTGTTTTGTTGTTCGACGGTGGCGGCAACGGCGGTGGCGATCTCCGACATGTCGTCGATGATGCTGGAGACCTGCTCGATCGCCTGTGCCGCATCCGCGGTCGCCGATTGGATCGAGCCGATCTGGGCGGCGATGTCCTCGGTGGCGCGTGCGGTCTGTGCCGCGAGCGATTTCACCTCGGCGGCGACGACGGCAAAGCCGCGGCCGGCTTCGCCGGCGCGCGCCGCTTCGATGGTGGCGTTGAGCGCCAAGAGATTAGTCTGGCCGGCAATCGCCTGAATGAGACCGACGACTTCGCCGATGCGGTTGGCGGCGCTGCCGAGTTCCGACATGGTGTTGACCGTGCGCCGCGATTCGGCGACGGCGCGGCGGGCGACGCCGGTCGATTTCGCCGCCTGCGACGCGATTTCCCCGATCGAAACCGCTAGCTCCTCGATCGAACTCGCAACCGTGGTGACGTTGACCGAGGCTCGGCCCACCGAATTTTCGGCGGCGCGCGCTTCCGACGATACGGCGTCGGCGGCGTCGTTGAGTCCGCTCGAGGCGTTTTCCAGCCGACCAGCGGCCTCGCGCAGCCGCTCGAGCGCCCCTTCGACCGAACTGCGGAATTGCCTGATCATCGCCGCCACCGCTTCGCCGCGCTGCTCGCGCGCGGCGTTGCTTTCGCCCTGCACCGTGGCCAGCCGCTCGCGCTCGATCATATTGTCGCGAAACACCACCACCGTGCGCGCCATCGCGCCGATCTCGTCGTCCGACTGTGCGGCGGGAAGCCGCGCCGAGGTGTCGCCGTCGGCCAGTCGTTTCATCGCCGCAGCCAGGGCTTCGAGCGGGCCGGTGATCGAGCGGCCGATGCGCCAGCTACAACCGAGCCCGATCAGCACTACCGCCAAACCGAGCGAGACGACAAAACTCCGCGTCCGCATCCTCGCCGACGCGAGCTCGGCTGCGGCTTCGCCGGAATCGCGGCGCGCCGCCGCGATGATCTTGTCGGCTTCGGGCAAGACGCTCTCGCTGTCGTGATCGATCAGCGAGACGAGCGGCGCGATGTTTTCGGTCGAGGCGACGAACTGGGCGAAGGTCGAGCGATAGGTCTGAACCGCTTGATCGAGCGCTTGCTTCATTGCCGGGGCGCCGTCGACGGATTCGAACAGTTCGGTAAAATGCTTGGCCTCGTTGAAAAAGCGCCCCTCGATCGTGGTGTCGCGCTTGAGCCGATATTCGATG
>PLTE01000344.1 GCA_003164375.1 Hyphomicrobiales bacterium | reverse complement strand
ACTTCTATTCGCACGAGAACTCCAACGTCCACCGCGCGGCCCACGCCCTCGCTGCGCGGTCGACAGATGCCTACGAGGGCGCCCGGGCCACCATCGCGGACTACATCGGAGCGCCATCGAGCGAAACGATCGTCTTCACCCGGGGTGCCACCGAGGCGATCAACCTCGTCGCCCGGGCGTGGGGCCCGCAGCATCTGGCCGCCGGCGACGAGATCGTGATCTCGCAGCTGGAGCATCACGCCAACATCGTGCCGTGGCACTTTTTGCGCGAGCGGCACGGCGCGGTGATCAAGTGGGTGCCGGTCGATGACGATGGCAATTTTCTCATCGAAGAGTTCGAGAAGCTGCTCACCGATCGCACCAGGATGGTTGCGCTCACGCAGATGTCGAACGTGCTCGGGACCGTCGTGCCGGTCAAGGAGGCGGTGCGGATCGCGCACGCGCGCGGAATTCCGGTGCTGATCGACGGCGCGCAGGCTTCCGTTCATCTCGACGTCGACGTGCGCGACATCGACTGCGATTTCTACGTCATCACTGGCCACAAGCTTTACGGGCCGACCGGCATCGGCGTGCTCTACGGCAAGCACGAGCATCTCTGCGCCATGCCGCCGTTCAACGGTGGCGGCGAGATGATCCGTGAGGTCTACCAGGATCGCGTCAGCTACGGCGAGCCGCCGCACAGATTCGAGGCGGGCACGCCAGCAATCGTGCAGGCGATCGGTCTTGGCGCTGCCATCGACTATATCAACTCGATCGGCAAATCCCGCATTAGAGCGCATGAGACCGCTGTGACCGCCTACGCTCACGAGCGGCTGAGCGAGATCAATTCGCTGCGAATTATCGGCGCGGCGAAGGAGAAAGGCGCGATCGTCTCGTTCGAATTAAAGGGAGCGCATCCGCACGATTTTGCCACGATCATCGACCGGGCCGGCGTCGCGGTGCGCGCCGGCACGCATTGCGCAATGCCGCTACTCGAACGCTTCGGTGTCTCGGCGACCTGCCGAGCGTCGTTTGCGCTCTACAACACGCGCGACGAGGTCGATTGCCTGGTGCGGGCACTGACCAAGGCGCGGGAGTTTTTCGCATGAGCGAAAAGGCCAATGCCACCGCGCCCGCCGCCGTCCGCCGGGTCTGTTGCGATGCTCGTGCGCGGCGCGCGGAGCAGTCGCTCGACCTTGCCGAAGGACATGAATTCATGCCGGGCGACGAAGTCCGTTCGATCAGGCCGGTCAAAAACGACGGCGTCTATCCGCACAAGGACATTGGCGAGATTCTGGTGCAGTACGGCGATGCCGGCATCGTTCGCGAACGCTGGAGCTTTCTCGGCAGTATCTATTACACGGTCGAGTTCGTCGCCAGGGCGACGGTCGTCATCATGCGGGGCCGCGAATTGATGGGGCTCGCGCGATGAGCAATAGCCGTACTCACGGGCACGCAAGCGCGAATCGTCTGGCCGCGGCGCTCGCTGCCGGCAAATCGGCGGCGCGCCTCGGTGTCGGTCGATCGTTTCCGTCATCGGTTGCCGGGAGATTTTGATCATGATCGAGGCACTTTATTGGTGGGACCAGGCGGCGCGCTTCAAGGAGGAGGCACTTCGATTCAACGATGCCGATCGGCAAGTGGAGCTTCTTGAATTGGCTGCGACTTGCGAGGCAGTCGCGATCGATGTCGAAGATCGGGCGACAAGCGGCTGAGCGGAAAGTTCGAACGAACAAACAATGGAAATTCTTAGACTGACGAGGAAGCTGATATGACGACCGCAGTTGCAAACTCTCCTGTGACCGACCGCGCGCTGCCGCCGGGGGCACCGGACGCCGTAGTGATGCGCTTTGCCGGCGATTCCGGAGACGGGATACAGCTGACCGGCAGTCAGTTCACGCTATCCACGGCACTGGCCGGGAATGATCTCGCCACCTTCCCAGATTTCCCGGCGGAGATTCGCGCGCCCCAAGGAACGACATTTGGCGTATCCGCATTCCAGATCAATTTCGGGTCGACCTCGATCGAGACGGCCGGCGATATTCCCGACGTGCTGATGGCGATGAATCCGGCCGCGCTCAAGGTCAATTTGGCGGCGCTCCGACCTGGCGGTTTGATCATAGCCGATACCGGCGCGTTCGATGAACGCAATCTTGAAAAGGCGGAATACGCAAGCAATCCACTCGAGGATTCCTCTCTCGCGCCCTATCAGGTCGTGGCCCTCGACATCTCGCGTCTGACGCTCGATGCGGTCAAACCGCTCGGTCTAAGCAATCGCGACGGACTGCGCTGTAAAGCCATGTGGGCGCTCGGACTGGCGCTTTGGATGTTCGACCGCGACCGGCAGCCCTTGATTGACGCGCTGCAGGCGAAGTTCGGGTCCAAGAGCGACAAGCTCGTCGCCGCCAATGTCGCGGCGCTAAACGCCGGACATGTCTATGGCGAGACGGCCGAGATCGGCACGCCGCTCAAGCAGGTTCGGGTCGCGCCCGCCGAGATGGCACCCGGCCTCTACCGCACCGTGACCGGCGGGGAAACGATTGCGCTCGGCCTGGTGGCCGGCAGCCAGCTTGCCGGCCTACCGTTGTTTTTGGGGTCCTATCCGATCACGCCGGCGAGCCAGATACTGCACTACCTGGCGCGGCTGAAGGAATACGACGTCACGACGTTTCAGGCCGAGGACGAAATCGCCGCGATCTGCTCGGCCATCGGCGCCTCGTATGCCGGCCAGCTCGGCGTCACGACCTCGTCGGGTCCCGGCGTGGCGCTGAAGGGCGAGGCGCTCGGTCTCGCTATCATGTCCGAACTGCCGCTGGTTGTGGTCAATTCGCAGCGCGGTGGCCCGTCGACCGGGTTACCGACCAAGACCGAGCAATCTGACCTTTATCAGGCGATCTATGGTCGCAATGGTGACGCCCCTTTGGTTGTTATCGCCTCGCGCAGCCCGTCCGACTGTTTCGACGCCGCCATCGAGGCGGTGCGCTTGGCGGTGGAATTCATGACCCCGGTCATCCTCTTGACCGACGGATACATCACCAATGCGGCCGAGCCTTGGTGCATTCCTGACTTGACGACCCACCAAGCCTTTCCGGTCGAGTTCTCCACCGAGGTGCCGACCGAGGGCCGTATCAATCCCTATCAACGAGATCCGCAGACATTGAAGCGACTATGGATCAAGCCCGGCACGCCCGGCCTCACGCACCGGATTGGCGGCATCGAGAAAGGCTTCGGCACTGGCGAAATCAGCTACGATGCGGCGAACCATCAAAAAATGACGGACACGCGCAAGGCCAAGATCGACGGTATTGCGAACTTCATTCCGGAGCAGGAGGTCTCCCTCGGCGAGTCGCGGGGCAAGCTCGCCGTGGTCGGGTGGGGCTCGACCTATGGCGCGATCCAGCAGGCCGTCCGCCGGGTGCGGGCGCGCGGCGGCGATGTCAGCCATATCCATGTCCGACATTTGTGGCCGCTGCCGAGGAACCTCGGTGCATTACTGAAAAACTACGATCGGATTCTCGTTCCGGAGCTTAATACCGGCCAGCTCAAGACCGTTCTGCGCGACCAGTTTCTCGTCGACGCCCAGCCGCTGAACAAGGTCTCTGGCCAGCCGTTCAAGATTGCCGAGATCGAAGTTGCCATTGAGCAAGTATTGGCCACCAGGAGTTGATCCAATGAACGTGCTTCCGCAATTTTCTCCCGCTGACTTCGCCTCCGACCAGGAGGTGCGCTGGTGTCCAGGCTGCGGCGACTACTCGATCCTCAAATCCGTGCAACGTACGTTGTCACAGATTGGCGCCAGGCCGGAAAATACGGTTTGTATTTCCGGCATCGGATGCTCGAGCCGTTTCCCGTATTACGTCGAGACCTACGGTTACCACACCATCCACGGCCGTGCTCCCGCGATCGCCACGGGTGTGAAGCTGGCCAACCCGGAACTCGACGTTTGGATCGTGACCGGCGACGGCGACGGGCTATCGATCGGCGGCAATCACATGTTGCACCTGTTACGCCGAAACCTGGATTGCCAGGTTCTATTGTTCAACAACGAGATTTACGGCTTGACCAAGGGACAATACTCGCCGACGAGCCGCTTCGGCACGCGTTCACCGTCTACGCCGTTCGGATCGCTCGATCAGCCGCTCAATCCGTGCGGCTTTGCGCTCGGTGCCGGCGCTCGGTTCGTCGCCCGCTCGTATGATTTGGCGCAAACCAAGACTCCTGAAATCTTGGCGCGAGCGCACGCGCACCGAGGAACGAGCTTCGTCGAAATCTACTCGAATTGCATCGTCTTCAACAACGCGGCGTTCGAGAAGTTCGCCGGCAAGAAAGCCGCGTCCGATTCGCAGCTTTGGCTCGAAACCGGCAAACCGATGCTGTTTGCCGACGGCGCGAAGGGTTTGCGTCTTGATCGCGAAGCCATGACTCTCGAAGTCGTGGCGATGGCCGACCAAGATCCGAAGGCGGCCGGTATTCTTGTCCACGACGAGACCAACAAAACGATCGCGCGGCTCCTAATCGAGATGCCGTTTGGCGACTTCCCGGTGGCGCTCGGGATTATCTATTGCGATCCGACGCCGGCGTTTGACGGCGCCGTGACTGAGCAGAACCGCACGGTGGCGGCCGGCAAGACCCGGGACCTCAATGCGCTGCTGCGCAAAGGCGACACGTGGTCGGTTGACGCGGCGGAATCGTCGCTGCCGGTCGAGGCTGAGCCTTTGCAATGAAATCCGCAGCGGTGGCCGCAGCGCGCGATTTTCTTCGGCAGCGGCCGGCAGGGTGGTTGCTCCAACTCTCGGAGCTCCTTCACCCCGAGCGTTCATTTGTAAGTTTACGCTTACAGGCGAGGGTTGAGTACGCCTACTTTACTTCGGCGCGGCTTAAGATTTAGGAGCTACGTCAATGACATGCGTCCGCATTCTATTTTCACGTGTGCAATAATTTTCTACAATCTAAGCTGCTGTGGATGACCGGGCCGCCCTGACGTCGTGGCTCAATTGCTCGCGCCGGGACGAAATTGCTTCGCGAGCATTTTGGCAATGGTGCGTCGTCGTCTGCTTCGATGGGCGCCAGATGGCCAACCGGGAAAGGCAGTGCCAGCGCCTTGGTCGTCACATTGCCGCCGCGCTGCGCAACTTCTTGGCGACAAGACTTCGTTGACCATCCCGGCGTCGCGATGGATAGAAATCCTTCTGCAGGTTCCATCCGAGCTTCAGACCTTATTTTCAGATGCGTTGATGCCAGGGACAATGCTTTCGATCGGGCCAGAGATTGCAGTGCAGCGAATTCCTCCCTGCTTACCGCTCGCGCTGCTACCGCATCACCTGGACAGCTTGATCTAGATTAATGACCTGACATTTGAACCGCATGCCGCCATTACGGAACTTTTTTAGGATATCGACCTAGATTTCACCCGGGATGCTTCACGCGCGCGCCAGTCGTTCGCACGTCGTTCGTCGTCCTGTCGTTGTCGCCGCGAATTTTAAAGGATGTTTTGGAGATGACCGGGCTGCTCAACAGGATCACCGTCAACGCGCTTCTGAAATCGGTCATTGTCGCCTTGGCTGCGGTGGTGGTCGTCGCTACCTCATTTATTGCGTGGAATTCATGGAGACGACTGGTCGCGGCGAACCGCATCGCGATCGTCGTCGATGCTTCAAGCTATATATTCGCGGCGCTGCCTGACCTCCGGAATGATCGGTCTATGACCGCGCATGATCTGGCTTCCGACGCACCAATGTTGACGATCTCGCCGGCGCTCAAGAAAGTGCGCGAAGCCGATATGCCGGCTCTGACCTCGGCACTTACGGCGCTGGAAACGGCTGATTTTCCGGAACGCCAAGGCGCGGTAGCCGGTCTGCGCGAGGCAATCCAAAAACTGACAGCACTGCATCAGCAGACGGAGGCGGCGATCAAGCTGCCAAAGTCGGAACGGCCGCAAGGCCTGAACCAAGAATATAACGACGCATTCGTTGCCTTTATGGCGTCACTCGATAAGACGTCATCACAGCTTAAAAAATCGGTGGGGCTTGAAGATCCCCTCACCGACCAAATCCTGGAACTGAAGCAACTTGCTTGGGTGGCTCGCAACGCCGGCGGGGAGGCTTCGGTCTTGCTCAGCAACGCGCTCGGCGGCCTGCCGCTGCCGTCCGATGCGTTCCTTATTTACACCAACAATTTGGGCAAGATCGATACTGCGTGGGCGGCGCTGGAAGAAATCGCGTCTGGCCTGCCGCTGCCGGCCCGATTTGGCGAGGCCGTCGATAACGCCAAGCGCGAGTTTTTCGGCGCCGATTACGCTAATTTGCGAACGAAGACCCTCAAGGCGCTCATCGCCGGCGAGCGGGTTGATCTCAGCTACGACGACTGGACGCCGATGTCGATCCGCAAACTCGCATCGTTGTTGGCTGTCGCCAACACGGCGCTGGACGTTGCCAAAGAGCATACGTCGACCGAGCGCGCGACCGCCTTCTCGGGACTGTGCCTCGCGCTCGGGTTGCTGGTGGCGACGCTCGTGATTGTCGTCGGTATGATGCTGGTGGTCTCGCGCCGGGTCACCGGCCCGCTGCGCAAATTGGCGGCCGTGCTGATCGAGCTCACCAATGATCGTATCGTTGACGTGCCCTACGTTACACGCGGCGATGAAATAGGCGAGATTGCCAAGGCAACCGAGCTCTTCAGGCAGTCGATTGCCGAGAAGGTGGTGAATCTGCGGGTGCGCGCCGGCCTCGACGTCGTCAAGTCGAACGTGATGGTGGCCGACAACGACTTCAACATCATGTACATGAACACGACTTTGCACAAGATGCTGCGCGACGCTGAGCCGGAGCTCCGCAAAGTGCTGCCGCAATTCGACGCCAGCAAACTTCTCGGCGTCAGCATGGATGTGTTCCACAAAAACCCCGCGCACATCCGCAAGCTCTTGGATTCGCTAACGGGAAGTCACGAGGCCCACATTACTGTCGGCACCCAGAAATTCCATCTTGTGGCCGTTCCGGTCATCGACGCGCACGGCCAGCGCGCCGGCACCGTCGTGGAATGGTGCAACGAGACGGTCGAAAAAGCGATCCAGAGCGAGGTCGACGACCTGGTCAAGGCCGCGGTCGCCGGAGATTTCTCCGGACGCGTTCCGCTCGAAGGCAAGAAGGGCTTCATGCTCACTCTTGCCACGGCGATGAATTCGTTGTGCGACAACACCGGCAAGGCACTTGACGACATAGCCGGAATGATGGGCTCGCTTGCAAACGGCGACCTTACCCCGCGCATCTCAGCGGACTATCAGGGCATGTTCGCCAAGCTGAAGGATGACGCCAACCTGATGGCAGAGCGTATCGGCGCGATCGTTGCCGAGATCAAGACGTCCGCGCGCGAGGTGACCAGCGCCTCGGCCGAGATCTCGACCAGCACGACCGATTT
>PLTE01000184.1 GCA_003164375.1 Hyphomicrobiales bacterium | reverse complement strand
CGGTGCGGTTGGCGCCGCGTAGACCGGGAGCGAGGCCGACGATAAGGACGCGCGCGTCGAGCGGCCCGAACGAGTCCACAGGCGCGTTGAACCATTCCGGCTCGCTCCTGCGCCATTGCTCGCGGAATGCGACCAGCCGCGGGCAGCGCGGACAGTCGCGGCCGGGCAGGCCACTCGGGCGCTGCATGGCGTCCGTCCTTAGCCGCGCTACTCGTCTTCGAACTCGTCCTCGACCTCGACGCGCTGCGAGGTCGGGCTGCGCTGCAGGAATTGCGGGGTGTGGCGCGGTTCGCGGCTCTCGCGCGGTTCCCGCGGCTCGCGGCCTTCGCGCGGTTCCCGCACCGGCCGTTCGCCAGGGTCGCGGCCGACCTTCGATTGCAGCTCGATGATGTCGACGAACTGATCGGCCTGCCGGCGCAGCTCGTCGGCGACCATCGGCGGCTGCGTCGAGATGGTCGAAACCACGACCACGCGCACGCCGCGGCGCTGCACCGCTTCCACCAGCGAGCGGAAGTCGCCGTCGCCGGAGAACAGCACCATCTGGTCGATATGCGGGGCGAGTTCCATGGCGTCGACCGCAAGCTCGATATCCATATTTCCTTTGACCTTTCGCCGGCCGGTCTGATCGACGAATTCCTTGGTCGCCTTGGTGACGACCGTGTAGCCGTTGTAATCGAGCCAATCGATCAGCGGACGGATCGAGGAATATTCCTGATCCTCGATCACGGCGGTGTAGTAGAACGCACGCACCAGATAACCGCGCGACTGGAACTCGCGTAACAGGCGCTTGTAGTCGATATCGAATCCGAGCGATTTGGCGGTGGCGTAAAGATTGGCGCCGTCAATGAATAAGGCGATTTTTTCGATCTGTGCCGACATGGTGTTGTCTCTACGGTGTTTCTCGTGACTCTAGTCTCGTGATGAAACCGGGTTGCCGCAATGGATTCGACGATACCGGCGTTCTTAAAATTAGGCGTCTCGCCCTCGGGAACGGTTCAATTGGCGAGATAACCGCCGCCATTGTCGTTTTGGCATATGGCGTTGTGGCAAATAAACCGCGGCGAAAGTACTGCGGCACGCCGTCGCGGCGATTCCGAGAGTATGATCCGAAACGCCACGATCCGGTTCCGGAGTTTTGGGTAACAGAGCCTTTCATGGCCGCCAAGTTAAAAATCGGTAGTCAAACCCTAAGCTGAAATTGGCACTTGCGCTGACCGGCCGCTGACGATACCTAGACCCCATATTGGGGACAATGTCCTCGCGGGAGCCTCGCCGTAGCGGGACCGCCAAGGTACTTTGTAAAGACCGGAACTCAGCAACAGCTAGGCCAATAGCCGAGCCAGCCGCAGGAACCTCATTCATGGCCCGTGTCACCGTCGAGGATTGCATCGACAAGGTCGAAAACCGCTTCGATCTGGTCCTTCTTGCCAGCCACCGCGCGCGGATGATTTCGTCCGGCACCCAGATCGCGGTGGAGCGGGATAACGACAAGAATCCGGTGGTGGCATTGCGGGAAATCGCCGAGACGGCGATTTCGCCCGAGGATTTACGGGAAGAACTGGTCCATTCCCTGCAGAAATACGTCGAGGTCGACGAGCCCGAGCCCGAGGCGGTTCCGTTGATCGGCGCGCCCGGCACCGGCGTCGATGCCGACGATACCGAAGTCACGGCCGACCGCATGACCGAGGAAGAGCTGCTCAAGGGTCTGGAGGGCCTCACCCCTCCGGAGAGCCAGCCAGAGCCCGATACCGTCGAGGACGAAGAGTAAAGCTCGCGATCGGCTTATCTCGAAGGGCAAATTAACCAATAGCGGACTTAACCCGTCGGCGCTTACACCGCCCTGAGGCATTCTTGGCGGCTTGTGGCGTCTCCGCCGCGTCGCTGGCTTGTGGTCTCCGCGTAGCTCCATGATATCTTTGTGATCACCATAACTTCGTGATCAGCCCCGGCCGAGTCGGTGTGGCCCGAGCCAGGGTGGCCCAAGGATTAGCATGGCGCGCTCGCCGATCGATCTGCCGCGGATGCAAAATCAGCCCCGGCCCCGGGTGCCGGCGGCGCGTGGCCCTAGTCTCGTTCCGCTTGACGGCGAAGCGCCGCCGCCGAAGCCGCGCAAGCGCCTGATCCGGCAATACGACCTCGTCGAGCGGGTCAAAAAGTACAACCCGAACACCAAAGAAGAGCTGCTCGACCGCGCCTATGTCTATGCCATGAAGGCCCATGGCGAGCAGAAGCGGGCTTCCGGCGACCCCTATATCTCGCATCCGCTCGAAGTCGCTGCCATCCTCACGGAGCTCAAACTTGACGACGCCACCATCGCCGCGGCGTTGCTGCACGACACCATCGAGGACACCGACGCCACCCGCAGCGAAATCGATCGGCTATTTGGCCACGAAATCGGGCTTCTGGTCGAAGGCCTGACCAAGCTCAAGCGGCTCGATCTCGTCTCCAAGGAAGCCAAGCAGGCCGAGAACCTGCGCAAGCTCTTGTTGGCCATCGCCGACGACGTTCGGGTGCTGCTTATCAAGCTCGCCGATCGGCTGCACAATATGCGCACGCTGCAGTACCAGCCGCCCGAGTCGCGCCGCCGCACCGCCGATGAGACGCTTGAAATCTATGCCCCGCTGGCCGGCCGCATGGGCATGCAGGAGATGCGCGACGAGCTCGAAGACCTGGCGTTCCGCGAACTCAATCCGGACGCCTACAAGGTCGTTGCCGAGCGGCTCGAAACGCTCGCCGAGCGCTCGAGCGGCTGGATCACCGAGATCGAGCAGCAGCTCGCCAAAAAGCTTTCCGACCGCGGCATCGCCGCCGAGGTATCCGGCCGGCGCAAGCGCGCTTATTCGATCTGGCGCAAGATGGAGCGCAAGGCCGTCGGCTTCGAGCAACTGTCGGATATATTCGGGTTTCGCGTCGTCGTCGGCAATCTTGCCGAGTGCTATCAGGCGCTCGGCATAGTGCATACGTCCTGGCCGGTCGTGCCGGGGCGTTTCAAGGATTACATCTCGACGCCGAAGCAGAACGATTACCGCTCGATCCACACCACAGTGATCGGGCCGGGCAAGCAGCGCGTGGAACTGCAGATCCGCACCCGTGAGATGCAGCAAATCGCCGAATACGGCATTGCCGCGCACGCGCTCTATAAGGACGACGTCGGCTCGCCGACCGAAATGCTGTCGCGCGAATCGAGCGCTTACGCGTGGCTGCGCCGCACCATCGAGCTTCTGGCCGAAGGCTCCGATCCGGAAGAGTTCTTGGAGCATACCAAGCTCGAGCTGTTCCACGACCAGGTGTTTGCCTTTACCCCGAAGGGCAAGCTTATCGCGCTGCCGCGCGGCGCCACCCCGATCGACTTCGCCTATGCGGTGCATACCGACGTCGGCAATATGGCGATCGGCGCCAAGATCAACGGCAAGATCGGGCCGCTCAGTTCGCCGCTGCAAAACGGCGATGAGGTTCAGATCTTGACCTCGAAGGCGCAGACTTCTCCGCCGGCCGCTTGGGAAGCGATCGTGGTCACCGGCAAGGCCCGCGACGCGATCCGGCGGGCGACGCGCGACGCCGTGCGCCATCAATATTCGGGGCTCGGCCGGCGCATGGTAGAACGGCTGTGCGAGCGCGCCAAGATCGAGTATTCCGACGAGAAACTGCAAGGCGCCTTGCCGCGGCTGGCGCGTGCTTCGATCGACGACGTGATGTCGGCCGTCGGCCGCGGCGAGATGAAAGCCTCCGACGTCGCACGTGCCATGTATCCGGACTACAAGGACGAGCGCGTCACCCAGATAGCGCCGAAGCCGGAAAGCGGCTGGTTTGGCCTGAAATTCGGCCGAGCGCTGAAGTTCAAGGTGCCGGCCGAAGGCGACGCAGCGATTCCGATTCGCGGCATCAATACCGATTTGCCGGTACGGTTTGCGACCAAGGGCGGTGCGGTGCCCGGCGATCGTATCGTCGGCATCATGACGCCGGGGGAGGGTATCACCATCTATCCGATACACTCCGAAGCGCTCAAGCAATTCGAGGACGAGCCGGAACGCTGGCTCGACGTGCGTTGGGACATCGACGACAAGGCGCCACAGCGCTTTCCGGCCCAGCTTACGGTGCAGTCAGTCAACGAGCCGGGAACGCTGGCGCAGATCGCGCAGGTGATCGCCGAGCACGACGGCAATATCGACAACATCCGCATGACGCGACAGTCGCCGGATTTCACCGAACTGACCATCGATCTCGAAGTCTATAATCTCAAGCACCTCACTTCGATCATCTCGCAATTGCGGGCGAAGAAGGTGGTGGCGATCGCCGAGCGCGTAAACGGCTAAGCGGCGCAAAGGTAATCGATATGTCTTCTCCCGTCCCCATCCGCCTCGGCGTCAACGTCGACCACGTCGCGACCGTGCGCAATGCGCGCGGCGGTCGCCATCCCGATCCGGTGAAGGCGGCGGAGATCGCGATCGCCGCCGGCGCCGACGGCATCACCGCGCATTTGCGCGAGGATCGCCGCCACATCGTCGACGACGATATCGCCCGGCTTAAGGCGCACCTCAAAAAGCCGCTCAATCTGGAAATGGCGGCGACCGCGGAGATGGTCGGCATCGCCTGCAAGCTGCGTCCACATGCCGCCTGTATCGTTCCCGAACGGCGGGAGGAGCGCACCACCGAAGGCGGGCTCGACGCCGCGGGTCAATGCGAGGTTTTGCGTGCGGCGGTGAGCGAGTTGGCGGGGGCCGGCATCCGCGTATCTTTGTTCATAGCCGCCGAGGCTGCGCAAATCGAGGCGGCGATCGCGATCCGGGCCTCCGTGATAGAGATTCACACCGGAGCCTGGTGCGATGCATTGGCGACCGGTAACGCCGCGGCCGCGGCTGCTGAATTTGAGCGCATCAGACGTGCCGCCGCTCAAGCCAAGAACGCCGGCCTCGAAGTTCACGCCGGCCACGGTCTCGATTACGTCACGGCGAAAAGAATTGCCGAGCTCGGCGAAATCGTCGAACTCAATATCGGGCACTTTCTGATCGGCGAGGCGATTTTTGACGGCCTCGAAGCGGCGGTGCGGACGATGCGTGCGGCGATCGACCGCGGCAGGACTTAAAAAGATGATGCAAACCGGGACCGTACCATGATCCTCGGCATCGGGTCGGACATCACAGACGCACGTCGCATTGCCAAGGTGATCGAGCGCCATGGCGAGCGCTTTCTCGATCGCGTCTTCACCCCGACCGAACGCGCGCGCGCGGAAAAGCGGCGCAATCGGGTCGAAACTTACGCCAAACGCTTCGCCGCCAAGGAAGCCTGCGCCAAAGCCTTGGGCACCGGTCTGCGTGCGGGCGTCTGGTGGCGCGATATGGGCGTCGTCAACCTGCCGTCCGGGCGGCCGACCATGGCGCTGACTGGCGGCGCCCAACGCCGGCTGCAGGCGATTACGCCCGCGGGCTATGAGGCGCGCATCGATCTCACCATTACCGACGAGGGCGCTATGGCTCATGCTTTCGTCGTCATTTCGGCGGTCGCGGTCGGCGCCGGCTGATTGCGCCGCGCCGGCGGCGACCGGCAGGTTTGGCTCGCTCCGGCGGTAATGAAATATTCGTTAGGTCCGGAGGGGTGGCGGTAAGTATGCGGAATCGTTAAGCAAAAGCGTGACTCCCGGACCCGCGGCGAATCCCCGCGTGCAATTGCTTGTGGGTGTCCCAGAGGCTACAAGATCGCGGGCGGGCGCGTTGACTCCGAGACCACAGGCCGATGAGCGTGCAGACAGGAAGCAAGCGGAAAGAGGGTGGATTCGCCGAGACAGTACGCGTGGTTTTCCATGCCCTGATCATCGCGCTCGTCATTCGGACCTTTCTGTTTC
>PLTE01000122.1 GCA_003164375.1 Hyphomicrobiales bacterium | reverse complement strand
CCCTCGCATCGGCTCGGCGTCGCATTCGCTCCTAGCCCGCCCCTGACGGGTCGGGCGGGGCGGCTAGCGATGAAGGCTCGAGCCGCTCTGCGCGAATTCCGAAAAAGTCGGCGACTTTTCGGGAATGAGCGCTCAGTCCATATTCCGCCTTTCGGCGCGCACAAAAAAAGGCCGCACTTTCGGCCCAAAAGGCCGGAGCGCGTCCTCCGCTTTCAGGGCGTGACGCCCAACTCCCCTCAGGGATTTCGGTCGGGAGACGCCCGGCCAAAGTGTTGCTCCTGTTAAACGAGTTTTGTTGAACTGTGAACCCCCAACCCGGCGCGCGATGACAGGATTTTAACAGATCGTTACGCCGCGCGTGTTATGCCGGGATCATGGTTCGGAGTATGCTCTTGAAACGCCTTCTGCTTTTTGCCCTTGTTTTCGCCTTTGCGCCGGCGCTCGCCGCGTCGGCCCGCGCCGCGCCGCCCGTCACCGTCGCCGAATGCGCGCCCTGCCACGGCATGGACGGAATCAGCCGCGATGTCGAAGTGCCGCATCTCGCCGGGCAGAGCGAGGTCTATCTGCTCAACCAGTTGCGAGCCTTGAAGAAGGGCGTGCGGCGGGGGCACAAGGAAATGCTTTATATGAGCCGCCATATGACCGACGAGGAAATGCAGGCCCTCGCCGCCTATTATTCCAGCCTGCCGCCGCGATAGCCCCATGCCGATCATCCGCCAGTTCTCCTCCTTCTTCGTCATCGGCCTCATTTCGGTCGCCGCGCATTATTCGGTGCTGGTCGGGCTGAAGACTTTCGCTCATTGGTCGGTGATTCCCGCCACGCTCTGCGGTTTCGTCTGTGGCGGGATCGTCTCTTATATCCTGAACCGGCGGCACACTTTCGGCGAGGACAGGCCCCATTCGGAAACCGGCTGGCGTTTTGCCGTGGTGACCTCGGCCGGCTTTTTCCTGACCTGGGGCCTGATGCATCTGTTCCTGTCGCTAGTCGGCGAGGCCCTGTATTTGCCGGCGCAACTCGTCACCACGGGCATTGTGATGTTCTGGAATTTCGGCGCCAACCGGATCTGGACTTTTCGCACGCAGAGGGCCAGTTCAGAGGCCTATCCCTCCTGAGCGCCCCTGCATGACCGAAACAGCACCCCGCCCCGCCAAGCCCAATGGAGTCATGTCGCCCCGCCGCGCCGCCGTCATCGCGGTCGGGCTGGTGTTTTTCGATTCCCTCCTCGGCCAACTGGCGACCTTCCCCAATCTCGCGCCGTGGTACGCCAGCCTCGCCAAGCCGGGCTTCAACCCGCCCGACGCTGTATTCGGCCCGGCCTGGACCCTGCTCTATGCACTGATGGCGCTGGCCTTCTGGCGTGTGCTGATCCTGCCCGAAAGCCCGGCGCGCAAAACGGCCATCGCCGTCTTCCTGGCGCAACTGGCGCTCAACGTGTTGTGGTCCTTCGCCTTTTTCGCGGCGCATAGCCCGCTCTACGGGCTGATCGACGTCATGCCGCAATGGCTGCTGGTCGTGGCGACCATGATCTTGTTCGCCCGGTTGGATCGCATCGCCGGCCTGTGCCTCGTTCCGCTGACGCTCTGGGTCGGCTTCGCGGCGGTGCTGAATTTCGCGATCTGGCGGCTGAACTAAAGGCTGATTGAAAGCCGGTTCAGCCAACCCGGGAAATGGGCGAGCGACTGGGTTTCAAGCCAATGGTCGCCGCCTGTCAGAATGAGCAGGCCGACCAAAGCGAAGGCGCCGCCGAGCAACACGCGCGCACCCTTGCCGGCGACAAGCGCGGCGCGGCGGCCGCCGGCCAGCCTGCTCAGGCCATAGCCGAGCGCCAGCAGCGCGCCTGCGGCGCCCGAAGCGAAAATACCCATCGACAGCATGGCGAAAGCCAGGGTTCCGCCTTTGGCGGCGAGGACGAAAGCCGCCGCCAGCGTTGGCCCGGCGCAGGGCGCCCAGATCAGCGCCAGCAACGCGCCCGCCGCCGCCTGACCCCAAAGGCCCGCGCCGGGCAATCGGCTTTGCAGGGAATCGCCCAAACGTTGCGCCGGCGCCAACAGGGCTTCGAGCCGATGCGCCAGAGCGGGGACGAGAAGGACAAGGCCGATCAGCAGAATCAAGCCCGCCGCCAGCGGCCGCAGCACCGGCGTATCGGCGAGATCGACGCCAAGCGAGGCCAGCAATCCGCCGACGATTCCGAAAGTCGCCGCCATGCCCGCCGCCAGCGCCAAGGGACCGCGCCGGTTTTCCGCCCGTGCTCCCGCCACGACGACCGGGACGAGCGGCAGAACGCAAGGACTCAGGATTGTCAGTGCGCCGGCGCCGAAAGACAGCGGCAGGGACCAGAGCGCGGTCATTTCGTCCCCATCATCAGCACGCGGGCGACGTCTTCCTTGGTGGCGCCCCAGCTTTCGCGGGTGATTTCCTTGCCGCCCTTGTAGAGGATCAGGGTCGAGCGCGGAACTTTCAGCGCCTTGACCACATCCTTCTGGCCGTCAAAATCAATCTGAAAAACGGCGAAATTTCTATAGGCCGCCTCGTCCTTCATCGACAGCACGGCCTCATGCTGCGCCTGGCAGGTCGGGCACCAGCTCGCGTAAACTTCCAGCAGCACCGGCTTGCCGGAGGCGATGGCGGCCTCCGCCGCCGGCTTGGCGTAGGGGATTACCTCGAAGGCAAGAGCTGGCGCAGCCATAAAAACTGCCGGAGCCGCAATGAACAGCGCGGCCAGCAGAGCCAGAGACGACAGAAGTTTGCGCATGATTTTCTCCCGACAGCGCTCATATGAATGAGATACGCAAGCGGGAGCCGATTGTTTCAGCGCGAGGCGCTTTTAATCGGCGGCCGCGCCAGAGGGCTCCGGCAGGGTCAGATGCATGTCCCCGCCTGAAAGCACCGCCTTCATCCGGTCGCGATCCAACTCACCTTCCCACGCGGCGACGACAACGGTCGCGACGCCATTGCCGATGATGTTGGTGAGGGCGCGGTTTTCCGACATGAATTTGTCGATCGAGAAGACGATGGCCATGCCCGGCACCAGACGCGGATCGACCGCCGTCAGCGTCGCCGCCAGAGTGATGAAGCCGGCGCCGGTAATGCCCGAGGCGCCTTTCGAGGTCAGCATGGCCACAAGGACAATGACCAATTGCTGTTCCAGCGTCAGCGGAATGTTGAGCGCCTGGGCGATGAACAGGGTCGCCAGCGTCATGTAGATGTTGGTGCCGTCGAGATTGAACGAATAGCCGGTTGGAACGACGAGACCCACCACGCTCTGCTCGCAGCCCAGCTGCTCAAGCTTGGCGATGATACGCGGCAGCACCGTTTCCGACGACGTGGTGGCGATGCAGATCAAGAGTTCCTCTTTGATGTAGCGGACCAATTTCAAGAGGCTGAAGCCGCACAATCGGGCCAAGGGCGCGAATGCCACGACGACGAAGATGATGCACGTCGCATAAAAGCCGATCAGAAGCTTGCCGAGCGAAGCCAGCGATCCGACGCCGAATTTGCCGACCGTGAACGCGATGGCGCCGAAGGCGCCAAGCGGCGCCGTCCACATGATGAGGCCGACGATGAAGAACACCATCTTGGCAACGATATCGATCATGTCGACCAAGGGCTTGCCGCGGGCGCCGAGCCACACCAGCGCAAATCCGCATAGGATGGCGATGAACAGCACCTGCAGGATGTTGCCCTCGGTGAAAGCGCCGACGAAGGTGCCGGGAATGATGTTCATCAGAAACGGCACCGCGCCCACTTCATGGGTCAGCTTGACGTAGGGCTCGACCACCGCGGGGTTGAGCTTGGAGATATCGACATTCATGCCGGCGCCGGGCTGCAGGATATTGACCGCCAGGAGGCCGATGATCAGCGCAATCGTCGTCATCACTTCGAAATAGACGATCGCCTTGATCGCCACCCGCCCGACCCGCGCCATATCCGCCATATGCGCGATCCCGGTCACCACGGTGCAGAAGATGATCGGCGCGATCAGCATGCGGATCAGCTTGATAAAGGCGTCGCCGAGCGGCCCCATTTTTGCGGCGAAATCCGGCGCCGCGATGCCGAGCACGATGCCGAGCGCCATGGCGATCAGCACCCACACCCATAATTGGGTCCACCAAGCGCTTTTGGCGCGCGTTTGTGCCGGTGTTGCAGTAGTGGCGGTCAAATGGTCCTCCCATGGGCGCGCGACATCGGTGCGCGACGGCCTTCGCGTAACCTCTAGCGCGGAATGAGCAGGGCGGGAATGCGGGAGTTCCGGCCACTGAATAGCCGGGAGAGGCGGAGGCGGGTTGGCCGCGTAAGCCTAAAGCAGATGGTCGGCAAGAGGGCGCTACGGTCGAAGCTTTGTGTGCGTCATACCCGTCATCGCCCTAAATTATGTCACCCTCTTGAGGGGGTGCAGGGCGGCATCCGCCAGCTTCAGCCATTCGGCTGCCATTTCGCGGTTGATCGAGCGAACGTCCTGATCTTGTGTAATGGGCACCATATCCAAGCAATGCGTCGCGTAACGCATATATTCTTTGTGCCGGTCATTCTTCGCAACTACCACAATTCCTCTCCGTGACCCCCGCTGGCGGACTCATGTCTAGGACGTATTGCTAGGGTCGTTCTGATCAAAATTGACCACCCTTCAAAGATGTCCATCGCGCGATCGGCGTGTCGGGTCTGCCAACGATCAGGGACATTGGCGGCGTATCCACCTCGGCAACGGGCTGGTCGCATGGAAATCCACGTCCGAATTCAATATCGCGCGCTCAGCCCAAGCCGCAAATAGGGCCCGGCGCGGCGATCGGAATCCATCGACCAGCCGCTCCCGGCCGACCATTCCAGCACATTGAGGCGCAATGCCGTGACGTGGACGCCAAACTGAAATTGCTGAAAATCGCCGCACCACAGTGCCGCGGTCTCTGGGCCTACAAACATGGCGTCGAAAACGCGGTAGCCCACTGCCGCGCGCACCGAGCCAGTCGGACCGATCGAGGCGAGCGAGCCGTTGACCGCGACCATGGTGCTGACGTTTGGCTGGTACCAGACTTCGCTGGAGAATTGGCCGCCGACATAAAGGCCATGCAAACGGCTGCCCGGGTCGTAAGGCGCGAGCCGATAATCCTGCACCACCGGGCCGGCGAACAGACTGACGGTGAGGCCGTCGCGGGAAAACCGCCAACCGGGCAGGGCCGCCGCGGCGATCGTGGTGCCGCCGACGTCGCCATGCAGATCGCCGGCGCTATAGCTATAGCGGCCGCCGTTGAGCAAAGTTTTGAGCGTAAAACCATCGGAATTGAATCCGGCTGGCGACCACAGCATCCCGCCGTAAAGGAAGCCACCGTAACGCCACAGATCGGTACCCGCGAACAGTAGAAAATTCGGCGCGACGGGCGCGCTGTCTTGTGCGCGGGCCTTAGCAACGCACAACGCCATACTCGCGACGGCAACGGCCGTCACGGCCATAAGACGCAACTTGAGCACTGAAGGCCCCGTTCGCCAGGAGAGCAACGCAAGCAACTGTAAAGTGTATAATCAAATGATACTCTTCCGTAACGGCGGGGGCCGCGAATCCGCTCCGTCATGCACGCAAAGGTTGGGTCGGGATGTGTGCCGATAAACGGCGATTATTACGGGGATGGCCGTAGCATGCGCGGCGCCGAGGACCTTAAGTTAGCGCAGATCCGCGCTGCGAATTTGGTGCAAGTTGGGGGTATATGGGTGCGGCGCGGCGCGCTATAGCTGTCATCGCTCGAAGCGGGATTCGGGCCAAGAGAGTTGCGCAATGACGATGTCGACAATGGCGGCAGACATGACCGAGCACGCGGCCGATCTCTCGCGCCGGCGGCTCGCTATCGGCTTTCTCAATTGGGCGCATGCGCTCGATCATTTCGTCATCCTGATCTATCCGACCGTGGTCATCGAGCTCGAGGTGGTTTACGGCCGCTCCTATTCGACGCTGATCGCGCTGGCGACGGCGTCCTTCATCGCCTTCGGGCTGTTCTCGCTGCCGGCGGGCTGGATCGGCGACCGTTGGAGCCGCCGCAATTTGATGATCGCATTCTATGTCGGCTGCGGGGCGTCGCTGATTGGGGCTGCGTTCGCGCCGTCGCTCTATGTGCTCGGCTTCGCGCTGTTTTCGCTCGGCGTGTTCGCGGCGATCTATCATCCGGTCGGCACCGCGATGATCATCGAGAAAGCCACCCAGCGCGGCCGCACGCTGGCGTTCAATGGGGTCTGCGGCAATCTCGGCGTCTCGCTGGCCGCGGGAATTACGGCTGCCTTGACGGCTGAGTTCTCCTGGCGCGGCGCGTTTCTGGTGCCGGGCGTGATCTGCATCGCGACCGGGGTGGTGTATCTGTGGCTCGTTCCCGACGAGAAAGCCGGTCACGCCGCCGCGCGTTCGAAGGCGCCGGACGTCGCATTGTCGCCAACGCTCGCGGCGATCATTTTCGGTCTGTTCGTCGTGGTCGCGCTCTCGGCCGGGCTGGTTTTCAATACCATCTCGGTGTCGTTACCGAAGATCGTCGACGAGCGCGTCGGCAACGGCATCTCGCTCATTGCCGTCGGCGGCTTGACCACGGCGGTGTTTCTGTGCGGCGCGGTAGCGCAAATTACGGTCGGGCGCCTGGTCGAACGGATCCAGCCGCATATCTTGTTTGCGACGCTCGCGGTCTTGCAGTTTTCCGGCGTGGTGTGGTCGGCTTATGCGAGCGGCGTGTCGCTTCTGTTCGCGCTCGCCTTCACCATGGCGGCAATCTACGGCCAGATCACGGTGAACGATCTGATCATTGCGCGCTACACCGCCGATGCCTGGCGCGGCCGCGTTTATGCGGTGCGCTACTTCCTCACCTTCATGATCTCGGGCGTCGCGGTGTCGATGATCGCTCTGCTCTATGGCCGCGGTGGCTTCGGCCTGGTGCTCGGCGTCACGGCGCTGGTGGCGATGGGTTTTTTGGTCGCCGCGATCCTGATTGCGATCCTCGCCAACGGCGTCGAGAAAGCGCGCCTGCCGCAGCCCGTGCCGGCGGAGTAACGCGGCAACCCCCATTGCCGCGCAGGCAGAATCCAGCGCGCCGCCTGCGCCGGCTACGCCCGAATGCCGCTCGCCAGGATTGCGTCGGCGAGTTCCGCGGCAGGCCCGCGCATGGCTTTGCCAGAGCCGAGCAGAACGAACTCGACGGTG
>PLTE01000182.1 GCA_003164375.1 Hyphomicrobiales bacterium | reverse complement strand
ACGGGCACGCCCACGGCGGCCATGGCGGCCTTGGATGCGCTCTTCGATCCCATGGCGCGGATGGCGGAGGCCGGCGGGCCCAAGAATTTCAGGCCGGCATCGGTGCATGTTTGAGCAAACTCGGCGTTCTCCGACAAGAAGCCGTAGCCCGGATGCACCGCGTCGGCACGAGCTTCGCGCGCCACCGCCAGTATCCGCGCGATATCGAGATAGCTCTCCGCGGCCGGCGAGGGCCCCAGATAGTAGGCCTCATCGGCAAGCCGCACGTGGCGCGCGCCGCGATCGGCCTCGGAGTACACGGCCAGGGTGGTGATCCCTAATCGGCGGGCGGTGCGTGCGATGCGGCAAACGATTTCGCCGCGATTGGCGATGAGCAGTCGTCGGATCATGTCTGCCTCACATCCGAAACACGCCGAAGCGTGTCGGAGCTATTTCCTGAGTCCGGGTGAGGGCGAGCGCCAGCCCTAGAACGCGGCGCGTGTCGAGCGGATCGATGACGCCGTCATCCCACAGGCGCGCGGAGGCGTAGTACGGATGTCCCTGGCGTTCGAATTGCTCGCGGATCGGCGCTTTGAGCTTTTCCTCCTCGGCCTCGCTCAAACTGCCGCCGCCGCGCTCCAGGGCTTCGCGTTTGATGGTCGCCAAGACGCTCGCGGCCTGCTCCCCGCCCATGACCGAGGTCCGGGCATTCGGCCATTGAAACAAGAACCGCGGGCTGTAGGCGCGGCCGCACATGGCGTAGTTGCCGGCGCCGAAGCTGCCGCCGATGACGACGGTGTATTTCGGCACCGACGCGCACGCCACCGCCGTGACCAGCTTGGCCCCGTCCTTGGCGATGCCGCCGGCTTCCGCCGCCTGACCCACCATGAAACCGGCGATGTTTTGCAGGAATACCAGGGGAATTCCCTCGCGGCAGCACAATTCGATGAAGTGCGTGCCCTTCAGCGCGCTCTCGGAGAACAAAATGCCGTTGTTGGCCAGGATGCCGACGGTGGTGCCGTGAATGTCCGCGAAGCCGCACACCAAGGTGGTGCCGTACAGGGCTTTGAATTCATCGAACCAGGACCCATCGACCAGCCGCGCGATCAGCTCGCGCACATCGTAGGGCTTGCGGGAATTGTGCGGGATGACGCCGTACATTTCGGCGGGATCCCAGGCGGGATCCGACGCCGACGCGGGCGCACCGCCGGCGCCAGAGGCACCGACCGAGGCAGGCACGGCGCGCGCGGCCGGCACTGCGCGGGGCCGCAGTCTCGCCACGGCGCGGCGGGCGAACGCCAATGCGTGGGTGTCGTTCTCGGCATAGTAGTCGGTCACTCCCGAGCGGCGGCAGTGCACGTCGGCGCCGCCGAGGGACTCCGCATCGATCTCCTCGCCGGTGGCCGCCCGGACCAGCGGCGGGCCGCCGAGAAAGACGCGGCCCTGGTTGCGCACAATAACGGCATGGTCGGACATGGCCGGCACATAGGCGCCTCCCGCCGTGCACGATCCGTGCACCACCGCGATTTGCGCGATCCCCTGTGCGGACAGGCGGGCCTGATTGAAGAATATGCGCCCGAAGTGATCGCGGTCGGGAAACACCTCGTCCTGCTTGGGCAGAAACGCCCCGCCGCTCTCGACCAGATAAATGCAGGCCAGGGCGTTGTCGGCGGCGATTTCCTGCGCGCGTAGGTGCTTCTTCACGGTCAGCGGGTAGTACGTTCCGCCTTTCACCGTGGGATCGTTGGCCACCACCATGCATTCCCGGCCGCAGATGCGCCCGATGCCGGTGATGAGGCCGGCCCCGGGCAGATCGTCGCTGTACACCCCGTGCGCCGCCAAGGCGGACAGCTCGAGGAAGGGCGAACCGGGATCGAGCAGCGCCGCTATCCGCTCGCGGGCCAGCAGTTTTCCGGCCTTGGTGTGCTTGTCGCGGGCGGCCGCGCTGCCGCCCGCCGCATTGCGCTGCAAGGTGGCGCGCAGGCCGTCGACCTGGGCCTGCATGGCGGCGCGGTTATCGGCGTAATCCTGCGAGCGGACGTCGATCTTCGATGAAATTTTGGCCATTGGCTTTGTCGGCTCGGGAGTGGCAAGATTGTCGGACAGTCCGATTATCCAACGATTCACGGTGCGATGACAATGGGGGTCCGCTGACGATGGCCAATTCCGCTTACCGCGAGTTCAATTTCGGGCTCGGCGAGACGATCGACGCCGTGCGCGATCAGGTGCAGCGCTTCGCGCTGGAGCGCATCGCGCCGCGCGCCGATGAGATCGACCGCAGCAACGAGTTTCCGCGCGATCTGTGGAAGGAGTTCGGCGAGCTGGGATTCCTCGGGATGACGGTGAGCCCGGATTACGGCGGCGCCGGGCTCGGCTACCTCGCCCATACGGTCGCCATGGAAGAGATCTCGCGCGCCTCCGCCGCCGTGGGCTTGAGCTACGGCGCGCATTCGAACCTGTGCGTGAACCAGATCAGGAGAAACGGCGACGAGGCGCAGAAGCGCCGCTATTTGCCGAAGCTGATTTCCGGCGAGCATGTCGGTGCGCTGGCCATGTCGGAGTCGGGCGCGGGCTCCGACGTGGTCTCGATGCGCAGCCGCGCGGATCGTAAGGGCGATCGATTCGTCCTCAACGGCTCGAAAATGTGGATCACCAACGGACCGGTTGCGGATACGCTTGTTGTTTATGCCAAGACCGACCGCACCGCGGGCGCGCGCGGCATTACCGCTTTCATCGTCGAGAAGGATTTTAAGGGCTTCTCGACCGGCAAGAAGCTCGACAAGCTCGGCATGCGCGGCTCCGACACCTCGGAGATCGTGTTTGAGGATTGCGAAGTGCCGAAGGAGAACGTGCTCGGCGTCATCGGCAACGGCGTCAACGTCCTGATGTCGGGGCTCGACTACGAACGCACCGTGCTGGCGGCCGGACCGCTCGGCGTGATGCAGTGCTGTCTCGACCTGGTGATCCCTTATGTCCATCAACGCACGCAATTCGGCCAGCCGATCGGCCGCTTTCAGCTGATGCAGGCTAAGCTCGCCGACATGTATGTCACGCTCAACGCCGCGAAGGCTTACGTCTATGCCGTCGCCAAGGCCTGCGACCGCGGCGAGACCACGCGCGAAGACGCCGCCGGCGCCATCCTCTATGCCGCCGAGCGCGCCACCTGGATGGCGCTCGAAACCATCCAATGCCTCGGCGGCAATGGCTACATCAACGACTATCCGGCCGGACGGCTGTTGCGCGATGCAAAACTTTACGAAATCGGCGCCGGCACCAGCGAAATCCGCAGGATGCTGATCGGCCGCGAGATCTTTGAGAAGACGAAGTGACATTCTGTCGGGCTCCGCTCACGCGTACTCCCTCTGCCGCGTGCGGGAGAGGGTGGGGTGAGGGGGCGTTTCCGCCGAACTGAGACTCGGAGAATAAACCCTCACCCGCTTCGCTTTGCTTGCGACCTTTCCCGCAAGCGGGGGAGGTGTACGAGCAACATCGTTCTCGCGATACCTCTGCATCCGAGTTTTGCCTCACGCAAGCCGTCCCGAAATTCCTCCCTCCAAAAAGACGGGAGGCGGAGCGCCAAAAGACGCACCACCGGGCCGCACCTTGCGATGCGGCGCGCGCCTTTGCTCCGTCCTTCTCCGTTTGACCGGAGGAGGACCGGGCCCCTAGGGACCCATTGGAGCGGGGCGCGCTCGCCTTTCGGCGCCCCACCGCGGTTTTGACCGGGGTTTCACCCCCAGCTCGGCCCGGGCCGCGCTTCCTGGAATCACCGGATGCAAACGGGAGGACCCTCTCCGGCACCAGTGCAGCGAGCACCTCGCAGTCCGATCACGCGCCGGACGGGACGATGCCCAGACCGCCCGCTCATGCAGTGTATGGCTGCACTTGCGAGACCGCCCCCGCTCCGCATTCAGGAGTACCCTCGCGAAGGCGTCCTTCGTGAGCGGGGCATTGGGCATACAATCCTAGTCAGGACGACCGTCAAGGGACAGGTTTCAATAAAAGTGACAATCCCCGTCATGGCGAGGAGCGAAGCGACGAAGCGATCGTGAAGCTCGGCCTCCAACCCTGGGTTTCGTGATCGCTCAAGCCGGGCTAGGCTTGCTCCATGATTGTGCGTCACCTGGTCTTGGTCCTGCTCTCGGTCTTGGCTTCGGCCTTTGTCGGCTTCGCGCCGGCGCCTGCGCAGGCCGAAACGGGCCGCAAGCCGACCGCGCAGGAGATCGCGGCGATTGGGGATTTCGCGGCCAAATACCAAGACGACGTGAGCGAGGCGGAACGGCGCTGCCTGTTCGATCTGGTGGCCACGCCTTGCACGCAGACGCCCGCGGGCGCCGCCAATCTCGGCGCTGCCGATTGCTACCGCGCCGAACAGGCGATCTGGGACGATCTGCTCAATCGGAATTTCAAAACTTTGCTCGACACGCTCGACGACGACCAGGCGGCCAAGGCCCGCGCCATGCAGCGCGCCTGGATCGCCTATCGCGATACCACCTGCAATTTTTATGGCGACAAGATCCGCGGCTCGATGGCAGTGCCGATGGCTGGCGCCTGTGTGGCGCGCGAGACGGCGCGGCGCGCGCTGTTGCTCGGCTTTTTCAGCCGGCTCTAGGGCGCTGCGTGGGTTGGCGCCGAAGGCGCGTAAGCCACCGGCTGAGTTTTCGCGAGTCTGAATGGTGGGTTACGGCGCTTCGCGCCTAACCCTCCCTACAGGCCCTACCAGCCGCTGCTATCTCGACTTTTCGGTCAAATAGCAGACCAGCGTGGCGCGCGCTTGCGCATCCGGCAGCCCGGCAAAAGGCATGGCCGTGCCGGGCGCAACGGCGGCCGGATTGGTGATCCAGCGGTCGAGCGCGGCGCTGTCCCAGGTGATGCCCGTCTTCTTGAGGGCGTCGCTGTAGCCGCCGAAATTCGCGGTTCCGGCTTTGCGGCCGACGACGCCGTGCAGATTGGGACCGGACTTATCAAAATCGTCCGGTACGAAGGTATGACATCCGGCGCATTGCTGATCTTGAAACAGCTTTGCTCCTGCCGCCAGGTCACAATCGGCCGCACGGACGGTGGCGGGAAAAAACGCGCTGGCGGCGAGCACGGCTGCAGCAAAACGCGATTGATATTTCGTGTGACGTGTCATGCGCTTCACCCGGCCGAGGCGATTTTGTTGATGTCCTTGCCTTGATCTTCAAGGACGATCCATGCCGCATTGCGGCCGGGCTCGCCGCGCACGCTGCCGCCGGGATGGGTGAGCGCGCCGGTCTGATAGAGCCCCGGGATCGGCGTGCGATGCTTGGCCCATCCGGGCACCGGCCGCATCGCGCCGGACTGGGCATAATTCTCCGCCGCGCCATGGCAACTGCCGCCGACATTGTTGATGTTACGGCCCTCGATATCCAAAGGCGTCATGATGCGGCGCGCGATAATGTTTTTGTCGTCGAGGTTGTCGGCATAGGGCCGCACCACGGCCATCAGGCGGTCGGCGTAGCCGCGTTTGATCTCGTCCCAATGCGCGGCGCCCTCCTGCAGCGCATAGGGCGCCAGCACTTCGAACTTCATGACGTGCTTGCCGGGCGGCGCGCGCGACGGATCGACCACGGTCGGGTTGAAGACCTGAAGAAACGACGGTCCGTCGTAAAGGCGGCCCTCGAGCGACGCGTTGCCTTGGCGGACGCGGTCTTCCAACGTGCCGATGAATTGCACGGCGGGACAGGTGATGCGCTCATCCCCGACCTTCCAGCGCGGCGCTTCGTTAAGCGCGTAATGAACGCAGAACAGCATCTCGGCGAACAGCGGCTTTAGCATCTTGGCCGATTCGACATAGACCGGACCCAGCGCTTCCGGCGCCATCTTGATGATCTGGTTGGTATGCATCGAGGAGACGACGCCATAGCGCGCGCGGAACGTCTCGCCGCCGGCGGTTTTCACGCCGGTACATTTTCCGCCTTCGAGGATCAGCCCGGTGACGAATTTATTGGTGAGCACCTTGCCCTGGTTGGCTTCGACCGCGCGCACCAGGCCCGCCACCAGCGCGCCGGTGCCGCCAATGACCAAGACCCAGCCGGCTTCCTGACGGCCGTGGTACATATCGAGGCTGTCGAGACCGGTGTGCTCGCGATACGGCAGCTGGCGATTGATCGTCGAATAGTAGGTCAGGAACGAACGGAATTTCTCGCTTTCAAACTCCTGCATCAAGGTGTCGGCCATCGTCTGGTGCATGCGGCGAACCCAGACCGGCCCGTCGGGAAGCTTCATCAGGGAGTCTTCGACCGTCGGTGCGTAGCCGATCGGTGCGCCGTTGAAGCGGCCGACCGCCTGCAAGAACGGGCCCATGCCTTTGTACAGAACGGCCAACCGCGCCGCGTCCTTGGCCGAAAATTTCGACAACTCCGAAATCGTGCGGTCGAACGTCTTCCATACCTTGAGCGGCGTGCCGTCGGCAAAATACAACAGCGATGACAGTTCGGCCGGGTCGTTGGCAAAACGAACGCCGAATTTGTCGAGCTCAAGCTCCTTGCGGACGTTGTTGCGGAACAAGCCGCCCGGCGTGTTGGCGCAGGCTTCGTGCCAGAAGCCTGGGACGGTGAGTTGTTCGGTCGAGGTATTGCCGCCGGGTGTGGCCTTGGCTTCAAGCACGACGCAGGTGTAGCCGGCCTTGCCCAGATAGGCCGCGCAAGCCAGCGCGTTGTGGCCGCCACCGACGACAACGTAATCGAAATCGGCGTCGGCGTTCGGCGTGACGGTGGCCGGTGCAGGAGTTTCCGCCTCGCTGACCGACGGCGCTGCGGTCGCCGCAGCCAATCCTAATTTAAGGAAATCCCGTCGATCGACCATGCGTTCCTCCTGCGTAAAGTCTTTTCATTGTCTGTATCGACGCGGACGATAGGCTGCAAGCGCGCAGGGCGGGTTAGCGCCAAAGGCGCGTAACCACCGGTCGAGTTCTTGCGCGGCTCCGGACGGCGGCTTATGGCGCTTTCTTCTTCTTTTTCGCCTGATTATAATCGACGGCGGCGCGGACGAGATTTTTCAGCGCCAGGTCATCGATCTTATCGCCCTCATGAATATCGATGGCGCGCCTCACATTGCCTTCGAGGCTGGAGTTGAAGAGGCGTGAGGGGTCCGCCAACGCGGCGCCGTTGGCGAAGGTCAGTTTCACCACGGCCTTGTAGGTCTCGCCGGTGCAAATGATGCCGGCGTTCTCCCAGACCGGAACCCCGCGCCACTTCCACTCCTCGACCACATCGGGGCAGGCCTCCTTGATGAGCGCGCGGACCCGCGCGAGCGTCTCGCCGCGCCAGTCGCCGAGCTCTTTGATTCGTGCGTCAATGAGGCGAGAGGGGGAGGGGCCTGCTTTTTCTTTCTTCGCGCCGGGCTTGCTGTTCGTCATGGGGGTCGCCGCTTTCGTCATGGTTGTTTGAAAAAATCCGCTTGCCTCCCGAAGAACTTTTTCAACAATATCGGTCAGAAGCAGTGTTCTGCAATTCGAAAATAGCTACCTTTTCAGCGCAGACGGCGTCACCGAATTCCGTCTTGGAATGTGTTGTCTTCTCCCACACTAAGGTGCGATCCTGGAAGGACCGGATAAGCTCCTCGCTAGTACCGACGAGGTGATCGAATGAAACTTCCGCGCCGCCGATTGTTGCATTTGGCTGCCGGCGCCGGCGTGCTGGCGACGATGCCGTGCGTCACCCGAGCGCAGACTTATCCGTCTCGGCCGGTGCAGGTGGTCGTCGGCTTCCCCGCCGGCAGCGCGCCCGACATTATCGCGCGCCTCGGTGCCCAATGGCTGTCGGAAGAGCTCGGTCAACAATTCGTCGTCGAGAACCGGCCGGGCGCCGGCAGCAATATCGGCACCGAGCTCGTGGTGAGGGCGGAGCCCGACGGGTACACAATTCTCGCCGATGTTCTGACCAACGTGCTCAACATGTCGCTTTATCAGAATCTAGGTTTCAATTTCATGCGCGACATCGCGCCGGTCGCACCTGTGGCCAACGCCCCCTACGTCATCTTGGTCACGAATTCATTGCCGGTCAAAACCGTTCCGGAGTTCATCGCCTATGCCAAAGCCAATCCGGGCAAGATCAACATGGCCTCCGGCGGCATCGGCACGTCATCGCATGTCTTCGGCGCGCTGTTCATGATGATGGCCGGCATCGAACTGGTTCATGTACCTTATCGCACGAATTATATGTCCGACTTGATCGGTGGACAGGTGCAGGTCGTGATCAATCCGGCGCCTCAATCCATGGAGTTCGTCGCAGCCGGCAAAGTGCGCGCGCTCGCGGTCACCACCAGGACGCGTCTGAAAGCGCTGCCCGAACTTCCCACCGCCGGGGAATTCGTGCCGGGCTACGAGGCGATCGGCTGGTATGGCATCGGCGCGCCGAAAAATACCCCCGCTGAGATCGTCAGCACGCTCAATAGTGCGATCGACTTGGCCCTCGCCACGCCAGCGGCGCAGGCGCGGCTTGCCGATTTGGGCGTCGAGCCGATGCGCATGACGCCCGGTCAATTTGCAAAATTCATCGCCGACGAAAGTGAAAAATGGGGCAAGGTCATTCGCGCGGCCAACATCAAAGTGGAGTGATCGCATCGGAGGCTAAAGCCCGATAAACCGCTATAGGATCGGCTTGACGTTGGGTGGGTTGCGCTCCTAACTTGCACGTGGTGCTTCGGGGGCGCTGATCGTGGAGGCCATGATGCTTCGATTGATGTGGTTCCGGTGCGCGGCGGTTGCCTGGTTTGCAGCGGCCGCAGTCTTCTTGACCGCTCTGTCGGCATCAGCGTTCACTCTGGAGACCGTTCGGCCGTCCGGCGACGGCAATACGACGTTCGCCGATCCGGGCGATCACGTCGCGAGTTCGCCCCAGGGCGTACAACCGTTGGGCCAGAATGGTCCGGTGGTGCAGTTCGGTGTGCAGCAGGGCCCGGTGAGTTCGTTCGGCCACTTTCAAGGCAACGGCTACAATACGTCGCCTACTCCCGACCCGTATTATGGCTCGCTCAACAACCGCAACTGAGATCATTCGCGGGACAAGTCCGCCACACTTAGTTCCCGGCGGCGAGCGCATTGCGCAGATCGGGAGCCGCCAGGTCGATCCGTTTGCGAAACTCCGCGTTGCCGAGCAGCACCGCGGCGGCGGTCGCGCCGACCAATTCGCCTGAGTAGACGTCGCTCCGGTAATGCACGCCGGAAACCAGCCGGCTAAAGCCAAAATCCTCGATACGCTTGAGGAACCTGTCGCGCAAATCCGCATCCATCGCCGCGAGAACGAGCCCGGTGACGGAGCCGAAGGCCGAATGGCCTGAAGGGTAGGACGGCGCGTCGTCGGCGGCGATCTCCTTGAGCGGATGAAGGCCGTTGCCGGCAAGCTTGTAGGGCCGGGTCCGGTTGAACTGCAGCTTGGCCTTGTCGACGGCGCCTTCGGCGACAACGGCTGCACATTTCAATAGCGGCGCCGCTTGTCCGAGCGCAGGCGCGACGAGGTGAATTCCCATGCCGTCGAGGAAGCGCTCAGGCGTACGGGTGTAATCGGCGCGCGCATGCTCCGTCATTTCCGGCGTGCGGGTGCTCTGCAGGCTTTGCAGTTCCGCCAACTCCGCCTGTGTGATCGCGCAGCTGTCGCAAGGCGGCGGCAGCAGCAGCGCCTGAACGTCAAGCTCGCCGATGTCGGGACAGAAAGGCGCTGGCTCCTGCGCCGCCGCGGCGCGGAGCAAAGCGCATGTCGCCACGACGACGCATGCAAACCGACGATCAAAGGTCATGATTGCGGTTCCTCTCAACCGACCGAGCGCGAGTCCCATCATTGCCGGCCCCGCCGATGCTAACGGAAGAGTCCAAACACCCGCCGCCATCCCGTGCGGCCTTCAGGTGGTGACGCTTCAGGCTCGGTTGTCCGTTCACGGGCCAATTTATCGGCTTCGGCGATCTGTCCCGGAGTCATTTGATCTTGGCGCGACGCGGCGTCGAGCCAAGTTCGTGCAAGATCGAGACACGCCAAGCGATCCGTCTCGGTCTTGGCCTCTTGGGCCAAGCGGTAGCATTCTTCGGCGGTCTGGCGGTATTCGTCGGAGGTGGGCATGGGTGCACCCTGCCTGCTGACACGCGCGAATATTATCGGATTGTCAGGTGACGATGGCAACGCTTGAATGGTCGAGGCATCGGAATACCGACCGCTGACATCGCGAACCATGAACCAGTTTCTGCCGACGCCAGCTCCGCCCGCGTCAATGCAATAATTTTTCTCGCGTTTGCATGAAAAAGCCGTCAGGCTAGCGGCGCATGGCAATAACGGTTCACTTCAAAAGACGCGCGCTTCTGGCTGGCGCCCTGGGCATGGTGACGACGGCGTCTCTGGGCGGGTTTCCGATCGCGCGTGTCGCGGCGCAGTCGCCCGTGCCTTATCCGACCCGCCCGGTGAAATGGATCGTGCCCTATACCGCCGGCGGGGCGACCGATGTCATTTCGCGGCTGATTTGCCAGCGGCTCTCGGAGAAGCTTGGGCAGCCCTTTCTGGTCGTCAACGAGCCGGGCGCCGGCAGCAATGTCGGCACCGAAATGGTGATCAATTCATCGCCCGACGGTTACACTCTGCTGCTCACCAGCACGGCCAATGCCATCAACGCGTCGTTCGACAAAAGCCTTCCGTTCGACTTTGCCAAGAGCATCGTCCCGGTCGCGGGCGCGGCGCGCATTCCGCTGGTCATGGTCATCAACAACAACATCCCGGCACACACGATCCCCGAATTCGTGGCTTATGCAAAGTCCAATCCGGGCCGGTTGAGTTTCGGCTCGTCGGGCATCGGAACATCGCTGCATCTGTCCGGCGAACTGTTCAAGACGATGACCGGGACCGACCTCGTTCACGTTCCCTATAAAGGATCAGCGCCGGCGCTGTTCGATCTGATGTCCGGTCAAATCCAGGCCATGTTCGACAACGTCACCTCTTCGGCGCCGCTGGTGCGCGAGGGCAAAGTGCGCGCTCTCGGGGTTACGACGCGGGAGCGCTCCGTGTCGTTGCCCGACGTGCCGCCGATCAGCGACAGCCTGCCGGGATACGAGACGAGTTCATTCTACGGCGTGGGCGCGCCGCGGGGCACCGCCTCGGCGATCGTCGACCTCTTGAACGGAGAAATCAATCTCGCGCTTGAAAATCCGCAGATCAAACGCCAGCTTGACGACCTCGGCGCCATCCCGATCACGGGAAACGCCGCGCAATTCGCCGCCATGCTGGCCGCCGAAACCGAGCGCTGGCGCAAAATCGTCGAGGCATCCGGTGCCAAGAAGGACTAGCGCCTGGCCCGGCAGCCGCGCGATGACCGGCGGGGATAGCTTGCCATGAGCGATCGAGCCGGGTCACTCGCCGGGCTGAAAGTCATCGATCTGAGCCGCGTCTTGGGCGGGCCTTTCTGCACCCAGATCCTCGGCGATCACGGCGCGGAGGTGCTTAAGATCGAGCCGCCCGGAGGCGACGAAACGCGAAGTTGGGGGCCGCCTTTCGTCGAAGGCACCGCGCCCTATTTCACCGGCGTCAATCGCAACAAGAAAAGTGTGGTGCTGGATTTTTCGCAGAGCGCCTCCCGCGAACTGCTGCGGCGGCTATTGGCCGATGCCGACGTTCTGGTCGAGAACTTTAAAATCGGAACTTTGGCGCGATGGGGACTGGGCGACGACGTTCTTTGCCAAAGCTTTCCCCGCTTGATCCACTGTCGCATCACCGGCTTCGGCGCCGACGGTCCGCTCGGCGGGCTGCCCGGCTACGACGCCATCATTCAGGCGATGTCGGGCATCATGAGCGTCAATGGCGAAGCTGACGGCGGACCGTTGCGCGTGGGCTTGCCGGTCGTCGATATGGTCACCGGGCTCAACGCCGCCTTGGGAATCATGCTGGCGCTGCATGACCGCGATCGAACCGGCAAGGGCCAATTCGTCGAAGCGGCGCTTTACGACTCCGGTCTGTCGCTTTTGCATCCGCACGCGGCAAATTATTTTGCGACCGGCAAAGCGCCGGTGCGGACCGGGAATTCACATCCCAACATCGCGCCTTATTCGCTGTTTGCGACCGCGACATGCCCGATATTCGTGGCCGCCGGCAACGACGGACAGTTTCGCAAGCTCTGCGACATGATCGCTGCGCCCGAGATCGGCAGCGCGCCGCGTTTTTCGACCAACGCCCAGCGTGTCGAAAATCGCGATGCGTTGCACGCCGCTCTCGAACGGGCGCTCTCCCGGTTCGACGGCGCCGAACTGGCGCGGGATCTGATCGCCGCGGGCGTGCCGTGCGGACCGCTGCTCGGCGTTGCGGAAGCGCTGGCGCATCCGCACGCAACGCATCGCGATATGATCGTCAACATCGGCAGCTATCGCGGTGTCGGATCGCCGATCAAGCTGTCGCGCACGCCGGCAAGCTACCGGCAGCCGCCGCCGCGCTTTGACGCCGACGGGCGGTCGGATACCGATAAAGCGTGATCGGGCGGATCAAACTCATGGGCACTCAGGAGTTAGCCGCACACGAAGTCGTTGCATTTAACATAGCGGCCGCTTCGGAAAACAAGATCCACGACGATTCCATTGCCCGTCGGTTCGGCTTCAACGGCGCGCTGGTGCCCGGAGTGGCGGTCTACGCCTATATGGCGCACATGCCGGTCGCGCGCTGGGGCCGCGCTTGGCTGGAGCGCGGCGAAGCCGAATGCCGGTTTCGCAAGCCGATCTATGACGGCGGCATTGCCCGCGTCACTGCGGCCGAAGAGAACGGCGGACTTACGCTGTCGGTCGATTGTGCCGGCATTCAATGCGCCACCGGACACGCTTTGATGCCGGCGGACCCGCAGACGGCGCCGGAGATCGAGCGCCTGCCGGCGCGAATGCCGCCGCGCGAACGGCCGCAGGCGAGTGAGCAGAGCCTCGCGGCCGGAACCTCGCTCGGGATTGCGCCTCTGACGATCGACGACGCCATGCTGGCGAACTATCTCGATGCCATTCGGGAAACCGATGCAATTTATCGCCGCGAAGGCTTGCTGCATCCCGGGCAGATCTTGCAACTCGCCAATCGCGCCTTGTTGGAGAACGTGGTGCTCGGCCCGTGGATTCACGTGCGCAGCAAGGTGCGCAATCGTGCCGCCGCCCGCGTTGGCGACCAACTGACGCTGCGCGCGACGATCACGTCGAACCAGCTCGTCAAGGGTCATGCGACGGTCGAGTTCGATGCCATAGCGGTCGCCAACGGCACGAAGACGATCGCCGAAATCGAGCACGCCGCAATTTGGCGGCCACGGCAGGATGCTCAAGCGAATTGAACGACACGGACCGGCCGAGGCGGTTCCGCCGCCTGGCAACTCATCCCAACCGCCGGTCGAACTCCAATACCGCATTCAACAAAACCTGGGCGCCCGCGGCGCATTCGTCGAAGCTGGTCGATTCCGCTTCATTGTGCGAAATGCCGCCCAGGCAGGGTACAAAGATCATCGTCGTTGGGGCGACACGGGCGATATAGGCGGCGTCGTGGCCGGCGCCGGAGATGATGTCGCGCGAGGTGAAGCCTGATTTTTCGGCGCCTTTGCGCACGCAGTCGATCAGTTCGGGGGCGAATTTCACGGCCGGCGAATCCCAGATGCGGGCTTCCTGGTAAGTGAGCCGCAAGGGTATGAGTATTTCGGCGAGACTTGCCCGGAATTTCGTCTCCATGGCGTCGAGCACTTTGTCGTCGGGATGGCGGAAGTCGACGGTAAAGAACACTTCGCCGGGCACGACATTGCGACTGTTCGGCCGGTTCTCGATCAGGCCTGTGGCGCCGACAGCGTCGGGGGCGTGTTCGTTGGCGATGGCGTCGATGCGTTCGATCATGCGCGCTGAGCCAAGGAGCGCGTTCTTGCGCAGCCGCATTGGCGTCGCTCCGGTGTGCGCTTCCTGGCCGACGACCGTGACCTCGTACCAGCGCATGCCCTGGACGCCTTGCACGACGCCGATCATGCGATCTTCGGCTTCGAGAATGGGCCCTTGCTCGATATGCAGTTCGAACATCGCGCCGAATTTGTGCGCGCCGGCCTTGGCGCCGCCTTTGTAGCCGATGCGGTCGAGTTCGTCACCGAAGCGCTTGCCGTCGCGATCCAGGCGCGAATAGGCGTATTCGGGCGTGAACACGCCGGCGAAAACGCCGGAGGCGAGCATGGCCGGCGCGTAGCGCGAGCCTTCCTCGTTGGTCCAGTTGACGATTTCGATCGGCGCATTGGTCTCGTAGCCGAGATCGTGCAGCGTGCGCATCGCTTCCAGCGCTCCGAGCACGCCGAGCACGCCGTCGAATTTGCCGCCGGTCGGCTGGGTGTCGAGATGCGAGCCCATGGCGATCGGGAGGAGGGCCGGGTCTTTGCCGGGCCGGCGCGCGAACATATTGCCGACTTCGTCGACCGTGACGCTGCAGCCGAGCGCTTCGCATTGGGTCTTGAACCAGTCGCGCACCTGGCGGTCGAGGTCGGTCAGCGTGAGCCGGCAGATGCCGCCTTTAGGCGTCGCGCCGATTTGCGCGGTTTGCATCAGCGAGTCCCAAAGCCGCTTGGCGTCGATCTGCAGGTTTTGCGAAGGTTGCAAGTGCGGAACTCCTTGTCCCAAGACTTTTCCTACAAGGCCGTAACTAGGGCAATGGCCTAGTACGCCAAGGCCCTAGTCGTGCAGCGGCCGCTCGCCCATAGGCTTTCTTACTAACTCATTGAATCCACGACGAATCAGCTATGATACCGGCGACTCATCAGTCGCCATAAGCCGACGGAGCGAACGCCATGCTGCGCGTGCGATTGAAAGCGGACGGACGTTTGGTCGAGGTGCTGCCCGACGGCAACGAACGCGCCATCGCCAGCGATCCGCAAGCCATTGCCACCGCGGCGCACCGCGCGGCGCGCTCGGAAGCCGCCCGCACCGACGCGAGCTATGCCCGCAACGTGCGCAGCCAGACCGGGCTCACGCAAGCCGCCTTCGCCGCGCGCATCGGCGTGCCGGTCGAGACGGTGCGCAATTGGGAGCAGGGCAAACGCTCGCCACGCGGGCCGGCGCGGGCTCTGCTCAAGGTGCTGGAGCAAGCGCCCGAGGCGGCCTTCGCGGTGCTCGGCAAAGCGCGCTAGTCACGGCCTGTCGGCCGGATTGCGCAACGCGCGATCCCGGCTAGATTGCTCCAGCGAATAGCCAAGAGACGCCAGGGTCAGGAGCAGGGCATGGACGTGGTTGAAGCTCACGGTGCGCGGATCCCCATTATCGGCTTCGGCACCATGACGCTGAAGGATGATCTGTGCGTCGAATTGGTCGAGGCGGCATTGCACCTCGGCTACCGGCATCTCGACACCGCGCAGATGTACGGCAACGAGCGCGAGGTCGGGTCCGGCTTGCGCGGCTCGGGCCTAAAGCGCGAGGACGTGTTCGTCACCACCAAGGTCTGGTTCAGCCGGCTGGCGCCGGGCGATTTCGAACGCTCGGTCGACGAAAGTCTGGAGAAGCTTGCCTTGCCATGGGTCGATCTGTTGATGATTCATTGGCCCAATGCGCAAATTCCGTTGAAGGAATCGATCGCGTCGCTGTGCAAGGTCAAAAAGGCCGGCCTCGCCAAGTCTATCGGCGTGGCGAATTTCAACATCGCGATGATCGAGGAAGCGGTCAAAGTCGCGAGCGAGCCGATTGCGGTGCTGCAGATCGAGGCCCACCCTTTTCTCGATCAGACCAAAGTCTTGGCTGCGGCGCGCCGCCACGGCATGGCCGTGGTCGGCTATTGTCCCTTGGCGCGCGGCAAGGTGCCGGCCGACGCGGTGCTGCAAGCCATCGGCCGCGCCCACGGCAAATCCCCCGCGCAGGTCGCGTTGCGTTTCCGNNCCTCGAACAGCAAGCCATCATTCCCATTCCGCGCACTTCGAAACGCGAACGGCTCGCGGAAAATCTCGGTAGCCTCGACTTCGCGCTGTCGGAGGCGGAGATCACGCAGATCGGCAAGCTTAAGCGGTCCGACGGACGCATCGTCAGCCCGCCGCAAGCGCCGATATGGGACACATGAGCACTTGGGACATATGAGCACTTGGGAAACATGAGCACTTGCGACACATGAGCGCGATCGGACCGTTCCCGACTCTCGCGGCCAATGGTGCGGAGATTCCGCTCCTCGGGCTCGGCACCTGGGAGTTGCGCGGCCGCGTCTGCGCCCGCGTCGTCGAGCAAGCCTTGCGGCTCGGTTATCGCCACGTCGATACCGCGGAAATCTACGACAACGAGCGTGAGGTCGGCGAGGGGATACGCGCGTCGGGCGTCAAGCGCCGCGACCTGTTCGTGACCACCAAAGTGTGGCCGTCGCATTTCGCGCCACGGGCCTTGGAACGCGCCGCCCGCGACAGCCTGGTGCGGTTGCGGTTAAGCGAGGTCGACCTTCTGCTGCTGCATTGGCCCAATCCGCAGATCCCGCTCGAGGAGACGCTTGGCGCACTGCGCCGGGTCAAGAGCGACGGGCTCGCCAGGCACATCGGCGTGTCGAACTTCACCGTGCCGCAGATCGAGGAGGCGGTGGCGATCGCGGGTGGGCTTTTGGTCTGCGATCAGGTGGAGTGTCATCCGTTCCTCGACCAGTCGAAGGTGCACGCCGCCTGCCGGGCCCATGGCATGGCGATGGTTGCCTATAGCCCGATCGCGCGCGGCAATGCCGGCAACGACAAAGTGCTGGCGAAGATCGGCGCGGCATACAAAAAGACCGCAGCCCAAGTCTGTCTGCGTTATCTCGTGCAGCAGGACATCGTCGTCATTCCGCGCACCAGCAAGATCGAGCGGCTGTCGGAGAACGCGGCGATTTTCGACTTCGCCTTGAGCGAGGCGGAGATGGCCGAGATCTCAGCGCTGGCGAATCCCGCGGGGAGACTCGTCGACTGGGCCTATTCCGGCCGGCAGAAGTGGGATTGAAGGTTTAAGCTAGAACTCGACGTCGAGCTCTTCCAACTCATCGGGCTCGGCTTTGGCCGCGGCGATCCATTCCTGCATGATCGGCATCGCCATGATGGTGCGGCAGTAATCCTTCGCCGGGGCGTCGACCGCGACGTCATAGGTGGTGAAGCGCGAGCACACCGGCGCGTACATGGCGTCGGCCGCGCCCGGCGTCTTGCCGAACAGATAGGGGCCGCCATAGGCGGTCAAGCATTCGCGCCAGATCGTGGTGATGCGTTCGATATCGCCACGCGCGCCGGCCCAGGACTTAAAGCCCGGGAAATGCGCCTTGATATTCATCGGCAGCGCCGAGCGCAGATTGGCAAAACCGGAATGCATTTCGCCGCAGATCGAGCGGCAATGCGCCCGCTGCTTCTGGTCGGACGGCAATAAGCCTGCGCCCGGGTTGATTTCATGGAGATATTCGGACAGCGCCAGGGTGTCCCAGACCTTCAGCCCATCATGCAGGAGCGCCGGGACCTGGAAGGACGGCGACAACAGCAAGAGCTCGGCGCGGGTCGAGGGGTCGTCGGTCGAAACATGCTTCTCCTCGAAATCGAGGTCCGCCAGTTTGCAGAGCAACCAGCCGCGCAACGACCAGGAGCCGTAATTCTTGCTGGCAAGCGTGAGTGTGGCCTTGGACATCCCGTCATTCTCTTATGAAACTGAGCTTAAATCAAACACTTAACGTCAAAGCAGGGTTGCCCTTGCGGTGCCGTTGCCATTGCTGCGAGCCAAGTTAATGCCGGCCCCGTTCCCAATTGTCCAGGATGTGCATATTCTTGTCGCAGTGCAACAAAAAATGCACTAGCTTTCCGGCGTTGGGGGGTCGGTAGGATCCGTCGCCAGACGGTTCGCGGCGCCCGTGGAAAGCGGATGCTGTACCTCGCCTATCAATTACAAACCGACATTATGGGGCCGGTCCGGGCTTGGGCTGGCATGGCTGCCGCCACCGGCAGACCGTCCTTGCTCGGCGATATTCCGGCGCTGCGCAACCTCACCGCGGTCTATGAGTTGATCGCACGCGCCGGTCTCACTCACACGCGGCCGCCGTTCCACATTGACAGCATCACCGTCGGCAACCGCGAGGTCGAGGTTCACGAGGAGGCGGCGGCAACCACGCCGTTCGCCACGCTCCTGCATTTCAAGAAAGACATCGCGACGGTGCAGCCGCGGGTGCTGTTGGTGGCGCCATTGTCCGGGCATTTCTCGACGCTGTTGCGTGCCACCGTGCGCACCATGCTGCCCGATCACGACGTCTACATCACCGACTGGCACAATGCGCGCGACGTTCCACTGACTGCCGGCCGCTTCGGCGTCGACGAATATACCGACCACGTCATCAAGTTTCTCGAAACCATCGGGCCAGGCGCGCATGTGGCCGCGGTCTGTCAGCCTTGCGTCTCCGTGCTCGCCGCCGCCGCCGTGATGGCGCAATCCGGCAATCCGGCGCAGCCGCGCTCGATGACGCTGATGG
>PLTE01000197.1 GCA_003164375.1 Hyphomicrobiales bacterium | reverse complement strand
AGATGCAGCGCGCCGTCACATCCGAGGTGGACGGATCAAGCAGCGCGCCGTGATCGGCGAACGGGATATTGTTGAGATAATAAAATTCGTTGTCGGCATCGAAGGCGCCCCAGGCGCCGTTCTCGCTCTGCATGCCGAGAATCCACTCGCGCGCGCGCGCGAGGCTTTCGCGAAAGCGTGGCTCGCCGGACAGGCTCTGCACACGATCCATCGCCATGGCGACCACCGCAGTGTCGTCGACGTCGGGATAATGCGGATTGGCATATTGGAACGCCCAGCCGCCCGGCCTTACGTTTGGCCGCCGGGCGATCCAGTCGCCGCGCAGGTCGAGCACCTGCATCGGCACCAGCCAATCGAGGCCGCGGCTTGCTTCCTTGACCGCGCGCTCGCCGCCGGCCTCCAACAGCGTGTGACAGACCAGACCGGTGTCCCAGATCGGCGACACGCAGGGTTGGCAGTAGGCCTCGTCCTCGTGCACCACCAATAATTTCTCGATCGACTTGCGCGCGATGGCGCGCTGCGGATCGCCCTCCGGATAGCCGAGCGCGTCGAACATCATCACCGAATTCGCCATCGCCGGAAAAATCGCGCCGAGCCCGTCCTCGCCGTTGAGCCGCTCGCCGACCCAGGCGACGGCGGCAGCGATCGCGCGCTGCCGCGCGCGCTTGGGAAACGACGGCTCGGTCGAGCGCAACAGATTGTCGACGCCGCGGAAGAACCAGAACCACGACGCCTTCTGCTGCGGCGCCTTCGGCGCCGGTCCAAGCGTGTCGGGGGGCCTGAGAAACAGCTCGTCGATGCGCACGCCCTTGGCGTTGCGCGCCCGCGGCTTTTTCGCCATCAGCACCAGAAGCGGCACGATCACGGTGCGGCTCCAATACGACATCTTGTCGAGGTGAAACGGAAACCACTTCGGCAGCAGCATGATCTCGACCGGCATCACCGGCACCGCGCGCCACGGAATAAATCCGAACAGCGCCAGCATGAGCCGCGTGAAGACGTTGGCTTTGGCGGCGCCGCCGCGGGCGCGCACCGCTTCGCGGGCGCGCCGCATGTGGTCGGCATCAACGGAATCGCCGATCATCTTCAGCGCGAAATAGGCCTTCACCGTCGCACTGACATCGAGTTCGCCGTCGGCGAACAGCGCCCAGCCGCCATGGGCGCCCTGGATGCGGCGCAGATAGACGGCGATCTTGGCTTCCAGCTCGGCGTCAACGGGCTCGCCGAGATAATGGCGCAGCAAGACATATTCGGCGGGAATGGTGGCGTCGGCTTCAAGCTCGAATACCCAATGGCCGTCGGGACGCTGCCGGTCGAGCAGCGCCTGCGTCGCAGCTGCGATAGGACGGTCGAGATCGATAACGGGTGAGTCCGTCATGTGAAAATTCATTTGCCACTCCATTCAGCGGCTTGCAATCAGCCCGGCCGCACGATTGCCGGATCGGATCGCGCCTTCGATCGTCGCTGGCAGGCCGGTATTCGTCCAATCTCCGGCAAGAATAAGGTTTTGCCACGAGGTTTCGGCGCCGGGGCGCCTTGCGTCCTGCTCAGGCGTGGCGGCAAAAGTAGCGCGGCGCTCGCGCACGATCTGCCAAGGCGGCAGTTCGGCCGGCAAGCCGGTCAGGCCTGAAACCTCGCCCCAGATCGTCTTCGCCAGTTCCTCTCTCGGGGTATCGACCAATCTATCTCCGGCGCTAATCGTGACCGATAGCCGGCCGGGAAAAGCGAAAAGCCATTCGACCGTTCCCTTGAGCACGCCAAGGATCGGCGGCTGCCCGGCCGGCGGGTCGACCCGGAAATGCGCATTGACGATGGCGCGAAACTCGGTCGGCACCTGAAGGCCGCGGACGAGCGAGGCCGCGATGTAAGGCGGCACCGCGAGAATGACCGTATCATCGGCCGACAGCGCGATTGTTTCATCGCCAAAATCGAGCGCCTCGACGCGCGCGGTGCCAAAGCGGAAGGCGCGCAACTGCTCGCCGAACCGCACGGCGACCCGGCGCTGTTGCAGGAAGGCGAGCGCCGGTTCGATCAGCGTCGCACTTAAGCCCTCGCGCGCGAGCAGCGGCCGGCAGGCACGACCGCCGGCGGCGAGCGTCTCATGAATGACCGCGCTGGCAAGCTTCGCCGATCCTTGCGGCGGCGCGATATTGAGCGCCGCGACAAGAAGCGGCTCGACCAGTCGGTCGTAGAGCAGACCTTTGCAAGCGATGACCTCGCCCACCGTCTTGCCGAACGGCGGCCGCAAGAGCCGCAGCAGCGCCGCGTAATCAAGCGCCCGCGTTCCCGGGACGCGACGGGTGGGATCGAAGATCCAGAACGGCACGCGGCTGTCATTGAAGCGCAGCGTCCAGCGTTCGCCGCTTGCGAAATCGACGAACGGAAATTCGGCGTGCGGCGGACCGGCCAAGCGTTCCGCCGCGCCGATGTCGCGCAAATAGTCAATTGCGGCCCGATTGCCGGACAGCAACAAATGGTTGCCGTTGTCGATGGTCATGCCGACCGAAGCGTCGTGATAGGAGCGGCAGCGGCCGCCGGCGGCGCTGGTCGCTTCGTGCACGATCACCTTGCCGGCCCCCGTGGACAGCTTGACGGCAGCGGACAATCCGGCAAGGCCGGCGCCGATGATGTGGACGGTTCTAGTCATGGTTTGATTGGCTTATCTCCCGGCAGCCCGTTGCGAGCCGGGAAATGCAGCTCCAGACCTGATTGGGGTTGCATTATTCTATCGGCAGCCTCCGGCGGCGCCTCCACACCGCGTACGCTTAGAGGGGATTTTCGTTACCGGCAACCGCCGCTGCGCCAGCGGCGGACGATTCATCGGACCGGCTTTCGTAACTTTGGCGATGCCCTCACCGAACTTGGCGCAAGACGATCGGAGGGTTTTAACTCGGGACTTATAAATCGAGCTTGATTGAGTGCCGCTTGCTCGACGTCCGCTGTGCCCCGATAACGACGAAGTTCTGCACCGCAGCGAAATGTCGCGAAGGGCCAATTGCCAACATCTTGGTTAGTTCAATTCCTGGCCGTTAGCGGTCGCCGCCGCCGTTTCAGAGTGCTCAATTGTGCTCAGACGGCCGGGCATCATCCCCAAATTGCTGTAGAACTAATATTATATTAAAAATTAAAGGCTCGGTGTTGCAAACCAGATTACTGAAATCGCCCTGAAGGTAAGGCATTCATGAAGCGCGCCTTTCAGGTCAGTCGCGGTCGGCACGCGATGGTAACCTCGCAACTCATCGAGGGAATTCTCGCCGCGGCCACCGCAGCGGGGCTTGTTGATTCCGCGCGTGTGGACGCCCTGCGGGCCGGCGTCTCGACCCGAAGCCTCGAAGTTCAAACGTCAGGGCGCGTCTCAGAAACAGCGCTTCTTTGGCTATGGGGTGCGCTCGCCGACCTTGCCGGCGGTCATCGGATCGGTGCAGAGCTTGCGCCTTTCGCCGGTGCAAGCGCGTGGGGAGTGGTGGGCGAGGCGGCGATCCACGCCGTGTCGCTCACCGACGCTTTCGAGCGTATCGCGCGCTACGTCCGCCTTGCAGCTGAAAGCGTGAGGATCGGGGTCGACGTGAACGAGCGTTCTTTTGCAGTGACGTATCGGCTCTTGGGCAGCGGCGCAAACCCTTCTAGCGGAGGCGCGGCTGCAGCGATGCTCTGGGCCAACGCGAACCTGGCGCTAGTGCCAGAGCGGGCATTCGGTGTGCGCCTGCGTCCGGTGTCAGCCGAACTCGCCTGTGCTGCGCCAGGTGATACGGGAGGCGTCATCGCCGATATATTCGGGACCGACGTGAAGTTTGGAACTGCAGATTGGCGCCTTGTCTTCGACCTGGCGGCCGTCCTCGCCGTCTCGCGACCCGTCGCATCTTCCGCGCTCCCATATATCGACGCGTACGCCAACAGGGCGCTCAGCGATGTACCGGCAATCGACGACATCGTTGGCGTGGTCGCCGCTGAGGTTCGCGACCGCCTAGCCGGAGGGCCGCCGACGGTGGCTGAGATCGCGAGCGCGCTCGGCCTGTCAATGCGCACGCTCCAGCGTCGCCTGGCCATCGCCGGCCGAAGCTTTGCGGCCTTGCTAGACGAGGTCCGGCGCGCCCGCGCTGAGGAGTTGCTGGCTGACGGCAGGTGGGACTTCGCCGAGATTGCTTACAAGCTCGGCTATTCCGAGCGAAGCACTTTTACGCGGGCTGCGATCCGCTGGTTCGGCGTGCCACCGAGCGGGATACGTTGATCGCAGCGCAGCAACCGAGATCGCCGCTCGTTCGACCGTGCGCGCCTATTGCTTGACATCATGCGCCATTAACGCGACGGCACCGAAAAGCGGTCAATTTTATACAGACGCACGTCGTTAGCGCTTCTTACGCTCGTCCAATACGCCCCATTAAAAGCCAATTCCAATTGAACGACAGGAACAGATGAAATGAACATAAATCTGAAACAAGCGCCCACCACGAAGGTCCCGGCAAAACCGGCGACAACAATCGGAGCGATTTTCGGTGCCACGCCGGGGATGCCGGGGATGTTCAAATCGAACTTCGACTACCAACTCGTCAGAGGCATGGTGGCCGGCGCCTATGGCGAGGGTGGCGCGTTCGGCGAGCTGTATTCGACAGCGCGACGGGTCGTGGACCGCGACATTAACAGCTGGGCTGTCGAATGGACGGGCACGGCCGAGCGGGTCGAGGCCGTAGCCCACAGCAGCCTGAGCGGCGGGCACGTTGTCAGTGCGCGTGAGGCGTTCTTGCGAGCATCGCTCTATTGGCGAACGGGTCTCTTCTACCTCGAAAGCAAGGATCCCCGACAACTCGCCATGTACCATCGCCACCGCTCGTGCTTCAGGCAGGCCTCGGCGCTGTTCGACCCACCCATCGAGCCGGTCAGCATTCCCTATGAGAACGGCAAGACACTGCCGGGGTATTTCATGCGCGCTTCGGCGTCCGGCGGCCCGCGTCCGACCCTGATGATCCTCGGGGGCGGCGACACCACTTGCGAGGAGCTATATGACTTTGGCGGTGGCGCGGCGGCGGTTCGCCGCGGCTACAACGCGTTTCTATGGGAGGGCCCCGGCCAGGTTGGCGCCTACGCCCTGGACCCGAGCCTGACCTATCGGCCGGACTGGGAAGTCCCGACCCGATACGCCGTCGACTACGTTCTGTCCCGCGACGACGTCGACCCCAAGAGGCTTGCGCTCTCCGGGCACAGCATGGGCGGATATTTCGCCCCGCGGGCGGCGGCATACGAGAAGCGCATTACCGCCGTGATCGCCAATTCGCTGACGCCGGAGTTCAAGCCCGTCCTCATGGCCGGATTGGGTCTCGATCCGAACGCGCCCTACGGCAACGACACTGAGAACAAGATCGACCTCTCCGAGCCGATGAAGAAGTACATGGCGACAAATTTCTGGCAGCGATTGGGTTTGGCCGATGGATCGCTTCCAGCCTTGTTGGACGAACTCGGCCGCTACAGCTTGGCCGGGATCGAGGGGAAGATCACCTGCCCCTTGTTGAACTTCGCTGGCGAAGGCGAAGGACCCTTGATGAACGGCCTGGGACACGACTTCTACGAGAAGCTGACCTGCCCAAAGACGGAACGCCTGGTACGCTTGATCGAAGGCGGGGAGGCTCACTGCCAAATGAACAACCCTAGCCTCAAACACCAGATCGAGTTCGACTGGTTGGACGACGTCTTCAAGAAGAACAAATAAATAATGAGCTAGCCGCTGCTGGCCCTTTTCATAAGGGGCCAGCAGACGACGTCAATCTTTGCTGAAAACTAAATTGCCGTGAGGGCCGCTTCGGGTCATTCGCGCCCGGGTCGTCGCAGCAGTAAGTCTGGCTATGGCCGCTGTGTCCCAAAAGCGGAAATGAGTTCAAAGCGTCATGGCCGCCATTATCAAGCCTACATCTATCTGCATCTTGTTGTCGGCATCTGAGTCCACGCGCTAAAACAGATTGCGCAGCACGATGAGAAGAAATTTCCCGCGCGGCAGATGCACCGGCTGACGCGGCGGCGCAAAGCCCCGCGCGATCAGCTCATCGAGAATAAGCCGATAGGCCTCGCCCATGATCCGTGGCGCCCGCACGACGCGGCGCGGGCTTTCCGCCATGACCGCGCGGGCTTTTTCGAACTCGGCTTGCGCCAAAGCGACCAGTGTCGCGCACGGCTTGCCGATCGCCGGATGGGCTATCACCGCGGCCGGCTCGGTCGAGGTAATCCCCGCGGCTTGCAGCTCCTCGCGCGGCAGATAAAGCCGCCCCAGACTTGCGTCCTCGTCGAGGTCGCGCAGGATATTGGTCAACTGCAGCGCGCGGCCGAGATGATGCGCCAGCGCAAGGCCTGCGTCGCGTTCCATGCCGAACACGTGCACCGAAAGCCGGCCGACCGCGCAGGCGACCCGGTCGCAGTAGAGATCGAGCGTCACGTGATCAGGCGCACGGATATCGGCAATGACATCCATCTCCATGCCGGCGATGACGGCGAGAAAATCGCCACGATCGAGCGCGAATGAGCGCACCGCCTGCGCCAGACCGGCCAGATGCGGCGGGGCCGAGCCGGCATAGACGGCCGCGATATCGCTGCGCCATTGCTCGAGCGCATCGAGCCGCGGCTCGCGCGGCCCCGGATCGTCGGCAATGTCGTCGACCGCGCGGCAGAACGAATAAATTTCGAACATCGCCTCGCGCTGGGCGCGCGGCAAGATCCGCATCCCCAAATAGAACGAGCTGCCCGCCGCGCGCGCGGCCGCCGGTGTGGGCGCTGGCGTGGGTTCTGGTGCGGCCTCTTTTGCGACCTCTTGCACTCAAGCACCCCGCGGCTTGTGTGCTGCGGCGAAAAAACGCCGGCTGAAGCGGCGCGAGACGCCGCGCAAAATACCGGCAAGCGTGAGGCCGGCGACGGCGGGCGGGCGCAGATGCACGGGCTCGTTCAGCGGGTCGCGCGTTTGCAAGAGGCGCGTCAGCCGATGCGCCAAAGTATTGATGACGGCGACCTCGAGAGCAAGCCGCGTGTCGTTGATCATCGCGGCAAAGCCGTCGCTTTCGCTCAACAGCCGTTCGGTTCGCGCTGCGAGCGCGTGCAGGCAATCGAGCAGTTCAGGCGTCGAGCGCGCCTCGCCAAGCGCCTCGACTGCGCTGCCGCTCAAGGCGAGCGCATCCTGCGGGATATAGACCCGGTCGAGGTTCACATAGTCTTCTTTGCAGTCCTGCAGATGATTGATGATCTGCAAGGCGGCGCACAGCGCATCGTTTGCCGGCCAGACCGCGTGGCTCTCGCCGTGGACGTCGCAGACGAAGCGGCCGACCGGCATCGCAGACAGCGAGCAATAGGCGATGAGATCGTCCCAGTCGCGATAGCGCAATTTGGTGACGTCGAGCTTGAATGCGGCGATCAGATCCTGCGCGTGTTTCGGCGACAGCCCGCGCACTGCAAGCGCCGCCCGCAGCCGCACCGCGACCGCATCGTCGGCATTGGCGCCGTTCAAGCCGGCTTCGAGGCGATCGAGCAGCGCAAGCTTCTCCGGCGCCGACAGCGTCGCATGATCGGCGATGTCGTCGGCGGTGCGCACGAAATTGTAGAACGACAGGATCGCGTCGCGATGGCGCGGATGAATGAGAAAGGACGCCACCGGAAAATTCTCGTCCCGGTGGCCCTTGCCCGAGCGCCAATCGTTAGCGCCCTGTGTGCTCGCGTCATTCATCGTAATTCCGAAATGTTGGACTCTTCCGAAATATCGGCTTGGGCGCGGCCTTTCCACATGCCGCCGCGCCCGCGCGCATGCTGATAAGCGGAATCGATGGTGAACGCCATATAGGCGGCAGCGATCGCCGGGAGCGCCAAGCCCCACAGCCCAGACAGCCGGTAAAATCGCAACGTCGGGCGCAACGCGAAAGCCATCAAGAGCCAGACGAATAGGCCGATGAATTGCGCCATACCGTCGGCGCAGATCGCAAGCGCAACCGGCGCCAGATAAGTCAGCGCCAGGCCGAAAACGGTGCCGGCGAGCAATAGCGGCGAATAGCGCAGCTGCGCGTAAGCCGTACGCGACACCATGCGGCGGATATCGCCGACCGCGGGATAAGCGCGGATCGAATGCACGCGCTCGGTCAGCGCAATCGAGATCGGGCCTTGGCGTTTGAGGAGTTTTGCCAGCGCGCAGTCGTCGATCAGCGCGTCGCGGATCGCCGCCATGCCGCCGGCCGCGGCAAGCACGTCGCGGCGCACCAGCATGCAGCCGCCGGCAGCGGCCGCGGTTGAGCGACGCGGATCGTTCGCCCAGGCGAACGGATAAAGCATCTGGAAGAAGAAGATGAAGGCCGGCACGAAGGCGCGCTCGGCAAAGGTCTTGCAGCGCAGCTTCGCCATCAGCGAGGTCAGCACGAGGCCGCCGCGCTCAGCCCGCGCGACCAGCCCGCTCAGCGCATCCGGGGCATAGACAATGTCGGCATCGGTCAACAGGAGATAAACCGGCGGCTGCGCCACCGCAGCGGCGCGTTCGACGCCCTGCTGCTGAGCCCAGAGCTTGCCGGTCCATCCGGGCGGCAGCGCCCTCCCCGGCAGCACGGTCAGGCGGTCGGAAGCGCCGAGCGCCGCTGCGGCGGATTGCGCCACAAGCGCTGTGCCGTCGCGGCTCTGGTCGTCGACCACGATGACCGTAAATTCGCCCGGATAATTTTGCCGCAACAGCGATGCGACGGTCTCGCCCACACAGTCGGCCTCGTCGCGGGCCGGGATGACGGCGGTCACGCCGGGCCATGCTCCGTCCCGCGATACGGTCTCGTCGTCGCGCTCGGTGGCGCGCCAGAAGCCGCCCCGGGCGGCAACGAGATAGAGCCAGATCGCAAGCACCATTGACGCTATAAGCAGGTTGGCCACAGATAATCCCTTGGTGGGGGCTTAAAGGCGCCGGCGGCGGCGGGGTGACCCGTGGCGGCCGGCGGTCAGTCTCGTTATCCCCTAAATCCAGGACCTGATATAGGACCCCGCAGCGGTCTAGAAACGCCGAGTCATGACGCAATGAGCGATAAAAGCAGCCCTTTTCTCTCCCGCCTCGATGCGGTGGCGGCCGAAACCGAGGCGCTCCTGGAGGCGCTTCTCGCCACAACGCCGGCCGCCGGCGAATTAAGCCGCCCGGGCCGTCTGATCGAAGCCATGCGCTATTCAGGCCTGGGTGGCGGCAAGCGCTTCCGGCCGTTTCTGGTGGTGGAATCGGCGGCCCTGTTCAATGTGCCGCGGCAGAATGCCCTGATGGCGGGAGCCGCGCTCGAATGCGTGCACTGCTACTCGCTGGTGCATGACGATCTGCCGGCGATGGATGACGATGATCTGCGGCGCGGCCGCCCCACCACCCATATCGCCTTTGACG
>PLTE01000183.1 GCA_003164375.1 Hyphomicrobiales bacterium | reverse complement strand
GCGGCGCTTGCCGGAATGGTCATCTGATTTCCCCCAATAGGCTTCCTCCGTTTTTGCGGAGGATTGCAAGATTACGCGCCGATGCTTGTTGTTTGTGTTCTGAGCGCGGCGAAAACGTCTTGAATCTCTGTCGTTTCACTCCACCCGAAACAGCCGTGCCGCCAGGCCGCCATTGATGGAAGCGGCCTGTTCGGCAGTGACGCCGGCTTCAGTAACGATTTTCATCGGNNGAGCCGAGCATGATGCGGTCAGCGCCCATCATCGAAATAACGAAGCGCAACACCCGTGGGTCGTGCAGGATGGTGTCGGTGTAAATGCGGCCGAGCGCCTCGATCGGGTCGCTGATCCCGGGCGTGATTTGCTGATTGCGTTTCATGCGGCCGAGCACGAAGGGCAGCCCAGCTGCGCCCATGGAGACGACGAATTTAGCGTTGGCGTAACGGGTGACGTGGCCGCTGTAGAGAAGCCGCGCCACCGCGACGATGGCGTCGGAGATGCGTCCGACTGCATTCTGAAGCCCGAAGGCGTTCACCCGCACGTCGCCGGCATCGAAACTGGGATGAATGTGGACGACCGCTCCTAGCTCGTCGGCGGCGGCCCAGAACGGATCGAGGTCGGGAGCATCGAGCACACTGCCGATGCCGCGCGGCAGGGTGCCGATCATGACGCCCGGGAAGCCCGCGGCGACGGCCGCTTTAAGCATCGCTGCGGCGCGCTTGCCGTCCTGCATCGGGACGCTTGCGAGCGGCACGAACCGGCCGGTCGTTTTGGCGGCGAGCAGCGCGGTATTGATCAGACCGGACCAGGCCTCACCTTCGCCGGCGGGCAGCTCATAGCCGAACATATCGACCCAGCCGCCGACCACCTGCTTTTGGATGCCCTGCTGGTCGAGCCAGGTGGTGCGCGCGGCGGCGTCGCTCAGCGGCTTGGAGACCGGCCGCGTCGGCTTTGCCCCGGCAAAGGCGAAGGCAAGGCTGCCGCCGTCCTCAATGAGTCGGACCGAGGGGAAAAGCTTCGCGTCAGCGCGGATGGCCGTGAGCAGATCCTGGGGAACGAGGTGACCGTGTGAGTCGATGATCATGGGTATCTCACGCTTTGGACGATTGCCGCGCTGCGGCGATGGCATCGCCGAGAGCGGCGAGACGGATAGGCAATTTCGCGACCGCAATGCCGAGTGGTGCCAGCGCGTCGTTGACGGCGCTGGAAATCGCCGCGGGTGCGCCGAGATAGCCGGATTCGCCGGAGCCTTTCTGGCCGAGCACGGTGTAAGGCGACGGCGTGCAGTGGTGAACGATCTCGACCTCGGGCACTTCCTGCGAGGACGGCAACAGATAGTCCATGAAGGTCTGGGTGATCATCTGGCCCTGGTCATCGTAAGCGAATTCTTCAAACAAGGCGGCGCCGATGCCGTGGGCGATGCCGCCGAGCGTCATGCCTTTGACGATATGCGGATTGATGACTGTGCCGCAGTCGTGGCCGATGACGTAGCGGTGGATTTTCGGCAGGCCGATATCCGGATCGATCGCTAAGAGCACGACGTGGAATTCGAACGAGTGGCACGGGTACATCTGCACGCGACCGTCCGGCGTCGGCAGCGTACCGCCGGTCGGCACCTGATAGATTTGATTGGTCTCCAGCCCCGGCTCCATGCCCGGCGGCAGCAGATGCCAGTTCCGGTGCGCGATGTTGACAAGCTCCGCCCAGGCGAGCCGACGGTCGCCGGCCGTCGTCGCCACGCCGCCGTTGGCATAGACCACCGCATCCTCGCCGGCGCCGAATTGATGCGCGCCGATACCGATCAGTTTCTGCTTCAGCTTCCCCGCGGCATGATAGGCGGCTCCGCCCAACATGATCGCCATGCGGCTGCCGACCGGGGAATTGCTCGGCATGCTTTCCAGCGAGTCGGGCCGCACCACCCGGATGCGGTCGGGATCGATCTCCAGAACCTCGCCAATCACCGTTGCCACCAGGGTTTCGTGCCCTTGTCCCGATGAGGTGGTGTTGACGGTCGTCACGATGTCGCCCAATGCATCAACATGGATGCGGCACGATTCCATCCACGTGCTCGTCGTATTCTTTGGGTTCAAGAGCGGCTCGAAGGTTGAGTTGCCGCCGCTCGGCTCCAGGCAAGCGGCGATGCCAATCCCGGCCAAGAGCCCGCTCTGGCGCAGCCGATTGCGCTCGGTTTGCAGCGCGTCCCAGCCCACGTGATCGAGAACCTTGGCGACCACCGTGTGATAGTCGCCGCTATCGTATCGGGTGCCGCTCGGAATAAGATAAGGAAATTCCCCTTTGCGGATGAAATTGCGCCGCCGCACCTCGATGCGGTCGAGGCGGAGCGCGCCTGCAACCTTGTCGATCGCGGTCTCGATCGCATAATTGGTCGGCGACTGGCCGAAGCCGCGCACGGCCTCCTGCACCGCTTTGTTGGTCGTGACCGACTGCGCGCGATATTCCACGCTCTGAATCTTGTAAGGGCCGACGATGGCGCCGATCGGCTTGCCGAGCTGGAACGGTGCCCGGCCCGCATAGGCGCCGACATTGTCGAGCGCGCGCATTTTCATCGACCTGACGATGCCGTCGGTATTGAAGGCCACCGACACGTCGAAAATCCGGTCGGGGCCGTGCGCGTCGCCGGCCCGCATGTTTTCCAGCCGGTCCTCGATCAGACGGATCGGCCGTCCCAGGCGGCGGGCGAGATAGCTGCAGAGGATGGTGTGCTTGATGCCGCGTTTGACGCCATAGCTGCCGCCGACGTCGACATCTTGATGCACCCGCACTGCGTTGGCCGGCAGCCGCATGGCGCGGGCTATCTGATCGGAATATTTGGGCATCTGGATCGATGCCCAAACATCCAGCAATTCGCGCCACGGATCCCAAATCGCTGTTATGCCAAACGTCTCGATCGGTACCGTCGAACTGCGGCCCCAGACAACGCGGAACGACAATTGGCGCTGAGACTGGGCAAAATCACGCTCGACCTCGCCCCAGACGAATGTGCGGTCGAGCAGGACATTCGAGCCGTGCGGCGGATGCACGATAGCCGCGTCCGGCCGCAATGCGGCCTCCGCGTCGATGACATAAGGCAGCGGTTCATAGCTCACTTCCACGAGCTCGGCCGCGTCTTCGGCCAGCGCGCGGGTGTCGGCGACGACTGCCGCGATCCACTCGCCGACGTAGCGTGCTTGCTTCAAGGCGAGCGGATAGCGCTTTACCTCGGGCGTCTCCAGGCCATTCATGAGCGGCTCGGTGGCGGCCGCCAGTTCTTCGCCCGTGAGCACATAATGAACGCCGGGCAGGGCCAAGGCGGCGCTGCCATCGATCGAAACGATGCGCGCTGCCGGATGGGCGGACGGCACCAGCGCCACGTGCAGGGCATTGGCCGCTTCGACGTCGGCGGCGTAGCGGCCCATGCCGACGACAAAACGACGATCCTCACGCACCCGGCGATTGGCGGAAACGTAACGCAAGCGACGCGGCGCCGTGCTCATGGCTTGGCTCTTTGCGGCGCGTTGGCGTGCGCCAGCCTTTCGGCGGCGAGCGCAATGGCTTCGACGATCTGGCCATAGCCGGTGCAGCGGCAAATATTTCCGGAGATGGCTTCGACGATTTCCTTGCGCGTCGGCTGCGGATTATCCCGCAGCAGCGCGGTGGCGGTCAGCACCATTCCGGGCGTGCAATAGCCGCACTGCATGCCGTGCGTCTCACAGAAGGCATCCTGGATGACGCTGAGCTCGCCGGGCGCGGGAGCGACACCTTCGATCGTGGTGATTTCGTAGCCGTCCGCTTGCACGGCAAAGATCAAGCAGGCGCGAACTGGCTCGCCGTCGAGCAAGATGGTGCAGGCGCCGCAAACGCCGTGCTCGCAGCCGGTATGCGAGCCGGTCAAGCCGAAATCCTCGCGCAGGCAATCGAGCAAAGTCTTGCGCGGTTCGACATCGGCGGTGCGGCGCTCGCCATTGATCGACAGTTGAACCTTCATTGCGGGCACTCCAACGCGGCTTGTCTGGCATCAATCAAGGCGCGTCGCGCCAGCACGCCACCGACACGCCGGCGGTATTCCGCGGAGGCATGCAGGTCGCCCCAGATGTCGAGTTCCGCCATGGCAGCGTCGACGGCGTCGGCGATCGCCGCGTGGTCGAGATCGGTACCGATCAGTGCTTTCGCCGCCCGGTCCAGGCGCACGGGAAATTCGCCGAGGCCGCCGATTCCCACCGCGCACGCGGTGCAATGGGTAGTCTCGTCAAAACCGACCTGCGCCGCGGCGCAGACGAACGCAAAGTCGCTGTGCCGCGCATTGACTTCGTGGAAGCTGACGCCGAGACGCGGCTGCGACCAAACCGGCAGGCGAATTTCCGTGAGAAGCCCGCCTTGTGGAATAGCGGTGACCATCGGACCCAGAAAAAATTCGCCGGCGTTGATCGTGGTCTCGCCGCTCGCTTCGCGGACGACGATTTCAGCATCGAGGGTTGCCACCACCAGCGGGATTTCCGCCGACGGATCGGCATGCGCGATCGAGCCGCCGATCGTGCCGCGGCGCCGCGTGGCGGGGTGCCCAATCCAGGGAAACACTTTCGCCAACAGCGGCGCCTTCGCCTTGATGAGCGGATGATGCTCCGTCGCAGCCTGGCGGGTGGCGGCGCCGATGACGACGGTGTTGCCGTCGTCGCGGACCCCCGACAATTCCGGCAGCCGAAGAATATCGATCAGCCGCGCCGGCCGCGCCAGCCGCATCGCCAACATCGGCACCAGCGACTGGCCGCCGGCAATGACGCGCGCGTCGCCGTCGGCGGCCAGCAACGCACAGGTTTCCTCGATCGAGGTTGGCCGGACGTAGTCAAACGGAACAGGCTTCACGGCAGGCTCCGATCAGACACGCGGCGGAGATTCGGCAGCTGCGCGACATACGCTCCTGGCGGGGATATCGGGACGCCCTCCGGTCGGTTCACGGACTGAGTTGTCGCAGACCATTCCCCCCTCCGGTGCGCGTGTTATCCGCGTCGCCGCTTAATTGTACTAGAACTATCAGCTAACGAGGTCAGAAATTCAATGACAATTGCTAGGTCATGTGACAACAAGGCAAATTGATATATATCAATTTCACCGTTGGAATGTCCAATGGTTATCGAAATGAACATATTATGAGGCATTGCGTGGACTAATCCGGCAATATCCCACCAAATCCAGCAGGCTATTGCGACAATGAGCAAATTGTTCTACTCGTGTTCATTGATTTGCATCGCCCAATGACGGACTGGATCCCCTCCCTCCATTCTTCACGCGGTCCGCGCTACCGCGCGATCGTGGACAGTTTGGAAGCCGATATCGCTGCCGGCCGGGTCAAATTCGGGGCCCGTTTGTCGCCGCAACGCGATCTTGCCGAGCGGCTCGGCCTCAGTCTCGGCACGGTATCCAAGGCCTACGCCGAGGCGGAACGGCGCGGGTTGATTTTCGGCGAAGTCGGGCGCGGCACTTTCGTGATGCGGCGGCCACCCGACCCACACCACCCGGAATATCGCGGCGGCGCGCGCGCCAACCTGACGCTGAACGTTCCGCCGCCGACGGGTGAAGATAAACTGATCGCGGCGGTGCTCGCCGAGATTGCCGCCGACGATAACCTGCCCGGGCTGCTCGGCTATCTTCCGCATCAAGGCTTGCGTGACCACCGTGACGCGATCGCCTCCTGGTTGGCGACGCTTGGCATTGCGGTTGACGCCGACCGCCTGTTCATTACTCAGGGCGCGCAACACGCCCTGTCGATCGCGCTTAGCCTTCTGGCCGGACGCGACGATGTCGTGCTCACCGAAAGCTTGACCTATTCGGGAATGCTGGCGCTGGCGGTGCAGACCGGTTGCCGCCTGCACGGCGTCGATATGGACAAGAATGGTCTGGTTCCCGAGGCGCTCGAGCGTAAGCTCGACGAAACGGGGGCCCAGGTCGTCTATGCCATGCCGAGCCTGCAAACGCCGACCGGATGCGTCATGCCCGGCGAACGGCGCCAAGAGATTGCCGACATCATACGGCGGCGCTCGGCCTTTCTGGTCGAGGACGACACTTATGCGTTCTTGTTTCCGCGCCCTCCGCAACCGATTTCTTTGCTGATCCCCGAGCGCAGTTTTTACGCATTCAGTTTCGGCAAATGCCTCGCTCCCGGTTTGCGTATCGGCGTTATGATCGCGCCGGACGCGTTCCGCGACCGGGTGATCAATGCGCTGCGCGCTACCGGCTGGATGGCGGCGCCGCTCATGGCGGAGACGGTCGCGCGGCTGATCCGCAACGGCGGATTGGCGCAGCAAGTCGCGCTTAAGCGCGAGAAGGCCGCGGCGCGCTACGCCATTGCCCAGCGGATCTTGGGCCGCCATTTACGCGCTTCGTCCGATACGGTCGGATTTCATGTTTGGCTGGAGCTTGCCGCAGGTCGCACCGTTACGGCGCTCATCACTGAGGCAGCGCTTGCGGGTATTACGTTGGCGCCGCCCGGTGCGTTGCAATCGTTCGATTCGGCGCTCACCGGAGTTAGACTTTGCCTCGGCGCCGTGCCGACCGATGCGGAGCTCGAGCGCGTGCTCACGATCCTGCGCGATATCTTGGAAACGCCGGAATCGATTTCCGTGGTCTAGGCAAGTGTCTGGCCGCGCCAAGTCGGCTCACGTCGACTCAAGTCGGCTCACGGCCCGAACGGCATATGGGCCAGCGCCCCGCCGCCGATGGCGCAAAAGACGACAACCAGCCACGGCGGCGTCTGCCACATAAAGAGCAATAAAAAGGCGACAGCGCCGAGCGCGAAATCGGCGTCATTGGTAATACCGGACGTCCAAACCGGACGGTAAAGCGCCGCGAGCAGAAGACCGACAACGGTGGCGTTGACGCCGCGCAGCGCTCCTTGCGCCCAGGATCGCCGCCGCAACGCATCCCAGAACGGCAGCGGGCCGATGACCAGAAGAAAGGCCGGCAGGAACATGGCGAAAAGGCACAGCACGGCGCCCGTCCAGCCGTTGGGAGCCGGTGTCATCACCGTTCCGAGATAAGCAGAGAAGGTGAAAAGTGGGCCGGGCACCGCTTGGGTCGCGCCGTAACCGGCGAGGAACGCATCGTTACTCACCCAGCCCGGCGGCACCACGGCAGCTTGCAGTAACGGCAGCACAACATGGCCGCCGCCGAATACGAGGGCGCCGGCCCGATAGAATGCGTCGAACAATTGCAGCGCATGGTTCGACGACGTTGCGGCGACGAGCGGCAGGCCGATCAGAATGGCAAAGAACGCGACGATCGCCGCGATGGCTGCGGTACGGCTCACCGGATGCGGCAAGGCCGTATGCCCCGCCTCCGGCACGCCGCGAAACAAAACAAGGCCGATGACCGCGCCGAGCGCGATGGCGAGAAGCTGACCAAACGACGACGGTATCGCCAGCACCAACGCCGCGGCGGCGACCGCCAGCGTCGCACGCTCACGGTCCGGTGCGAGCGAGCGCATCATCGTCAGCACCGCGTTGGCGACGACGGCAACGGCGGCGACTTTCAGGCCGTGCAGCCAGCCGCTACCGAGCGCATTGCCGAACGTCGTGACGCCATAGCCGAACAACACGAGGGCGATAGCCGACGGCAAAGTGAAGCCGGCCCAGGCCGCCAGCGCGCCGGCATAGCCCGCGCGCGACAGGCCGATGGCGATGCCAACCTTGCTCGAGGTCGGTCCGGGCAGAAATTGATTGAGCGCCACGAGGTCGACATAGGTCTTTTCGTCGAGCCATTTGCGGCGGACGACGAAGTCCTCGTGAAAGTAGCCGAGGTGCGCGATCGGGCCGCCGAAGCAGGTCAGGCCGAGCCGCAGAAAGGCAGTGAACACCTCGGGGCCGGTGCCGCGGCGGGCGGTTGCGTTGCCTGCCGGAACGGGAGCCTGCTGCATGCCGCTGATCTATCCTCGCGTCGGCATCCGACGTCTTTTGTCGGCATTTTGACTGCTCTCAGAGGCGCGGGCAACATTTTGCCCGCACGACAGGCGCGTTGAACGGAAAAGAAACTCGTCATTTGAGACTATTTTTAGTTGTGCTGATCAAAAGCGCAGCCCCTCATTCGCGTTCGGTGGCAAGGGGGTAGTTCGCTTCCCCACGAGGCGAACGGAACGGTCATATTAAAACATTCAACCGTTAATTGCGCGGCAAGATCGAAACCTGGACAACCTCGCATTGATAGCGATAATTCTCACCTACCGAACGTCACAGTGTGGCTAATCGTCATGAGTCTCAAAGGCGATGTCTATGGGAAGCGCACTCTCGACTTTGTCGAGAGATTACAGAAGCTTACGGACTATGGCGAAATCTGCGAAGAAATAAAGAAGGAGCTTGAGTGGTTCGGCCTGACCTGCGTCACAGCGTGGTCGATGCCCGGACCGGGCCGACCACCTGATGAAGGGATGGTTTTGAACAACCGGCCGCAGGCCTATATTGATCGCTACAAAGAACAAAATTATCTCGTTCGAGACCCGCTCGTCACAGAACTCCGCAAATCGGTGCATCCATACACTTGGGGCGATATTCGCCAACGGCGGAAGCTGACCAAGACCGAAGCCCGCATCATGGACGAAGGTCGAGACTTCGGCGTGCGCGAGGGGATCATTATCCCTATCGTCACGCTTTCTGGGTCGCTGTCTGTTTTCAGCCCGTGCGGACCTGATCCCGATTTGTCGCAACGGGCCCGTTCCGCGATCGAGCTGATCGGCATCTACAGCCAACAGGCTCTCAAACGGGCGTTGATTCACGATCGGCGCGAAGAAGCCGCTCACGCTCCGTTAACTCCGCGTGAGCGCGAAATCATGCAGTGGGTCGCAGTTGGGAAATCCGATGAAGAGATTGCCACGCTTCTTTCCATCGGAGCCGCGACCGTCACGACCCACGTCGAGAGTTCCAAGCGAAAGCTCGATGCGTTCCGTCGAACCTATGCGGTTGTACAGGCTATCCGTTTTGGCGAAATCTCCATTTAGGAGTCGTTGATTCCGGCTAGCGATAGCCATTTCTCCGGACCAACGTCCATCCCAAGAACTTGGGATATCCACCTACGGGGCCCGCGTACTAGAGGTGTCTCGCCGTGGATGGAGAACGCCATGATTATCACGTTGCGGGGTAGTGATCGCAAAGATAGGCCGGATCTTTTTGACCAGCTATTCCGGCTGCGCCACGACGTATTCGTCAAAGGGCGCGGCTGGTCTCTGCCGTGCGGCAACGCCCGGGAAACCGACCAATACGACGTCGATGATGCGGTGTATTTCATCGACCTCAACAAAGACGGCGTGATCGAGGCAAGCGTGCGCGCAACGCCGACCGAAAGATATTCGTTGCTCGCAGACTATTTCCCGCACTTGATCGAAAACGGCATGCCGGCCCGTTCACCCGATGTGTACGAATGCACGCGCTATATCGTCATGCCGGCGCAAAAGAGCCGCGACAACATTCGTGCCGCCAAAGCCCGCCTGCTGATAGCATTGTTCCGCTGGGCGATGGAGCAAAACCTCGCTTATCTGCAAACCGTCATCGACGCCGGTACGCTGTCGAGCTTCGTGGAAATGTCGCTGCGGACGATCCCGCTCGGCTTAGGGCACCCCTATGGCGGTGGGCGCGGCGCCCCGGGCGGCGGCGAATGCCTCGCGATCCGCTGGCCGGTTTGCCCCGAAGTCATCGCCGACGTGCTCGAATTTGTTGGTTGGTCCACGATGCCGGAGGACAGCTACGATCCCGCGCTCGTTCGCGCATCATCGCCGGCACTTCAATTGATGTAACTGCCGAGAAAGGACGATCAAGATGAGCAAGCTCGCCCGCCCGATAACCAAAGATGAAATTGCGGCCTACAATTTGGCCGGCGTGGTGCTGTTACGCGGAATCATCGACCTTCCGACCGTCAACACGCTGCGCCGCTGCATCGATGAGGCTGTGCGCACCATGCACGACAGCCCCAGCGGCTATAATCTCAGCCAGCTGACGCGCGCGATCGAAAACTACGATAAGAGTACCTTGCAGGCCGAAAGCGAAGGCCAACACAACGTCGCCGCCATTGCGGAACATATTCTGTCGACGGGAAAACCGTTTCTGTTTGACGGTGACGAAGCGAGCAAAGGCAGCTTTTTGCTCGATACCGGCATAGCCTCGCGGCTGCGCGAGTTTCGCCGCTTTACGTTGAACGGCCCGGGACCCGAAATCGCCGCGAGCCTGCTTGGTGGCAATAAGGTCAATTTCTTCGGCGACCAGATCTTCGTCAAGGAGCCCGGCACACGCGAGCGAACGGCATTCCATCAAGATGCCACCTATTTCGAGATCGACGGAGATCAATGCTGCGTGCTCTGGATTCCGGTCGATCCCGTCACTATGGAAAATGGAACAATGCTGTATGTGCGCGGGTCACACCGCGCCGGCACGCTCTATCAGCCCAACGTATTCGTTTCCCAGACGCCGCTGCCTGGCGCCGAGGGCGAACCGTTGCCGGACATCGAGGGCCACATGGCGGACTACGACATCGTTCATTTCGACGTCGAGCCCGGCGACGTTATCGTCCACCATTACCGCACTATCCACGGCGCCGGCGGCAACAACAGCCGCTATCAGGTCCGCCGCGCCGCATCGCTGCGCTATTGCGGTGACGACATTCACTTCCGGACCAGGCCCTGGGCGCCGCGGCAACTCCATCATACCCAACGGCTCAACGAAGGTGATCCGCTTGATGGACCTGATTTTCCGGTCGCGTGGACGCGCCGCCATTCACAGCAGGCCGCCTGAGAGCCGTCTCCGGCGTGGTGCCTTTGCAGAGAAAGACTGCACCCGGGGGCGCTTGGGATGCAACGATGACTGATGCGGCCAAGGTTCCAACTGCAGACCGGACATCCATCATGAAGATGCTGGGGACGATTATTGACTATGCCATCATCGAGAGCGCCGAGCTCAGGTTGCCGCTATTGGTCTATATCTTGCGGAAGGCTCGACTGGAGCTGGAGCGCGCGGTGACGCCGGCGTCGGCGGGAAAAGAGCGCGTCTCCGTAGACGAACCTTAAGGAATTTGTTGCCGGCGGCTTGGGATGCGATCGGTGGGGGCGGACATGACCGACAAAGAAAACTTGAATACTAGAACGTGCGCGTTGAGCCAGCGCGAACTGATTGTCGCCTATCTCAGCTATGCGCTGGATGATGTCGGCGCGCTTAGTCCGGTTGGGCTTCGCTTGCTGCAGATGACGATCGCGTCGCTCACCGGGGACAACCCGGCGAACGTTGCTACCGGGGAACTGCCCCGCTTTTTGAGCTGAATTACGGCTTGCCAGTCGAATTCATCGACTCGACGAGCGCCAGCACCGCGCGACGGGTCTTTAAGTCAGCAATCTCTGCGAAGGCTTGAACTAAACGCAATGACACTGGATCGGCCAGCAGATCGAACGGCGACGAGTTGCGCAGCGCCGTCGGCGAATCGCCGCCTTCGAAGAAGGCCGTGACCGGCACTTCGAGTAAGGCGGCGATCTGGTAGAGGCGACCGCTGCCGACCCGGTTGGTGCCTTTTTCGTATTTTTGGATCTGCTGAAAAGTGACGCCGAGCTTTTCGCCCAGGCCCTCTTGAGTTAGCCCTTTGACCAAACGATGGACGCGGATATTGCGGCCCACGAGCTTGTCCATGCGGCTGGCTGACTTATTCGACGTCTTGGCCATATTCCATTCCAGTGCTTGAGGTTAGAGTGTTTCCTATCGCATTTTTTCAGTCGGTTGAGCAATTCAAAGATGGGATAACTTCCGGTTGTCTTGATTGCTCAAGCAACCAAAACGGCGCTGAGGAAAGGCTCTTTGGCAATCTCACCGCGATTGGCGCTAGTCGGAAACGGCAAACGCCGGGAACGATCGACCGCGCATGCTCAAGCTCAGAAGAGATAACTATGACGCGGCGGCGGCGGTGCAACCCTGATCTTGCCGCCGACACGGCAAACATGAGGAAGTTCGTTAATGACCCTGGAACGACTGACCGCCTTGACACCATACCCCCATCGATAATGTGCAGCCGGTACAATACCGCAGAGCATGCCGATTCGCAGCGCAGACCTGGATACCGCTGGCGGCCCGGATTCCTATGTTTCGACGTGCTGCCGTTGCTGGAAAGGGCTTCTCGGATGAGGCCAATCTTGTAAGCGGATGTTCTAATCGAATTCGATTATTTGGCAGAATATTCTACTATTTGCGTCCTGAAATTAGCCTATATATAGAAGAACATTCTTACGCATGGGGATTTTGGCTGAGCCTATTTCCCCATTGGCACAAGCGCTTTGCATACGAGGGCCCAATGACCTCACCGCTCGAACAGAAAAAGATCAAAGTCACCGGCCCGGTGGTTGTCACCGCCAATCGTGTCGGTGACGGCGCTGTGGTGTACAGCCGCGCCGACGGCGGTTGGACCACGGCGCTCGACGGCGCCGCGATCGCCACCAGCTCCGAGGGCGCGCAAGCGCTGATGACGGCGGCGCTCGACGACGACTTGCGCGCGGTTGGTCCCTACATAGCTCCGGTCAAGCTGTCGGCCGGCGGACAGGTGCGGCCTGGAAATTTGCGCGAGTTGATCCGCCTTGGCGGTCCCACGATCGAACTGCCGTTGCCATTGGGCTGCTAGAGCGCGATCCCAAAAGGCTGCCCGCGGACTTGATCCCAGGGTGGCAACCGGCGTTCGGGTAAAATCATGCTCAAACAAGGAATTTAGATCCACAACCGACGCCATTGAACCGGAGCGGGGACTTAGAACCCAGAAAAGGCTTGCCGCGGGCGTTTTTTCCGAGATGCAAGCCCTCCTCGGGCGAGATGCCCAAAGCTGAGAGCTTAAGCGCGCATGTACGTCTATGATGCATTCGACCAGACCCTGGTCGCCGAGCGGGTCGCGGAATTCCGCGATCAGGTCGCGCGTCGGCTGTCGGGCGAACTGACCGAGGACGAATTCAAGCCGCTGCGGCTGATGAACGGCGTCTATCTGCAGCTTCATGCCTATATGCTGCGGCTCGCCATTCCTTACGGCACCTTGTCGTCCGAGCAGTTACGCATGCTCGCTTATGTCGCGCGTAAATACGATCGCGGCTACGGGCATTTCACCACGCGGCAGAACATTCAGTATCATTGGATTAAGCTCGCCGAATTGCCCGATGCCATGGCGGATTTCGCCAGCGTGGGCATGCACGGCATGCAGACCAGCGGCAATTGCGTGCGCAACCTGACCACCGATCAATGGGCCGGCGTCGCGCCCGACGAGATCGAGGATCCGCGGGTGTGGGCCGAGCTGATCCGCCAGCACGTCACGCTGCACCCCGAGTTTTCGTTCATGCCGCGCAAGTTCAAGATCGCGGTGGGAACGTCGCAACACGATCGCGCCGCGTTGCGCATCCACGATCTGGCGCTGCAGCTGGTTCGTAACGACAACGGCGAAACCGGATTCGAAGTCATGGTCGGCGGCGGCCTCGGCCGCACGCCGTTCCTCGCCAAAACCATCAAGCCGTTCCTGGCAAAGCGCGACGTGCTGAGTTATGTCGAGGCGATCCTGCGCACCTACAACCAGTTCGGCCGCCGCGACAACATCTACAAGGCGCGCATCAAGATTCTGGTGCACGAGCTCGGGCCGGAGGCTTTTGCCAAGGAAGTCGACGCCGAATGGCAGATCATCAAGGACGGCGAGTTGGCGCTCGATGACGCGCTGGTTGACGAGATCGCCGGCCGCTTCAGCTATCCGGCCTATCAGCAGCTCGACGACAGCCCGCCGCAGCTTGCCGAGGCGCGCCGCGCCGCCCGCGGTTTCGACGCGTGGCTGGGCAATTCGGTCGCCAATCACAAGGTGCCTGGCTACGCCATCGTGACGCTGTCACTCAAGCCCGAAGGCGGCACGCCAGGGGACGCGACCGCCGACCAAATGGACGCCATTGCCGATCTCGCCGACCGCTACTCGTTCGGCGAAATCCGCGTCGGCCACGAGCAGAACCTGGTGCTGCCCCATGTCGAGCAACGAGATTTGCCGGAGCTGTGGCGCGCGCTTGCCGGCATCGGCGTCGCCACGCCGAACGTCAATCTCGTTTCCGATATCATCTCCTGCCCGGGCCTCGATTACTGCAGCCTCGCCAATGCGCGCTCGATCCCGATCGCGCAGGAGATCGCGCGGCGTTTCCACAATCTCGATCTGCAACGTCAACTCGGCCGGCTGCACGTCAATATTTCCGGCTGCATTAATGCCTGCGGCCATCACCATGTTGGCCATATCGGCATTCTCGGCGTCGAGAAGAACGGCGAGGAGTTCTATCAGATCACGCTCGGCGGCAAGGCCGACGAGGGGGCGACGCTCGGCACGCTGATCGGTCCCGCAGTGCCCTACGCTCAGGTCGCCGACGTGGTGGAGGATATCGCCGCGGCCTACCTCGAATTGCGGCAGCGGCCGGAGGAATTGTTCATCGACACGGTCAAGCGGACCGGCGTCGAACCGTTTCGGGAGCGCGTCTATGCAACTCGTTGAAAATGGCAAACTGGTCGAAGACCGCTATGTCCACGTCGACGACGACGCGCCGCTGCCGGACCGGCTGCCGGTCATCGTGTCGGCGAAGCGCTTTCTGGCGGAGGCCGATGCGCTCGTCAGCCGCGACGGCTCGCTCGGTGTATCGTGGCCGAACGATCGGCGGGTAAATGAACTAAAGCCCTGGCTCGGCCACCTCGCGCTAATCGCGCTCAATTTTCCGAAATTCCGCGACGGCCGCGCCTATAGCCAGGCGCGGCAATTGCGCGAGACGTTAGGGTTTCGCGGCACGTTGCGCGCTACCGGCGACATCTTGCGCGACCAGTTCGGTTTCCTGGTCCGTGCCGGTTTCGATTCCTTCGCGGTGAAAAAGACGGCCGACGCGCCGGCTTTTGCGGCCAGCGTGGCGCGTTTCAGCGTTGTCTATCAGCCGAGCGCCGACGGCCGGCTTTCGGCGCTGCGCCGACGATCGCAGAGCGCGGGTGCGAAGACTCCCGAAACGGTGTAGTAGTTACCATTCCGGGGCCGAGCAGAGCGAGGAACCCGGAAACCATAACCCGGCGCCAGGAATATAGAGTCCGGGCTCGCCGCTTCGCGGCGCCCAGGAATGACCGATACGAGGCCATCATGACTCCAGTCGTCGCAGTGGTCGCGCCTGGCGCGATGGGCTCGGCCGTCGGCAAAAGGCTCGTCGCTAACGGGCTCAAAGTGCTCACGTCGCTGACCGGCCGCACCGCGGCCACGGCGGAGCGGGCAAGCGCAGCCGGTATGGTCGCGGCCAGCGACGACGAGATCGCGGCCGCCGATTTCGTCCTCTCGATCGTTCCCCCGGGCGACGCGTTGGCGCTGGCGCAGCGTTTCGCGCCCGCGTTGACCAAAAGCAATGCCAAGCCGCTTTATGTCGAATGCAATGCCATCAATCCGAGCACCGTGGACCGCGTGGCGGCGGTGATCGCGCCAAGCGGATGTCCGTTCGTCGATGCCGGCATCATCGGGCCGCCGCCCCCTCCTTATCCTCCCCCGCTTGCGGGGGAGGATAAGGAGGGGGCGCGGGTCGGCGCCGCGCTGGCTGGAACGGGCACGCGCTTTTATGCGTCGGGACCGGCTGCGCCGCGTTTCGCCGCGCTGCGCGCCTATGGGCTCGACGTGCGGGTGCTCGACGGTGCGCCGAGCGCCGCCTCGGCGCTCAAAATGTCCTATGCCGGCATCACCAAGG
>PLTE01000297.1 GCA_003164375.1 Hyphomicrobiales bacterium | reverse complement strand
AGTTCTTCCGCTGGTACGCCGAGGAAGCGGTGCGCAATATCGGCCAGAATTCGATCGCGCCCTCCACCGGCGCGCGCATTCTGGTGCATCACCGGCCGGCCGGCATCGCGGTCCTGGTGACGCCGTGGAATTTTCCGGCCGCGATGGCGACGCGCAAGATCGGCCCGGCGCTCGCCGCCGGCTGTCCTGTCGTGCTCAAGCCGGCGTCCGATACGCCGCTCACCATGCTGGCGCTGATGCCGATCCTCGAAGAGGCCGGCGTGCCTGCAGGCGTCGTCAACGTCATTCCCTCGCGCTCCTCCGGTAAGGTCGTCGGCGCCATGCTGCATGACCCGCGCGTTCGCGTGGTGTCGTTCACCGGCTCTACCGAAGTCGGCAGAAAGCTTTTGCACGAAGCCGCCGACTCGATTGTCAAGCCGGCCATGGAGCTCGGCGGCAATGCGCCCTTCATCGTGTTGGACGATGCCGATGTCGACGCCGCAATAGACGGCGCCATGATCGCCAAGATGAGGAATATGGGCGAGGCCTGTACCGCCGCTAACCGTTTCTATGTGCACGAAAAGGTGCATGACGAGTTTGCCAAGAAGCTCACCGCCAAGATGGCCGGCCTGAAAATGGGTAACGGTCTCGACGACGGCGTAGCCCTCGGTCCGCTGGTGAACAAAGAAGGCCTCGACAAGGTCATCGAGCTGGTCGACGACGCGGTGAAAAAAGGCGCCAAAGTGCTCACCGGCGGCAAGGCGCCCGGCGGCCCCGGCTTCTTTTATCCGGCGACCGTGCTGGCCAACGTGTCCAACGACGCCAAAATGCTCAACGACGAGATTTTCGGGCCGGTCGCCTCGCTGCAGAGCTTCAAGTCCGAGGACGAGGTGATCACGCGCGCCAACGACACCGAATACGGTCTCGTCGCCTATCTCTACACCAAGGACTTGAGCCGCGGCCTGCGGATCTCGGAGAAGCTCGACTTCGGCATGATCGGGCTTAACCGTGGCGTCGTTTCCGATCCGGCGGCCCCGTTCGGCGGCGTCAAGCAATCCGGCCTCGGCCGGGAAGGCGCGCATGAAGGGCTGATGGAATTTACGGAGACGCAATACATCTCGGTAACATGGTGAGTCTCATTCCATGGACGTTTTAATGCCGCAGCTCGGCGAGACCGTCGCCGAGGGTAAAATCACCAAATGGTTCAAGTCGGCTGGCGAGACCGTGAAGCCGGGCGACAACCTGTTCGAGATCGAGACCGATAAGGTCTCGATGGAAGTGCCGTCGACCACGACCGGCACATTGAGCGAAATCCGCGTATCGGCAGGCGACATCGCTCCAGTCGGTGCCGTGGTCGCGGTGATCGCCGACGGCACCGGCGCGTCGACCAACGCCCCGGCTAAGCCGGCGGCATCGGCTGCATCCGCTGTTCAAGCGCCGGCTGCTCAAATATCGCGCGTACCGCAGCCCAGTATGGAACTGCTGCAAAACGCACGCTCGGTCACAATCGATGAATTGCCGGTCAAACTCGATCCATTCTTCGAGGTGCGCACGCCGCCGCACAATTTCGGGCCAGCACGGCTGGCTGGCGGCGTCACGGTCACGCCGCTGGCGCGGCGGCTGGCGGCCGAGAACGGTATCGACCTTGGCAAGTTGCGCGGTTCGGGCCCGCACGGCCGCATCGTCGCGCGCGACATCGCAGAGGCGCCGCGGCCGGCGACCGCACCGGCCGGCGCACCCGCGGGGCCGAGCGCCGGCGAGATCAAGGCACTCTACGCGCCGGACAGCTACGACGAAGTGCCGCTCGACGGCATGCGCCGGACCATCGCGGCGCGGCTGACGCAAGCCGCGGCCGTTCCGACCTTCTATCTCATGGCCGACGTCGCCATCGACCGGCTCATTGCGCTGCGCGAAGAAGCCAACGCCGCCGCGCCCAAAGACCGCGACGGCAATCCGGCATTCAAGCTTTCGGTGAACGATTTCGTCATCCGCGCGCTGGCGCTCGCTTTGCAGCGCGTGCCGGCGGCGAATGCGGTGTGGGCCGGCGACCGCATCTTAAGGTTCAAGCATTCCGATATCGGCATCGCGGTCGCGCTCGACGGCGGGCTGATCACGCCGGTGTTGCGCGAGGCCGAGACCAAATCGCTGTCGGCGATCTCGGCCGAGATGAAGAACCTCGCGGCGCGCGCCCGCGACAAAAAGCTGAAGCCCGCAGACTATCAGGGTGGCGCGTCGGCGATCTCCAACCTCGGCATGCATGGCGTGCGCGAATTCACCGCCATCATCAATCCGCCGCACGCCACCATTCTTGCGGTCGGCGCCGCGCGTCGGCAAGCGGTCGAGCAGGACGGCGGTGGCGTTGCTTTCGTCAGCACGATGAGCGTAACGCTGTCCTGCGACCATCGCGTGCTCGACGGCGCGCTCGGTGCCGAGCTTTTGGCCGCCATCAAGACTCTTATCGAATTGCCGGTGAGCATGCTGGTATGAGGAACGACTATGGCTACCGACAAACGTGAGGTGGTGCTCTTCGGTCCGACCAAGCCGACCATCGTGAAGGGCATCGAGGCGGCCTGTACCCTCTATAAGGCCGCGGACGCCGGCGACCGCGACGCCTTTATCGCCCAACACGGCAATGTGCGGGCGATTGCCTGCGCGCAGGGGCAGATGTCGGCAAGTCTGCTGGAGCGCTTTCCGAAACTTGAGATCGTTTCGAGCTTCGGCGTCGGCTACGACAATGTCGACGTCAAATATGCGGTTGCGCATAACATCATCGTCACCAACACACCCGAGGTGCTGACCGAGGAAGTTGCCGACACCGCGATCGGACTCTTGCTCTGCACAGTGCGGGAGTTGTCCCAGGCCGAACGCTACGTGCGCGCCGGCAAATGGCTCGAAAAGGGCTATCCGCTGAGCAAGGCGACGTTACGCAATCGTACAGTGGGCATCGTCGGCATGGGCGCGATCGGTCAGGCCATCGCACGCCGGCTCGAGGCTTTCGGCGTGCCGATCGTCTATCACACCCGGCAGAAGCGGCCGGAACTCGCCTATCGTTACTACCCGAAGCTCGTCGACATGGCCCGCGACGTCGACACGCTGATGGTGATCGTGCCGGGTGGCGCGGCGACGGCGAACCTGATCAATGCCGAGGTGCTCGATGCACTCGGCCCGAACGGCATCGTCATCAACATGGCGCGCGGCTCGGTGGTCGACGAACCGGCCTTGATCAAGGCGCTCAAAGACAAGCGAATCCTGTCGGCCGGCCTCGATGTTTACGTGAAGGAACCGGAGGTGCCCAAAGAGCTGTTGGAGATGGAAACCGTGGTGCTGTTTCCCCATCTCGGCTCGGCCTCGGTCCATACCCGCGATAAGATGGATCAGCTTGTCGTCGACAACATTCTGGCCTGGGCGACCGGCAAGCCGCCGCTGACGCCGGTACCGGAAACGCCGTGGCAGAATTGGAAATAATCGATCCGCCGTGGAGCATGGCGCTATGAAGCTAGGCGCTGTGAGGCTTGTCGCTATAAGATTTGGCGCTGTGATTTTCACCGCCGTCACGGCGTGCCTTTGCGGCACGCTGGGCTTCGCTCAAAACAATCGAGAGACCACGCAACAGGACACGCCGACCGCGCCGTCGTCCACAAGCCCCTCGCCGGCTACACAGCCGCAAGGTACGGAGCAGCCCAAGGATGCCATGAGCACCATGATAGGGGCTTGGGAATTCTCCAACGCCGATCATGATAAGATCTGCCGGTTCAATTTCCGTGCCGACGCGGTATCCGGCGGCAACAAACTCGATATCGACAAAAATTGTCCGAACGTTTTTCCCTCCACCAAAGATATCGTCGCCTGGGCGGTGGACAATTACGGCAGCTTGCGGCTGCTCGATGCGCGCGGCAATTCGGTGGTCGAACTCACCGAAGTCGAAAGCGGCATGTTCGACGGCTTCACGCCGGAAGAAGGCCGCTTCATTTTGCAGACCGCGGCCGCGGCGCCGATGCGTTCCGCCAACGACATGGTCGGCGATTGGGGCGTCGCCCGCGGCACCGGCAAACTAATCTGCGTGCTGACCCTGGCGAACAGCCCCGTCGGCACCGATACTTTGGCGCTGAAGATCAAGCCGGGCTGCGATGTTTCGGTTACGCGGTTCGGTCCGGCGGCATGGCGTCTGGACCAAGGCGATCTGGTCCTGCTTTCGCAACGCGGCGAGTCTTGGCAATTCGAAGAGAACGACACCAACACTTGGCAACGCCTGCCGGAATCCGCCGATCCGTTCCTGCTGATCCGGCAGTAATGGAGCGCCATTGCAAGCCTACGGGTCCGGCCCGAAGTGGCCGGCCCGATGACAGGCTCCGCGACGCATTCCAGTCGTCGATTACAGCGGCTTGATTTCCACCTTGCGGAATTTGACTATACCGCTCTCGTCGGTAACGCCCTTACCGTGCTGCAGCGCGATGCGGCCCTTGGCAAATTTGTCGGATTTGACGTTGTCGACGGTCTTCTGCCCGTTGAGGATTACGGTGAAGGTATCGCCTTTGGCGATGATCTCGTAGACGTTCCACTTGCCGCCGGCGGTCGGCATCGGATTGACTGCTGCGAGGTCGACAATTGCGCCGGTCCCGTAATTCTGCTCGGGCCGGGTGTCCCAAATATTGACTTCATAGGCGGTTTTGCCGGTGACGCTGGTCGGGTCGGTGCAGCGGATGAAGACGCCACTATTGGTCTTGGACTCGATCCAGAATTCGACCTTGAGATCGTAATCGGTATAGTCATTCTTCGAGACCAGAAAGCCGTTGCCGTTGTCAGCGACGACGCTGCCGTCTTCCAGCTTCCAGTTAGCGGTGCCGATCGGGTTCCAGTTATCGAGATTCTTGCCGTCGAACAGCGTCACCCAGCCGGCACTGCCTTGGGCAAGAGCCTGGCGGGAATGGTGCCGCAGCCCGATGACGCCGATCAGCAGCGCCGCAACGACGATCGCCCAGCGTTTCATTCTCACTTCCTCCCCTTCACACTTCGATTGTTTTTGACGAGCGATTATAGCCCAAATCGCGCGTGAGTGAAATCCGGGGTCGCTGGCCGAGCGGATCGGCCAATCCGGCTCCGCCGCCATACATGCGGGCGCGATCAAATCAGCTTCAACCCTTTCAAACTCGCATGCCCGTCCTTGCCGACGATGATGTGGTCGTGCACGGCAATGCCGAGCGGGCTCGCCACCGCGATGATCTGCTGCGTCATCTGGATGTCCGCGCGGGAGGGAGTTGGGTCGCCCGAGGGATGATTGTGCACCAGAATGATAGCGGTCGCCGATAGCTCCAGCGCGCGCTTGACCACCTCGCGCGGATAGACCGGGGTATGATCGACGGTGCCGATCTGCTGCAATTCGTCGGCGATGAGCTGATTGCGCTTGTCGAGAAACAACACGCGGAATTGCTCGCGGTCGGCGAAGGCCTGCGCCGTGCGGCAATAATCCAGTACGATCGACCACGACGACAGAACGGGGCGCTTTTTCACCGCGCCGCGCAGCAGACGACTGGCGGCAGCCAGCACGACCTTAAGCTCGGTGACGCCGGCATCGCCTAGCCCTTTGACCTCGGCAAGCCGCACCGCCGGCGCCGCGATCACCTCGGCAAACGAACCGAACTTCTCCAGCAGCGTTTTGGCGAGCGGCTTGACGTCGCGCCGCGGCAGCGCACGGAACAGCAACAGCTCCAATAGCTCGTAATCCGACAACGCTTCGGCGCCAGCCTCGCGAAAGCGTTCACGCAGGCGTTCGCGGTGGCCGTAATAATGCGGCGTCGCCTCTTCGGCGAGACCGTTTTCGCTGTCGGGCTTCTTTTCCAACATCGTAATTCGGACGCAACCCGGGGACGGCGCCTTACAACTATTGCGCGAATTGACGCCGCCGCTAAGGATGACCGGATTGTGGAAATTTGCAATCGAGTTGCAGAAATTGATTTTACGTCAGCCCGGATAAGGCGGCTTATCGAGCCCCTTGGGCGACAGCGTGAAAATCTCGACGCCGGTCTCCGTGACTCCGACGGAATGCTCGAATTGCGCCGACAGCGAGCGATCGCGGGTCACCGCGGTCCAGCCGTCCGACAGCACCTTCACGTGCGGACGGCCGAGATTGATCATCGGCTCGACCGTGAAGAACATCCCCGGCTTGAGCACGATGCCTTCGCCGGGCCGGCCGACATGCACGATATTCGGCTCGTCGTGGAACAGCCGGCCGAGGCCGTGGCCGCAGAAATCGCGCACCACGCTCATGTGCTGGGCCTCGACATAAGTCTGGATCGCATGGCCGATGTCGCCAGTGGTGGCACCGGGCTTGATTGCGGCAATGCCGCGCATCATGCCTTCATAGGTGACTTCGATCAGCCGCTCGGCACGGCGCGGGATCTCGCCGACGGCATACATGCGGCTGGAATCGCCGTGCCAGTTGTCGAGGATCAGCGTCACGTCGACATTGACGATGTCGCCCTCGCGCAACGGCTTCTCGACCGGAATGCCGTGGCAGACCACGTGATTGACCGAGGTGCAGGTCGCTTTGCGATAACCGCGATACATCAGGGTCGCCGGCAACGCGCCATGATCGGAGCCGAACGTGAATACCAGCCGGTCGATGTGCTCGGTGGTGACGCCCGGCTTGATCTCGCCGACCAGCATGTCGAGGCATTCAGCCGCGAGCCGCCCGGCCTTGTGCATGCCCTCGAAGGCCGCCGGGCCGTGGATCTTGATCTGTCCGGTCTTGCGCAGCGGCGCACAGGCCGCGTCAACATAGGTCATGATGGGTTGGAGCGGAGATGGCTGTTAGGGTTTTGGGGTTTCTCGCAGCAATGTAAGCATAGACCCGCCCAACGCAAGCAACCACGCCACTGGCCCTGCTTAGGCGGCGATCTTGCCGCCCAAATCGTCCTCGATATGGACGCGGATGATCTCGTCGAACGAGCTTTCCGCTTTGAAGCCAAGCGCCAGCGCGCGGCGGGGATCGAACCGGCTCGGCCAGCCCGCGACAATGCGGGCGACCAGCGGATCGGGCTCGCGGCGAATGCGGGCGGCGACCTTGTCGCCGGCGATCCGGCGCAGCGCGGCAATCTGCTCGGCCACGGTGCAGCACACGCCCGGCATCGTGAGATTGACGCGGAGGCCGAGTTTTGCCGCATCGAGCCCCGCGGCGTGAACGAGAAAGCCCGCTGCCGCGCGCGGGCTGGCGTGCCAATGCAGCACGCTCTCCTCGACCGGCAGCACCCCTCTTGCCCGGACAACGGTTCGCGGATGATCCCGGAAAAGAAGCCTGAGGCCGCCTTGTTCGGCTTGCCAGGCCGCACCACGATGCTCGGCAGCCTGATACCGACGCCATCGAGGAAGCCGCGGCGGGTGTAATCGGCGAGGAGGAGTTCGACGACCGCCTTTTGCGTGCCGTAGGAGGTGAGCGGGGTCAGGTGAAAATCGTCCGCGATCGCATCGGGGAACGGCGCACCGAACACGGCAATCGAGGAGGTGAAGACCAGACGCGGACGATACCCGCCGCCCGCGGTTCGAATGGCTTCGAGCAGCCCGCGCGAGCCGTCGAGATTGACCCGCATGCCCTTCTCGAAATCGAGCTCGGCTTCGCCGGAAACTACCCCCGCAAGGTGAAAGATGACGTCTGGCCGGCCGGCGATGGCCGCACGCACGGCAGCCGGATCGGCAATATCAGCGGCAGCGGTCTCGACTTCGCCGGAAAATTTCTCAGGCTTTTGCGGCGCAACGACATCGATCAGCGTGAGCCTATCGATCGTCTTGTCGATGAGCGCGCCGTCATTGACGAGGCGCTCAACGAGCTTGCGCCCGATCATGCCCGCAGCGCCGGTGATCAGAATATGCATTGTGTCCCAGCCGCGAATGAGGCCGCCGCCGGCCCCGCCCTAAAGCGCCATCCCGCCGTCGACCAGATGGGCCTGACCGGTAATGTAGCTTGCCTCGTCGCTGGCAAGGAAGAGGACAAGCGCCGCGACTTCCTGGGCCGTCCCCAACCGGCCCATCGGTTGACGGCCGATGAAATCCTGCCGCACCGCATCGATCGACTTGCCAGTCGCCTTCGAGGCCGTCGCGATACGCTCTTCGAGCGAAGGCGATTCGATGGTGCCGGGACAGATCGCATTGCAGCGGATGCCCGCTCTGATGAAGTCGGCGGCGACGGCTTTGGTCAGCCCGATCACCGCCGCCTTGGTAGTGCCATAGGCGTAACGATTGGGCACGCCGCGGATCGACGACACCGCCGAGGATATATTGACGATCGAGCCGGCCTTTTTCTCCAGCATCGCCGGCAGAAATGCCTTGATCGTGCGGTGCATCGATTTGACGTTGAGGTCGAAGGAAAAGTCCCAGTCCTTGTCGGTGCAATCGAGGATCGATCCGTCAGCGACATAGCCGGCGCAATTGACCAGAATATCAAGCGCGCCGAAGTCGCTCGCGATGGTCTTCGCCAGCGCCTCGACATCCTCCTGCGCCCGCACGTCGAGTTTCAGGCTTTTCGCCGCCTTGAGATCCCTGACCTTTTCTTCCGCAACATCGGTGGCGATGACTTTGGCGCCTTCGGCAATAAAGGCCTCGGCGATGGCGCGGCCGATACCCTGCCCCGCCGCGGTCACCAGCGCGACTTTGCCTTGCAGCCGGTTGCTCATGCTTGCCTCACTCATGCGAGAGCATAACGCCTCAACGTCGAACGGGTTCGGCTCGATGCCGGTTAGGATGGATTCTCTTTGCGATCAGCTGCGAAGAACGAGTTGAGCTCCGCATTGGAAATCAGACCGGCAAAGCCGTCGAACGTGCCATCCTTGGCGATCTCGGTCGCGGCGCGGATGAAAGCGTGCATGGCGACGCGGGCGAGCGAGCCGCCGACGCTGATCCGGCGCACGCCCATTGCCGCGATCTCGGCGACGGCATAGCCGAACGCGCCGCTATTGAGGAAGTTCACCGGCGTCGGCGCCACCGCTTCGATCACCGCCTCGATCTGTTCGCGGGTTTTTATGCCCGGCGCGTAAAGGCAATCGGCGCCGACGGCCTTATAGGCCTTAAGCCTGCGGATGACGTCGGCGAGATCGGGCACGCCGCGGATAAAGCCTTCAGCGCGTGCGGTGAACACGACATCGCCGCCGGCGCGGTCGATCGCCGTGCGCGCCGCCTTCACGCGCGCCACCGCCGTGTCGAGATCGTAAAGCGGTGTTTTCCCATTGTTCGGCGAATCCTCGATCGACAGGCCCGCGACGCCGGTCGCGACGCAGTGCGTCACATTCTCGGCGAGGCCGTCGAGATCGTCGGCCAATCCATCCTCAAAATCGGCATTGAGTGGAACATCGGTTGCGTGCGCCATTTCGCGAAAATGCGCGAGTACCTGGTCGCGGCTCAACCCGCCGTCGGGATAACCGAGCGAATGGGCATAACCGGAACTGGTGGTTGCCAGCGCCTGAAAACCCAGGCCTTGCAGATAGCGCGCACTGCCGACGTTCCACGGATTGGGAATGACGAAGCAGCCGACCTCGTGCAGCTTGCGGAAAGTCTTGCGCTTCTCGGCAATGGAAGGACGCGACATGGAACGCTCGCTCAAGTTCACGGAAACGGTCGGTGCGGATCCTTAGTGACTGTCCCGTGGCACAGATTTCTGCGCCACCCGCTGATATTTTACCGCCGGCTGCAACACCATGCCGCTACCGAGCTGATCGACCATGGCGCGCTGGATTTCCTGCCATGGCGTCTGGCTCGGCGGATAATCATAGCCGCCGTCCTTTTGCAGCGCCGCGCGCCGCGCCGTCAATTCGTCGGCCGAAATCAGGATATCGGCGGTGCCCTTGTTGAGGTCGACGCGCACGCGGTCGCCGGTCTCAAGCAGCGCAAGCCCCCCGCCAGCGGCTGCTTCCGGCGAAGCATTCAGAATAGACGGCGAGCCCGAGGTTCCGGACTGCCGGCCGTCGCCGACGCAAGCGAGCGCCGTGACGCCTTGTTTGATCAATGCCGCCGGCGGCTGCATGTTCACCACCTCGGCGGAGCCCGGATAACCGATCGGTCCGGTGCCGCGCATGAACAGGATGCTGTGCTCGTCGATCTTCAGGGCCGGATCGTCGATGCGGTGGTGGTAGTCCTCGGGCCCGTCGAACACGACCGCACGACCCTCAAAGGCATTGGGGTCCTCCGGATTGGAAAGATACCGCTTGCGGAATTCGTCGGAGATTACGCTCGTCTTCATGATCGCGGAATCGAACAAGTTGCCGTGCAAAACCTTGAATCCGGCCTGCGCCTTCAGCGGCTTGTCGTAGGGCCGGATGACGTCGGCGTTAGCGGCTTTCGCCTGCGCGACGTTCTCGGCCACCGTCTTGCCGTTGATGGTCAGCGCGTCGCCATGAAGCCGCCCGGCCGCGTGGAGCTCATGCAGCACCGCCGGCAGGCCGCCGGCGCGGAAATAGTCCTCGCCGAGAAATTCGCCGGCCGGCTGCATGTTGACGACCAGCGGCACGTCATAGCCGACCGTCTCCCAGTCCTCGATCTTGAGCTCGACGCCGATATGCCGGGCGATAGCGTTGATATGGATCGGCGCGTTGGTCGAGCCGCCGATCGCCGAGCACGCGACGATGGCGTTTTCGAAAGCCGCGCGCGTCAGGATATCGGACGGTTTGAGATCTTCGCGAACGATCTCCACGGCACGCACGCCCGTGGCATAGGCAATTTGCCCGCGCTCGCGATACGGCGCCGGGATCGCGGCGCAACCCGGCAGCGACATGCCGAGCGCCTCGGCCAGCGCGTTCATGGTCGACGCAGTGCCCATCGTGTTGCAATGGCCGATCGACGGCGCCGAGGCGGCGACGATGTCGATGAATTCCTTGTAGTCGATCAGGCCCGCGGCCTGATCCTGGCGCGCCTGCCAGATCAGTGTGCCCGAGCCCATAAGCTTGCCGTTATAGACATGGTCGAGCATCGGGCCGCCGGAGAGTACGATGGCCGGCGTATTAACCGTGGCCGCCGCCATCAGACAGGCCGGCGTCGTCTTGTCGCAGCCGGTCATCAGCACCACGCCGTCGAGCGGATAGCCGTACAGCACCTCGACCAGACCGAGATAAGCAAGGTTGCGGTCAAGCGCTGCGGTCGGGCGCTTGCCGGTTTCTTGAATGGGATGCACCGGAAATTCGAAGGCGATGCCGCCGGCATCGCGGATGCCCGCGCGCACACGGTGGGCCAGTTCAAGGTGATGCCGATTGCACGGGCTCAAATCGGAGCCGGTCTGCGCGATGCCGATGATCGGGCGACCTGAGGTCAGTTCGGTACGGGTGAGGCCATAATTGAGATAGCGCTCAAGATAGAGCGCGGTCATGCCGGGATTGTCCGGATTGTCGAACCATAATTGCGAGCGCAGCCGGCGCTGCTGCTGGCCTTGTGTTTTTTGGCCTTGCGATTTTTCGCTCGTTGTCATCGCCGTCTCCCAATCCTCCCTCGAATCCACCCGCACCGCAGCCATGCGATTTAGCGCCGAGCCGCCTGCGGTAGATATGCCGATTTAATGATCGCGCGAGCGCGGAACTCCGCAAGGCCCTGGGGACCAGCAAGTCTCAGGCGCTCTTGCAACTGTGGACGCGACCCGGCTATCGCGCAAATGCAAGCCTATTTCGCGCTTATTGCGACGCAATAAATGACAATAAACAGGCGAATAAACTCCACATTAACACACTGATTTCAATAACAATTTTGTGAGTATAGGTACTATTGTGCGGTGCCGAATACGCCGTTACTTAGCTACCAAGGGCGACAACGAAACGGAGCTTTGAAAATGAAATCCCTCAATATGAAGCTGGCGCTGTCCGCGGTCGCCATCGCGATGCTCGCCAGCCCGGCGCTCGCCGCGCGCACGCAGCATCAGGCGCCGAAGCAGCCGCTGTACGACACGATTCAAAGCAACCAGGTTGGGACGTATCCCGATGGCGGCACCAAGACCGGGACCGCGGAGAACATGCAATCCGGCGCCGAGTTCAATCTGCTGAAGAACTAACGATCTGTCGTTCCAGAAGCCCCGGACCTTGGTCCGGGGCTTCTGCTTTCCCACAGCGTTTGCAATTCGCGAGTGATTGGGCTGAACTGCCGCGCTCCCCTACCCCACCGTCCGCCGCAAGCGGGGCGGGATGGGAAGGGGCACGGGGGAAATGCTCATGCTCAAGACCGTCGCCGCGTTCGATCGCATCGGCG
>PLTE01000171.1 GCA_003164375.1 Hyphomicrobiales bacterium | reverse complement strand
CCTGATGCGGATTTTCGCCGTAACGCAATTTCTCGATCAGCCGGCCGCCGAAGGCGCGATAGTCGGGTGCGAGCTCCTCGAGCGCGCCGGCGAACCAGTTGGCGATCGCGGCATCGTAAGCGGCGGTGCGCGCATAGGCTTTGGCGGCAAGCCGGCGCCGCAGCGCCAGCGTCGTCATGCCGCTATGCGCCGCGAGCTCGTCGAGCAGCGCCGAATAGTCGCCGGCGTCGACCAAAACCGCGACATCGTCGTGGTTCTTGGCCGCGGCGCGAATCATCGCCGGGCCGCCGATATCGATGTTTTCGACGCAATCGGCGAAATCGCCGCCGCGCGCCACAGTGGATTCGAACGGATAGAGATTGACCACCAGAATATCGATCGGGCGGATGTGGTGGACGCGCATCGCTTCGACGTGGTCCGGATTGCCGCGGATCGCCAGCAATCCGCCATGCACCGCCGGATGCAGCGTCTTGACCCGGCCATCCATCATTTCGGGAAAGCCCGTCAGCTCGCTGACATCGAGCACTTGTAAACCGGCATCGCGTAGCGTCTTGCGCGTGCCGCCGGTCGAGACCAGTTCGATGCCGAAACCGGAAAGCACGCGCGCAAAATCGACGACGCCTGCTTTGTCGGAAACTGAAATGAGAGCGCGCGAGGCGCGGCGCAGATGATCGGTCATACCGCATCTCTACTCCCTCCCCCGCTCGCGGGGGAGGGTGGGGTGGGGGTTATAGTGGCAGTCGCGGCTCTTCCTCTTCGCGCAGCCGGCGGTTCACGCCGGCGAGCGTTGTAGGCTGCGCCTGTTGAAAACTCCACTGTACGCGCGAGGCGGTGCGGGCGTGGCCATGGATGACGATCTGCGCGGTCCGGCGCGGCGCTTCGCTTGAGGCCAGATAGACGCTGTCCTCGAGCTCGACGCGATCTTCCCGCGCGCTGAAAGTCCACACCTCTTTGTTCGGCATCATCAGCATCACGCCGTGACCGTCGGTCAGCCGGGTGGCTTTCACCGTGGGATGCAAGTGAAAGCGCACCGCGAATTCGTCCTGTGCGGTGCGCAGCTGCGCGCCGCCGTCGGCAGCGAGGAATATATCCTCGCCGTCGAGCTGGTTGCCGTCAGCCGCGAGCGTCAAGACGCGCTCATGCACGATGCCGAAGCGATCGGCATAGCCGTCGTGCGCGGCGCGCAGGACGAGCGCATCGGGACCGTCCTCGCGCGTCACCGTCACCTTGCTCGGCCCGCCCAACATCGGCGAGCCGCCGAGCACACGCCGGAACGTCGCCAATTCGACGAAGCGGGCCGAGGATGCGTTGTTGAAGGTCACCGTCGAATGCGCCGCGGTCGCCCGCGCCAGCTGCCGCCAGTTCTGGCGGCCGACGGCCGGCATGCCGGAATTCACCACGATCAGGCTCTGCTTCGGCGAGGAGAATTCGAACGACAGGCAGCCGGCATGCGCATCGAGGCTCATTTCGATCGGCGGCGCACAGCCGGTATCGGCGATGAGCACGCCGCCGCCCGCTTCGAGGCGGTGATAGGCCGAATAGGGCGCGTTGGAAAATGGAGCACCGCGGGTCTCATCATAGGCGAGCAGCGTTGACAGCAGGTCGGCCGGCGTCACCCCCATGCCGTTGAAATGCGCGAACGTGCCCTCGGAATGACGGAAGAAGCGCAACATCGGCATCATGCGGTCGATGGCGTTCAACAGCGCCTGCGGCGGCGCGATATTGCGCGTCGCAAACGCCTGCCGCAGCGGCAACAGCTCGAGCAAAATCTCGATGATTGCGCCGGGATCGCGGCTGACATGGCCGCCGTCGGGCAGGATCTGCCGGTCGATTTCATGCTTCAAGCGCTCGGTCGTCGAACCGATGTGGCGCGCCTGGCCGGCGATACAGAGCGCGGCGTAGCTGAGCGCGATGACGGCCTGCATGCTCGCGACGCCGCGACGCGCATCGCCCGCGGTATGGCGCAAATAACGCACTTGGCGCACCAGGCTGCGCAGAAAGCGCCGGTAGAAGCGCACATCGGCGTCTTGCAGAACGAGCGTCGAGTGACAGAGCCAGGAGATGATACGGCGCGACAGCACGTCCGGTCGCCAGGCGAGCGGATGCCAGGAGCCTTGCAAGGCGATCCATTCATCGATCAGCGCACGCGCATTGGCGCGGGTTATGCCGGACTCCGCCGCGCGCAGATGGCGCAGCCAGCCGAAGCCGAACAGTGCTGCCGCCCACTCATCGGACGGCGGCTCCATTTCAAAGATCGAACGGCCGTCGCAAACCACGACCTTGCCGGCAAAAGCGAAACGGCCGGCATAGATTTCGCTCGCGCGCGTGCCATCTGCCGTGCGCAAATCCTGCGGCGCGATGAGCAGACGATCGGCTTTGAGCGGCGTGAGCGGCCAGCGCACGAGCGGATGGCCGTTGGCGCGGCCGGCGAGCCGTCGCACCGTACCGCGCAACAACAGCCACGACAGCTTGGCGTGGTTGGAAACTGCAACGCGCGACATCGACGCGCTCGCCCCTTGTTCGCGTGCGGGTGCAGACATCCCCCGCCGCCGGACCATAACGAAACTGCGACAGAACGGCCAACTGCCGGATAATCGGCTGATATTCTTACTTTTTTACCAGCCGTGCGGCATAGAAACCATCGATGCCGGCGAAGCGCGAATCGGCATCGGGAAAGTGACAGGGCAGCGTGCGCAGGTCGCCGTCAGGCGTGACGAATTGGGCTTGGCCGAAAACCTCCGCGGCGGTGATCGGCGCGCGCCGCACGCTCGGCTCGCGGGCGATGAATTCGGCGATGACGGTCTCGTTCTCCTCGGGCTCAAGCGAGCAGGTGCAATAAATCAGGGTACCGCCCGGCTTGGTCAGTGCCACGGCACGTTCGAGCAAACGGCGTTGCAAAGCCGCGAGCGAGGCGATGTCGACCGCCTGCTTGAGCCAGGGCACGTCGGGATGACGGCGGATGGTGCCGGTCGAAGAGCACGGCGCGTCGAGGAGGACGGCGTCGAACGGTTCCGCCGTCCATTCCGCGACATTGGCGCAGACCGACTCGGCCGTCAGCGAAAGCCGTGCGAGATTTTCCGCAAGCCGCCTGAGCCGCCCCGGCGCGCGATCGACCGCGGTGACGAGCGCACCCGCCGCGGCAAGCTGCGCGGTCTTGCCGCCGGGCGCGGCGCAAAGATCGGCGACGCGGCGCCCCGCTATGTCGCCGATCAGGCGCGCCGGCAGCGCCGCCGCGGCGTCCTGCACCCACCACGCGCCCTCGGCAAAGCCGGGCAGCGCGGTCACCGCACCATGCGCAATCACACGCACCGAGCCGGTCGGCAGCATCCGGCCGCCGAGTTTTTCCGCCCACAGCGCAGCGTCGTTTTTCACCGTGAGATCGAGCGCCGGCTCGTGCGTGTTCGCGGCGGCGATGGCGTGCGCGGTCGAGGTGCCGTAAGTGGCTGCCCATCGCGCCAGGAGCCAATCGGGGGTGTCGAGAACGGGCGTGTCGAGAGTTGCGAGCCGTTCGGTGCCTTCACGCGTTACGCGCCGCAACACCGCGTTGACCAGGCCGGCAAAGTGCAAAGCCTCGCGATCCGCTTGCACCAGCCGCACCGCAAGATCGACGGCGGCATGGTCGGGCACGCCGAGGAACAGAATTTGCGCGGCGCCGATGAGAAGCGCGGTTTCGACCCGCGGCACTTGCGGCGGCGGGCCGCGATCGAGAAAAAGGCCGAGCAGATGGCGCAGCGTGCCGAGCCGGCGCATGACGGTCGAGACGATGGCGCGCGTCAGAGCGCGGTCGCGCTCCTCGAGCGTGGCAAGTTCGCGCGTGGTGTCGAGCATCTCGTCGAGCGGCCGGCGGCGGCGCAGCACGCCGTCGAGGATATCGGCTGCGACGCGACGGACGGCGAGGCCTGGCACGTCGACAGCTGGCAGCTCGCGCGGGCCACGCGGGCCGGCGATTGGACGAGGCTTAAGCCCCTTCGACCCCTTGGGCTTACGCGCGCTCTTCATTCCGAGAAATTCCTCCTTGCGGCCGGCGTAGGGTTACGCCAAGTGAAGGCCAATGTCAGATACGATGCCAAACGATCACGCGCAGCCAACGGGTCCCGCGCCGGATGCGGGCGAGAATCGGCCGACCGCACGGCGCCCGCTGACGCCGGAGGCCGAGCGAGCGCTCGCTGAAGCCGCGGCGCGCCGCGCCGAGCGCGCACGCAACGAGAGCGCTCCGCCGCAGGAAATCGCCGGCCGCGGCGGCCTCGAGCCGACCCGCTACGGCGACTGGGAAATCAATGGTTTAACGCCGGATTTCTAGCGCGCAGCCCCGGTTTATGATGCGCCCACCCCGGCCATGTAGAAGCTACGGGTTTGTAGCTATCTTGACAAATTTCGCGATTGTATACTTGACACACCACGGCGGTTAATATAGGCTGTTTTCATTGGAGAAAATGGCCATGTCTCGCACCTCGATTTTGTCCCGTCCTTACTTCCACAGCGTCCCTGCGGCGCACGAACATATGGAAAAAATCCTATGGTCGGATGGGGCGGTTTGTCCGCATTGCGGCACCCTCGGCAACGCCACGAAATTACAGGGCAAATCGACCCGTCCGGGCGTGTGGAAATGCAAGGAAAAGGAGTGCCGGAAGCAATTCACGGTCACGGTCGGCACGGTTTTCGAGAGCCGCCACATTCCGTTGCCGAAAATGCTTCAGGCGCTCTACTTAATGTCATGCTCAAAAAAGGGTGTGAGCGCGCATCAACTGCATCGCATCCTTGGCATCACGTACAAAAGCGCGTGGTTCCTCGCCCATCGCATCCGTGAGGCCATGCGCGATGGTAGCCTTGCCCCAATGGGCGGCGCCGGTGGCGTTGTGGAAGCCGATGAGACCTATTTCGGCAAGCAAGAGGACCCGCAGCCGTCGCCCGCGCGCAAGGGCCGTCCCTACATTAATCGGCGCGGTGCTGGTTCCGCTGGCAAGCGCGCCGTTGTTGCCCTTGTAGAGCGCGGCGGCCGCGTTCGTTCGTTTCATCCGCAACACGCGGACGGCGTGACCGTGGCTGCCATCGTGTCCGAAAACATCGCCCGCGAGACGCGGCTTATGACGGATGAGAGCCGCCTTTATAAGAAGGTCGGCAAGCAATTCGCTTCCCATGAAACGGTCACACATTCGCACGGCGAATATGTGCGCGGCGATGTGCATACCAACACGATTGAGAACTACTTCTCAGTTTTCAAACGTGGCATGAAGGGCGTCTACCAACATTGCAGCGAAAAGCACTTGCACCGTTATCTGGCGGAATTTGATTTCCGCCACAACAATCGTTCGGCGCTGAAGATCGAGGACGTTGAGCGCACGCGGAATGCGATCAAGGGTATCGTTGGCAAGCGCCTTACCTATCGGGGGCCTGATCCACAGGTTAACACGCGGTAACTTCAGGTAAAAAAATACTTGACAAGGTCGATTCACAACCGAGTCGCGAATCGCTATATGTAATGCACTCTCGTAGCCCGAATCCACTGCCTAGGCAGTGGGCCCGCTCAAAGCGGTTACCTGACGGCGCAAGCTTGACGGTGTAGGGCTACGAGACGCTTTTCAGCGCAACTTTCGATGCCAAATCGTAAAGTCCGCACTGCGGGCTGTATCCTTGAAGGGGTCGGTTATTTTGGCGCGTTGGAGGATATAGGACGCCAAATCTGACTTCGCTGGAGATGCCTTTTCCTTTTTGTCGTGACCGTTCAGACGGTAAGCTAATCCACCGATGATGATATCGACTAGTTGCAACGGTAGTGTGGTTTTAGAATCTCGAAATTGACACCGGCGAAAGGGCCAATCTCTTTTATCTCCGCCCTTCCGGCAGCCTCGATTGAGCATTAGCCGCAAATCTTCAGGCTTCTGGGTAGTCTCTCGACTATCAGGATACAGATGAAAGAGCGCGGCGGAGTAGAGCCGAGCGCATTTCATAGCGAGTTGATAGATTTCCTTGTTAAAGCCGATCTCGCGACTGCCAGAATTGAATCTCTTGTGATCAAGCCGGGTGGTGTCGACAACTAATGAGTGGAAATGCACATCTTCGCTGAATAATACGTCCACAACGCGCTTGTATGCGGATAGTTTCTTTTTTGAGACTTTGGTCCATTTGGCCTCATCTTGAGGAAGTTCAGGCAATCTCGCTTTCATGATTGCGGCGTTTAGGGCGGTTATGTCTGTCATCATGGTAATGGCGCAACCTATGACTAGGTATCGATGATTATTCTGACTGCTTTCGTCGACGTAGATGTCGACTATAATTGACGGGTCAGGTGGAACTCTCATGGCCAAGCTCAAGTCTCAGATTCAAACCTTCCGCGAAGCCGCCCGCAACCTCGAAACGGACGAATCCGAGGAACGGTTTGACGCGGCGCTAAAGGTCGTAGCGAAGGCGCCAGCGCCCTCTAAGGAGAAGGCCGCGCCCAAAGACCATAAATGAATGGTGCGTTGCGCAGTGTGCGCGATGTCGCCTTTCATGGCACATGTTCAATGACTACCACCCGTCAAACCCATCTTATTTAGAGTTGCCGAAACAACTTCTTCGAGCTCGACGAAGAACTTGTCTGCGCGCATTGCAGTCATCTGCTTCATGCGCTCGTCTCCCGGCACTGAGAGATCAGTTTTTATACGACCTATTGCACCCATCACCGATGTTTTCAGGCCTTGCACCTGTGCTTCTGCGGAGGGAGGATCCACCCCGACCAGCCGCAGAAGAAACATCGTCAGAATGATGCGAAAGACAGCCACATCGGCTCTTTGCTCGTTAATGAAAATCTCAAGGCTATCTGGCGCTGCCATAATGACTCTCCTGGGTTGCGAACCAATCTCTGGTCAACCCTAGGATTCGTCAAATCTTCAATCATTACCGTCCACAGCCCTCACACAGGAATATTCGTGGTGTGGGAAGTACATAATCCTGACAAATTTCCTATTATCAAGAATATAATCCTTCTCTTATTGATTGATTCTTTTGACTATACATCCTTTAAGAGCGCCGGCGATGAGACGCACTTTGTCCTTCGCAAGCTTCAGCCAGCCGCATCGCGGCAATGTATGGGTCGTGACCGGCGTGACGTTTGCGCTTGGCCTTCTGACCGGCGCGATGCTGCGGCCATCACCGCATGGGGCTGTGCCGGTCGATACCGCGCTCGCGTCCGCGCCGAGCGATGTGCCCACGCCAGCGGACATGGCAGTCGCGCACCGGCTTGACCCGGCTCTGGCCTATCCGGCCGACGTCCTGCGCGTCATCGACGGCGACACCTTCGAGGCGCGGGTGCGGGTCTGGCCCGGGCTCGACGTCGACACCAAAGTGCGGTTGCGCAACATCGATGCCGCCGAGCTGCACGCGCGTTGCGCCGGCGAGCTCGCGAAAGCGCAAGCCGCGCGTACGGCGCTGGAAACGATCCTGGCCGACGGCGGTGTCACCATTTCACGTGTCGGCGTCGACAAATATGGCGGCCGTGTCGACGCCGCGGTCTCGACCCGCAATACCGCCGACGTCTCGGCAGCGCTGCTCAATGGCGGCTATGCCCGCAGTTACGACGGAGGCAAGCGCGGCAGCTGGTGCGGTTAGCAGCCGGTGATCAGACGATCAGCGGGTGACCACCACCCGGGTGCCGACGCTGACGCGTTCGTAGAGATCCGTGATGTCGGCGTTGTGCATGCGGATGCAGCCGTGCGACACGAAGCCGCCGATCGAACCCTCATTGTTGGTGCCGTGAATGGCGTATTGACCGCCGCCTGAAAGGGTCATGGCCGCGACACCCATCGGATTTTGCGGCGAGCCGCCCGGCACCACCGGCGGAAGCCTGCTGTAATCTTTTCTGATCGAGTCCGGCGGCGACCACGCCGGCCGGATGTATTTGCCGTCGATATAAGCGGTGCCGGCCCATTGCATGCCGAGGCGGCCGACGCCCACCGGATAGCGGATCGCTTGACCGACCCCGACGAAGTAATAGAGCGCGCGCTCATTGGTCCGGATGACGATGGTGCCCGGCACAAAGCCCTCGGCCACCGAGACCATGTCGCCGCGCGCATGCGCGGGCTGCGGTGCGAAAGCGAACGTGCCGATAAAGGCCGCGAGAGCGGCCGAAAGCAGGATTTTCCTTCGCATTTTCAAAACCCTCTACTGACAGAACCGCCCGCCGACCCCGGAGCGGGATCGCCGGCCGGCGATAATCCTAGCGCAAACGGCGACGTTCCTCAGTATCGCCGCCGCAACACGGTAAAGTTTTCACGAATTTTTCGGCAAGTGTGCTCCGCGCGCACCAGAGCCGTCGCCTCTCCCCGCCGCGCGGGGAGAGGGAAGAGCTACGCGCTCTTCTTATTCTGGCGGTTGTCGACCAGATCGTCGACCACGGCGGGATCGGCGAGCGTCGAAGTGTCGCCGAGATTGCCGAATTCGTCCTCGGCGATCTTGCGCAGGATGCGGCGCATGATCTTGCC
>PLTE01000002.1:1251-3212 GCA_003164375.1 Hyphomicrobiales bacterium | reverse complement strand
TTCTATCGTCGGCAATACTTCTAGCATTGCTAGACCAAGTGTCAACAGAAATATATCATTGACATAAATCCGGTCGTTGTTAGGATATTTTGATGTCGATCGCCGAACGAAGAGAGCGCCAGCGCGCGGAACGCCATGAACTTATCGTGGCGGCGGCCTGCGAACTGGCCGAAGCCGAGGGCTGGGAGGCCGTCACCACCCGCCGTCTGGCGGAACTCATCGACTACAGCCAGCCGGTTCTCTACAGCCACTTCAAGGGCAAGGCCGACATCATGGCCGCCGTTGCCGTCAGAGGGTTCGAGGAACTTGCCGCGCGGCTGAGAATGTCGAAGGCCGATGTCGCCGGCGAGCCGGACATCCTGCGCCACGTCTGCGCCGCCTATCTCGATTTCGCCAGGTCGCGGCCGGTGATCTACGAAGCGATGTTCGTGTTGCCGACACGAATCAAATTCGCGAGCGAGCAAACGCCGGCAGCGCTCCGGGCGGCCTTCGCGGAGCTGCTCGCCGCACTCGGACCCAACCGCGAAATGGCGGAATTTCGGGCCGAAGTGCTATGGAGCGCCTTGCATGGAATGGCTGTCCTCGAGCGATCGGGGCGTATCCCGCCGTCAGGCGCCGCCTCTTGTTTGAATGTGCTGGTCCAGACGTTCAGTTGAACAGTCGGCGGCCATAGCGCCTGTCGGATCTCGGCGCGTCAGCAGGTTTTCTGGAAGCGAGCCCGCCAGCATTCCAGGCCGCCCTCATGGGTGATTGACGTGCATTCGGAGAGCGCGCCGCCAAATCATTTGCTACAGCGCATGATGAGCCTCTTGGCACGAAGCTATCATTCGCGGATGTCCGCCATTTGGTCGCTGCCAAGCGTATACCGGACATAGGCGGAAGGGCCAGATTAGGTCGAGATTGACCCATTTCAGAAGTCGGCCTTGCGATGAACCGCCGCCGTCAGGTCTTAAATATTGAGGCCACAAAAACATATGTTGCACTAACGCTCCCTTTGGCCACGTTTGACGATTTTAAATCGCTTTTTGCGGAAGTAGGTTTCGACCTTCGGAATCAGAACTCGACGATCACCGTCCGAGAGGTTGGGAGGCAGATAATATTCATAGCCATTCTGGCCATTGTAATAGAGATCAATATCGAAATGCTTCTGATTATCTTCGTACGAAATCGACTCCCGGCTGCTTCTTCTGATTATACTCCCATCCTCAAAGCGGTAAGTCGGGCAGAATGGTAAGAAGTTGCACAAAGATTTTGCCATACATTTCTCCACCATGGGACTGGTACGGTAGTGGCTAACTTGGTTCTTGAGGGTCGCCGCGCTCTTTGAGGAAGTCGGCCTCGAATTTGGCCAGCGATGCGGCAAGCTCTCCATCGGTGGGTCTGCGCCGAAAGATTGGCACCGCCCATCGCGGAAGAATGTGAATGAAGCAATCCCACTCGGAAAGCTCGGACATCACATTGTCCAATGCCTTCTCGTCCATAAATTTGCCAAAGGCGGCCCGCACGCGTCGTCTCTCAATACTGCGAAATATCATCACTAGTCCTAGGCCGCCTCAGTTGGCGGCCTCTTTCATATCAGCGGAAGCCTGCGATGTCGCCTGTTGGCCCTTTTCGGACTTGCTGCCGGAGTCGCCTCATGTCTGTTGTTGGGGGAACAACGGAAGTCGCGTTTCCGGGCCGTCAGGACAGCTTTTGATCCACAGCCGACCTCGCGCGATGTTTTCATTGGCTTGGGGAAAGTTACCTCAACCCGGCCCGCTGACCGCGTCCGCCGGGCAAATCACTTCGCGATTTTCGCTACTCGCAGTCAAGCCCCTCGCGCAAAAATATTCTGATTTTCAGAAATCGCGAATCAGGCTATAAGCGCTCCCGTCCTGCTCCGCCAGAGGGGCGCTCGCGATCGTCACGAACGTGGGAGCAGGATGCGGTGGACGCGGATGCGCTCTTGACGAACGGCGTGT
>PLTE01000002.1:0-1178 GCA_003164375.1 Hyphomicrobiales bacterium | reverse complement strand
CACGCCCTCTTTTGGGCGGAACGAACATGCACAGCCCGGGCGAAATCACGCCGCGGGATCGCAGAGCCGTATCCTGCGACCGTATGTTCCCGGAAGAAGTTTTCGGCAGCTCGAATCGCCAGTGGCGGCATTAACGGTTTGACGCGCGACCGATCGTTTCGTCGGAAGCGGCCAATCCGGGCCGGAAAGCCCGGGGAAGGGCTATAAATCGGTGTTTTATGACGTGAAAACGTGCTGGCGGGGCAGTCGGATCGATTTTGCCGTTAACCGCAGCAATTCATGGCGTTTTCAACCCAAATGGCCTAAAGCACGACCAACTCATTTAATTACGTCGGGCCACGCGGCTGCGCATCTTCGATCCCAAAGGGTTCGAAGCTGGTTCGAAGCCCCGTCAGTGTTCCCTCGTCAAAAACCAACCAAGATCGGCCACCCCGTGACAATGATTCCCACAAGTCCGCCGCTCGCCCGGGCCCTGGCGGCACGCAATTATGATTCGCTGACCGAAGTTCAGACTGCCGTGCTGGCGGATGCCGCGGCCGGCCGCGATCTGCTGGTGTCGGCGCAGACCGGCTCCGGCAAGACGGTCGCCTATGGGCTGGCGATCGCCAGCAATCTTCTCGACGGCGCCGAGCGCTTCGAACGGGCCGGCGCGCCGCTGGCGCTGATCGTCGCGCCGACGCGCGAACTCGCACTGCAGGTGCAGCGCGAACTGGCATGGCTCTATGAATTTGCCGGCGCGCGGGTGGTTTCCTGTGTCGGCGGCATGGATCCGCGCGCCGAACAGCGCGAACTCGCCGCCGGCGCCCACATCGTGGTCGGCACCCCCGGCCGGCTGTGCGATCATCTGCGGCGCAAACGCCTCGATGTCTCGGAACTGAAGGCGGTCGTGCTCGACGAGGCCGACGAGATGCTCGATCTCGGTTTTCGCGAGGACATGGAAGTCATCCTCAAGACCACGCCGGACAGCCGCCGTACGCTGTTGTTCTCGGCGACCCTGCCGCGCGGCATCATCGCGCTGGCCAAGCAGTACCAGCAGCAGGCGTTTCGCGTCGAGGTCGCCGGCGACGAAGGCGGCCACGCCGACATCGAGTACCGCGCGCTGCGGATCGCCGCCGCCGATGTCGAACACGCGGTCGTCAACGTGCTCAGGTTTTTCGAATCGCCGAGCGCGCTGGTGT
>PLTE01000352.1 GCA_003164375.1 Hyphomicrobiales bacterium | reverse complement strand
CGAGATAGGCGTCGAGACATTTGTAGTCGCGGTAAGGGTCGCAATTTCCGCTGCGCTCCATCGCTTTGAGCGCCTTAGCCGACAGCTTGGGCGCATCGCAATTGAAATCGAAACTCGGATTGCAGGTTGGACCCTCCGCCCAGGCGGTAGGCAGTCCGTTTTGCCAAACGCCGAAGGCATCCGCCGCCAGGGCACGACTTGACACTGTAACGGCCAGCACGGCTGCGCCGACCAGCAAATAACCAACTCTTCTCATCTTCAGCCCATCTTCCCGGCGCGGTCCGATGCCTAAATAGTTTCAAAGCACCCGTCTTACTCGCGTGGCCTCGCGGATTAGGATCGCTCATAAACTCCTTCACAAAAAAACCTCGGGTAACCTCCCGAGGTTTTTATTTGCGCAGGCGTCGATCGATCAGTCTCGCGCGATTAGCCGCCCCAGTTGAAGCGATAATTCACGCCAAGCTGGAAGGTGTTCATGCTGCTATCCGCAAACGTCGACTTGTTGCCGGCGGCGGCGCTGTACACGATCGAGGGCGCCGGCAGGCTGATATAGTTATACTCAGCCTTGACGGTAAAATTCGTCGGGTGCGCGCCCCAGTACAGCGCGTATTCAACGCCGACCCCGACAACGTAACCCGTCTCGCCCGAGCTGGCGGTGTTGTTGGTCGCCGGGGTGAGGTTGGGCGAGAGCGGCCCAAACGGGTNNAGACCAGGGTTTCGTCCCAAGCGCCGAATGCGTAGCCGAGCCGGCCCCGGACCGTGGCGTAGGAATCGACGCGCGTCAGGTAGCTGTCGGCGAGGGGTCCGGGACCGGGGGCGCCGGCCGCGAACTGGTTGATGATGCCGGAGGTGCCGTTGATGTTGGCGTAGTTCCACTCACCTTCGATGCCGAAAACCGTTCGGCCGGTCTGGTAGTCATAGCCGACGACACCGCCTGTCGCCGGGCCACCCATGTTGTAGCTCTGATTGCCGTTGAAGTTCGGCGCTACGGCGCCGCCGGCTCCCGGGAGACCATATGTCTCTTTGGAGGTACCAAAGATGCCGCCACCGCCCTGGAAACCGACGTAGAAGCCGGTCCAATTATACGAGACAGGTAGCGGCGGCGGGGCCGGCGCTTTGACCGGCAAGTCCGCGGCGGAAGCGATCGAAGCCGTGCCGATCACGGCAACAGCGGCCAACAGAGCATATTGAAGACGACGCATAATCTCCCCCTTGGGGTATGAGTTTGACGGAGTAAGCTGATGAGTTTTCGTTGTCATGGCTCAGCTCCGATCAGAAGTGGAAGATGATGTCGCTGGCGGCGATCACCGCCCAGTCGCGGGTGGCAGGTTTTCCCTCGGCGGCGTTGCCGTTGAAGGCCGGCACGTCGAGCGAGCGGTAATAGCCGATCTCAGGACGAATCTCGATCTGCGGCGATAGCCAGTGCTGCCAGCCGAGCGCGCCTTCGGCGTAGTTGGTCGCCGTCCCGGTGCGCCAGCCCTGCGGGTCCATATAGAACTCGCCGCGGAGCGTGAAGTTGTTCAGCTCGTTCGGCGAATAGTTGACGTAGAGCAGGAAGGACTGCGAGTCGGCCGTGCAAGTCAGCTTGGTCACGTTGGCCCCGCCAAGGACGGCGGCGCCGCCGCATTGCGCCATGTTTGGCCCGTTGAACGGTGTGTTCGTTGGGTTTCCCGTGGCGAACGGCAAGCCGCCCGTAGCATTGGCGGCCACCGCAACGGCATTGTTGGCGTTCGGCACGTTGTTGGAGTGTTCGTTGTAGGTTTCGAACGCGAAGTGCCAGTACTGGTCGATGATATGATAGTAGGTGAACCCGACCCACATCAGGTTGTTGTAGCCGAACGTGCCGTCGTTCCAATCGTCGGCCACCATAGTGAGATCGTCACGGCCGTCGTCGCTGGTCCAGCGGGCGCCCATCGTGAACGATGGCATCGAGCCCGGATCCTTGAGCATCGTCGATGTCGGATAAAGCGGATTCGGGGCCGGGTTCGGAATATGGTCGCCCCAGTGCCACGGCATCGCTTCGGTACCGACGTTGATACCCGGTTGGATAATCCAGTTGTTGGTCAGGGCGATGTTAAGCTGAACGCCGGTGTTGGTGTAGTTGTCCCAGGTGTAGGTGATCGAGTGAATGTAAGTGTAGTTGTTCGGCGCTAGCTGGGCTTCGATGTCCGGGATCGAGATGTAGCGGCCGACCCGGATCATCATCCCCTGTGCGACTTGCGGCACGTAGATTTCGCCATACGCCATCGGGATGTCGAAGCCGTCGACGAGATTTTGTTCGTTCAGCGTCTTGCTGAACAAACCGTAGGCGAACGTATAGCGATAGTCGGTGCCGAAGATCGGCGCGACGCGGAAGCCCCAGTCGACGTGGTCCGACTGCACGGTGTCGGGCGTGCGCTCGACATAGAGCACGGCCTGATCGAGCTGAACGGTGTTTGGCGTATAGCCGTAGGAGATCGGGAAGTTGCCGCCCTGCCTCACGGTATTGCTGCTCAGATTGCCGCCGGGGGCAACCCAGCCGTAAGCCTGGATGCCGGTGTCGGCCAGCCATTTGCCGAGCGCGGTCGGCGCCAGTGCGACCATCAAGGGGCTGTCGACCGAAGCGGTGCGGTTCACGCCCAGCAAGGTCGTGCCGCCGTAAGGCCATTCGGTGTAAGGCATAGGCGGCGAGGTCTGCGGCTGCGGCGGCACCAGCTTGGCAACCCTGCGGGCAGGCGGCGCAGACGGGTCGGCCGGCGCTGCACCATGACCCCATTCCAGCACGTAATAGCGGTAGAGCCGCGTTACGAAATCTTGGCCGAGATAGGCGTCGAGACATTTGTAATCGAGGTAGGGATCGCAGTTGCCGCTCTGCTCCAATTTTTTGGCAGCTTTCGGCGACAGCTTGGGATAGTCGCAATTATAGTCGTAGGCCGGGTTGCAAGACGGGCCCTCGACCCAGGCAGTCGGCAAGCCATTTTGCCAAGCGCCCCATACGTCCGCAGCCATCGCACGATTTGAAACCATGACAGCCAGCAGCAAACCAGTCAGAAAATAAGCTACTTTTTTCATATTCAGCCCTCATCCCGTCCCAGCTCGATAGTTACTTATTTTCAATGCCCAGAAGTTCCAGCCAAGATGAAAAGCGTAGCAATTGATGCCTTTTTGTGCGCTTTGCGGGATAATTAACAAATACCTCCGTACTGTTGCGCCGGAGATACACATTTTTGGGGGTGTAAACCCACTTTTCGCGACGAACTTGCCTGATGGTGTCGTTTGCGACTCATCTTTGTAGCCGCGAGCATCATTGACCGTGCGCGTCATGGCGAAGCGGCGCGACTAGCCTGCGACGACATCCATAATCTGGTCGCTGCGGCGCCCAACCTGCGAAAGAGGAGGGCAGAGACGCTAAGGAGGCGGCAAAAGTGCGGGGTTGGGGTCGAAACAAGGTCCGGGCTAGGTGTCCCGGGACCTGCGACGGAAATCAGAATTGACGCGAGTGGGAGCCGATAAACCGGCATCGCGCAATAGCAGTGCTATCGGCGTTACCGGATTGGGCAAATGCGGCTGCACCAAACGCGCGGATAAATCGCCGGCCGCGGCGAGCGGGTGACGCCGAATTACGTCGTGGCGAAGCTCACCAAATGCCGACGATGCAGATCGCTGAGAAGGGAACCGCAGCGAGGCCCAGATAGAACCAGGTCCTTTGGGCTTGCGCATCCTTGGGCATTGCAAACAGCTGGAAAGCGAACCACAGGCAGACCAGGAATCCCAATGCCAGTCGGATCATGTCGCTCGGTGTTTCGTAGACCGTCCAGATCGTCGAACTCTGGGGCATGCTGATATGCGCCGTCACCACCAGCAGCGAGATGATAAAGAGGGTCCGCAGAATGAGGGCCGCCATCTGCAACCGTGGCGAAACCCCTACAACGCCAAGTTTTCCGCGAGGACCCCAACGTTCGGTCCAGTGGTCCGCCGCAATCGGCATCCATGACATGGTCGTTTCCTCGAAAGTTTTTTCCCGGCGACTCTTCGGGAGTCGTCCAAGGCAAATATAGGCTCTTTCGTTCAAAAAATATAGATTGTATATAAGTTATTGCTGCACCGCATATAAATACTATAGTGATTGGGTTCGCCTGTTATAAAAGTGCTGTCCAGTCAGGCGTTTGCACGCTATGTTGCATAGCAATTAGGCACCATCTGAGTGCGCACATCTACGCGGCCAAGCAATATTTTTTTGCGGGTGGCGCGAAAAAGTGATCGGAATTTTGCGGCGCGATGCAGTGCTCGGTCGGCACTCGTTCAGACCGCATCCTGGCCCACAATCAGTATTTGGGCCGGATCATATTGCCGCTGATTCCGGCAAATACTTTTGTTGGTCCACCGACGGTCGCGGGAACAAAGCCCGGGCGAATAAATGTCGATCCGTTGATCGCGCCGCGGTTCAGCGCGGCCGCGTTGAGCGTCGGATTTGTGATTGGTTGCACGATATTGTGCCGCCCGACGCTGGCGTCAAACTTGGCGAGACTGTTCGGCGTGCCGGTGCGATCGACGCCCGTTGCCGGCGTGCCGGATTGCAAGGGATCGGCCTTGCCAGCCTCGGCCTTGATTTCGGTCGGGCGGACAGTGGGCATGCCGACCGCATTACGCACTATGCCGTGCATCGCTGCTGCAGCGCTCTGATGGCGCGGCGCAAAGCTGTGCGAGGCAACAGACTTCTTCGCGTTCTTGGGCTCGTGTGCCTTGGCCCGATTGTTGTTGAGGATTCGCGACGGAGCGATGCCGCGCGTATCGATCGCGTTTCCGTCTCGCGTTCGGGTTTCGACAGGACCGGAATCGTGTCCGGTCGTGGCCTCGTTCGACGGAACTTTGGCGCCGCCGCCGTTCGGACCGGTCACACTCTTGGCCGTATTTTTTTGCTTGCCGCCGCGCTCATCCAACCCGGCATTATTTGGTGTGCCAGCATTGTCGTGATCGGCCGTCGGCGGGCTCTGTGGGCCGTGGCTGGCGGACGTTGATTGCGATCCGTGGCGTCCTGCGGACTGACTGGAGTCTTTGGCATGGTGGTGATGGAACGCCGCGCTTTTGGCGACGCTTGTTTGCGTCGCCCAGACGCCGAGCAGGGCGGCCGTCAAAGCGCAACAACCCATCCTCAGGATGCTCCGCGTCGTCATCATTGACTCTCATTCGGCCGGTTGCGGCGGCGCATTGGGCTCGCCGGAGGGCGTAGCGCGATCGGCCCGTTCGAGAATCAGGGTCTGCAGCGCCGGCACGACGATGAGTAGCACGATCGGTCCGATGAACATACCGCCGACCACGACGGTAGCCAGCGGCCGTTGCACTTGGCTGCCGATTCCGGTCGAGACCGCCGCCGGCAGCAAGCCGATACAGGCCGACAAAGCCGTCATCAGCATCGGCCGCATCCGCTG
>PLTE01000436.1 GCA_003164375.1 Hyphomicrobiales bacterium | reverse complement strand
GCAGCGCGTAGAACAAGGTCTCGTTGGTATCCTGCGAACCGCGCAGGAACGTATATTTCTGCAGATCGCTGCCGAGCCCGCGAAAGGCGTCGAGCCGGCGGCTGACCTGATCGTCGAGCTCGGCGACGCGGGGCGGCAACAGCCCATGCAGATCGAACGTATCGCGTTCGGTCTCGGTGAACGCCGTGCCCTTGTTGAGCAGCGGATCGTTGAGCAGTTCGTAGCCGCTCAGTGCGGTCTCGACGATTTTCGGGGGTGCTTTGTCCATCGGGCGCGGGACTCTAACCGAACGGTGCGGTATTGGCGAACCATTCGGTTCTACCGCGTCGTGTCGGCAGCGTCACCGCCCGGTAATGTTCAGCTTGATCTTTTGGCCATGGCCAAATGGCCGGCCGTTTCCCGGCTGAAATGCGGCAGGTCGAGGATCTCATCGGCCGACGCAACGCCATCGACGATCGTTGGACCGTCGACGTTGCCATCATGCGCATTGCAGTTGCTGCCCTGAAAGGGCTTTAGCCCTCGACTTCGGTCTCCGGCCGATCGTCGCCCCGCGCCGTCTCTTCGTGCCACTTGCCGTCTTTATCTTCCCACGAGATCGCCTGGGTGTCGCCCGGCACATGCTGCTCCTTCGCCACGCGTTGCGCCGCGGCGCGGGCCTTGTCGTGGGTCGGAAAGGCCTCGGAGAACACGCCGTCGACCTGGTAAGCCCAGCCGCCGTCGTGTTCGACAATATGATAGGTGATCTTGGTCATGGGCCAGCCTCGTGCAGCTGAATAATCATATCTGCCCCGAAAAGTTCCGGCTAGGGCGTCGGCGCGGCGACTTTTTCGCGGGTCCGGCGCGATTCATAGGCCTTCAAATGCGCGTAAGCGATACGAAGCAGCGGGGTGTCGTCAGCTTTGCGGTTGTCGCGTTGTAGCAAATCGCCGACGATGTGGTCGGCCTCGATCGGCGCCCCGCGCTCGATATCGCGCAGCATCGATGCCGCGAAAGTCGAGCCTGGCGTCGTCAACATGGTGCGGCTGCGCAGCATGGTCGGGTCGCGCGGCGCAAAGCCGCACGCTGCGGCGATCGCCGCGCATTCGTCGAGGAGCGCAACCGCGAGATCTCCGGCGTTCGCCGCAACGATATCGCCGACGGGAGCTCGCATCAGGCACGTGATGCCGGCCATGGTGGTGATCAGCACCCATTTTTCCCACATTTCCTGCAGAATCGTTTCGCTGAGGCGCGAGTCGAAGCGGGCGTCCGACAGCGTTGCAGCGATTGCCGTGGCGCGCGCGGAAACGGAGCCGTCAGGTTCGCCGAATGACAGGCCGTGCGTGTCATTGAGATGCAGGATGCGGCCCTCGGCATCCAGCGTGGTCGAGATCACGCACTGGCCGCCAAGCACCACGGCGGCGCCGAAACGCGCCGCGAGGAAGTCCATATGCGCCATGCCGTTGAGAAGCGGCAGGATCGCGGTATTTGGTCCCACGGCCGGCGCAAAGGAGTCGACGGCGGATGCAAGATCATAGGCCTTGCAGCTGAGCAGGATCAGATCGAAAGGATCGCGCAGCGTCTCGGCCAGCACGGTCGGCGGCGCCGGCAAGCTCACATCGCCCAAGGCGCTGCGGATAACGAGCCCGGATTTCGCCAGTTGCGCTGAGCGCCGCGCTCGTACCAGGAAAGTGACGTCGCGACCGGCGGCGAGGAGCCTGCCGCCGAAATAGCCGCCGATCGCGCCGGCGCCAACCACCAGAATGCGCATGATCGCCTCCTTTTTCGCGACTTGTGATTACCGGTTCGGCGCGCCGGCGGGACGGCGCGGCACCAAGAGATTGCCGGTAAAAATCTGCACCGGTTCGTCGTTCTGATTGAATGTCGTCGTCCGCACTTTGATCAAGCCGCGGTCGGGCCGGGTCTTCGATGGCCGCACTTCGAGCACCTCGCTCTTGGCGTAGAGTTCGTCGCCGGGCCGGACCGGACGCGGCCAGCTCATCGCGTCAAACCCGACGCCGAGAATGCCGCCCGCCGGACTGAACTCGCCATCGACCAAAAGCCGCATGGTCACCGCCGCGGTGTGCCAGCCGCTCGCCGCCAATCCGCGAAAAGGAGATTCACGCGCGGCCTGTTCGTCGAGATGATAGGGCTGCGGATCGAATTGCCTGGCGAAGGCAAAAATCTGATCCTTGTCGACGCGAATGCGGCCGGTATTGAATATCTGGCCTACCGCAAAGTCCTCCAAATATTGTTCCGTCATTGCTAGGCGCTCCGAATGCCGCGGCTAGGCCGCCCGGGCCGGCTTATTAAACCATACACCGGCCGCGACCGCCGCGGCATTAATCAGCCCGAAAGTCGCAAGCGCAACGGCGAGCGCGATAAAAACATCGGTGAGATCGCCGCGAATGCGCAAGGCGAGAAAGCCTCCGCCGGCGGCGATCACGAGCCGCGCCATATTGGCGACGAAAGGCCACAGCAAACGGCTGGCGCCCTGCGAGGCGAAATAGAGCGCCATGCCGAGACCAAATAAGCCATAGACCGGGCCGACCGCATGCAGATAGCGCGAGCCGGCGTCGATCATGGCCGGGTCGGTGCCGAACAGCGACAGCCAGGCGCGCGGCGCCGCCGCGGCGCACAGCCCGATCAATTCGCACAGCGCGGTGGCGATCGCGGAGCCGACCCAGGCCACCCGCAAGGCGCGGTCGGGGCGGCCGGCGCCGATATTGGTCCCCACCATAGCGACCAGCGGGCCGCCCAAGCCGAACACGAGCGGAATGAGCAGATATTCGAGACGCGAACCGGTGCCGTAACCGGCGATGGCCGCGGGACCGAAGGCACCGACGAGGCCGGTGGCAATGGCGATCGTCAGATTGGTCTGCACCGTGATCAGAGCCGCGACCGCGCCGACGCGAAGAATGTCGGCGAATAGCGCCCAACGTAGTCGGATGCCACGAAGGCTAAGGCGAACGACGCTTTTACCGGAGCGCAGATAGGCCGCCAGCACGGCGCTGCCTGCTGCGTAATACAAGAGCACCGCGACGGCGCCGCCGGCGACGCCGAGCTTCGGAAACGGTCCCAAGCCGAAGATCAGGCAGGGCGACAGCGGAATCAGCACGACAACCCCGCTGCAGGTGACGAGCGCTGGAAACGTCATATTGCCGGTGCCGCGGATTACGTTGGCAAGCGAATTGAACAGCCAAACCAGGATCGCGCCGGCAAAGACAACACGGGAATAGATTATCGCCGCGTCAAGCGAGGCGCCGCTGCCGCCCATCGACGCGTAGAGCCATGGTCCACCGGCGAGCAGCGCGATCATGAATGTCAGGCCGAAGGCGAGCGCGATGACGAGCGCATGGAGCGCCAGCGCATTGGCGTCGGAGCGGCGTCCGGCGCCCAAGGCGCGCGCGATGGCCGACGACATGCCGCCGCCCATGGCGCCGGCCGACATCATCTGCATCAGCATCAGCGGTGGAAACACCAAAGCCACGCCGGCCAGCGGATCGGTGCCGAGCTTGCCGACGAAATAGGTCTCCACCAATCCGACCGAAGCCTGCGCGAACATGACGAGCGTATTCGGCGCGGCAAGCCGAAGCAGCGTGCTGACGATCGGTCCTTCGATCAGCGCACGGGTGCGCGGATCGTAGCGGATCGGGTCGGGTGGGCTTGCGGCGATTGCTGTCGGACGCGGTTCGGACGGGACAATGCTCTGCGCGGACATTCGATTGCTCCCGTAGGCTTGCCGACTGCAATGCATCCCATTGCACGCGCCAGCATATAGGCGTATATACGCTTATATCAAGCGGCAAAAAGACTGCGAGGATTCCGATGCTCTCCGTCTCGACCAATCCCGCGGCATGCAATTGCCTGGCGCTGCGCCAGGCGGCGCGCCATGTCACGCAATTCTACGATCGATATCTGGCGTCGAGCGGCCTGCGCGCGACGCAGTATTCGATCCTTGCAAGACTGCAACGCAAAGGGCCGATGACGATTAACGCGCTCGCCGCCGAGCTGGTCATGGATCGCACCACGCTCGGGCGCAACATATTGCCGCTGCAGCGCGACGGTCTCATCGCCGTCGGCCCGGGACCATCCGACCGTCGCAGCAAGGAGTTGCGCTTGACGAGTTCCGGCGACGCGCGCTTTCGCGGCGCGCTGAAATGCTGGAGCGAAGCTCAGGCGCGATTCGAAACCGCGTTCGGCGCCAAACGCGCGAAGGAGCTGCGCGCGTTGTTGCAGGAGGCTGCGACCAACGAACGAATTGCCGCTGCCGGGGGATTTGAGTAGCCCGGCCACATACGCAAAAGCGGAGTTCCTTCTGGGAAATTCTTTGGCTATCATGCGCCGCCGCGACCGTCGTGGAGCGAGACAATGAATCGGCTTTTGGCAAATCTGCTTTTGGGACTCGGCGGCTTTCTTGCTTTCGTCTGCATCGCATCGCCGGTCGTAGCAGGCGACAATGGGCCGGCCGAAGTCCCTTGTTACTGGTGCGTTCGCGACGCCATCTATGCGGATGTCGACCTGATCGACCATCTGGAAGCTAACCCGGACATCGACGAAGGCATCAAGGGCCCGCAGATCATTGCGGCGCGCGCCGACATCCATCGCCTGCGCGCCTTGCTCGGGCCGCCCGTGCAAACGGGTTTGGCGCCGTGCTGCTACAGCCGCAAGCGGCTCTACGTCCGATGAATGATTAGCCGGCCGAAGGCGCGCCGAACAGTCGCGGCAGAAGGCGGTGCCGCGTCCGCAGCGACCACTGGCCGAGCCGATCCATATAAAGATAGACGACCGGCGTGGTGTAAAGCGTCAGCAGCTGGCTGATGAACAGCCCGCCCATGATCGAAATTCCCAGCGGGCGGCGGATCTCTCCGCCATTGCCGAAGCTCAGCGCCAGCGGCACCGCGCCGAGGATCGCCGCCGTGGTGGTCATCATGATCGGCCGGAAGCGCAATATGCAGGCCTGGAAAATCGCGTCGTAGGAGCTCAAGTGTTGCGAGCGTTTCGCCTCGATGGCGAAATCGATCATCATGATCGCGNNACGATGCCGATGAGCAGGATCACGCCGATCAGCGCGATGATCGAGAATTCGGTTTGAAACAGCATCAAGGCCAATATGGCGCCGACGCCGGCCGAGGGCAGCGTCGACAGGATGGTGATCGGATGAATATAGCTCTCATAGAGCACGCCGAGGAGAATGTAGACGGTGGCGATCGCGGCAACGATCAGCACCGGCTCGTTGCCGAGTGAATCTTGAAACACCTGCGCTGTGCCGGCGAGACTGCCATGGATCGAAACCGGCATCCGGATTTGTCTGACGGCATTATTGATTTCGGCGGTGGCCTCGCCGAGCGAGACACCCGGCGGCAGATTGAACGAAATGGTTGCGGCGACGAACAGGCCCTGGTGGCTGACCGATAAAGGCGCGTTGCCGGCATTGTAATGGCTGACGGCAGCAAGCGGGACCATGGTCTCAACCGCGGTCGAGACCGCGGCACCGGAGGATGCGCTGCTATGGCCGACATTGGCCAAGGCGTTGATGGCGGCGTTGCGTGCCGAATTGTTGTTGGCGCTGGCCGCGGCGGTCGTGGCTGTGGCCGCGGTTGACGGCGTAGCGGCAGATGTGGCCGTAGACGCGCCCGCTGTGGATGCGGTTGGGCCGACGGAACTCGACGCTGCCTTCACGGTGCCTGCTGGACCGTTCGAGGTTTGCGTCCCGGAGGCGCCGCCGCCGGAGGTCGAGATGTAAACGTCGCGCAGCGACGCCGGATATTGCGTATATCGCGGGTCGACTTCCATCACCACGTGATACTGATTAATGGCGCTGTAGATCGTCGACACCTGGCGCTGGCCGAA
>PLTE01000421.1 GCA_003164375.1 Hyphomicrobiales bacterium | reverse complement strand
GGTGCTGATGTGTGACCGCATCCTGTTGTTCTCCACCAATCCGGGTCGCATCATCAGCGAGATCGCTGTCGACTTGAAACAGCCGCGCAACCGCCTCGATCCGCAGTTCCGCGACATGGTCGAAAAAATCTACGTGGCGATGACCGCACGCAAACCGGCCGTGCCGCAGCTCGGTACGATTATCCCCACGGCGACTATCAATACGGTGCTGCCGCGCGTGTCGGCGAATCTGTTGTCCGGCTTCATCGAAACGCTTGCCACCGCGCCCTTTAACGGCAAGGCCGACTTGCCGGTGCTGGCCGACGAGCTGCACATGGAATCGGACGAATTGTTCCCGGTCGCCGAGACGCTGCAAATGCTTCGCTTCGCGGAGGTCGAAGGCGGCGACATCAAGCTGACCGACACCGGAAAACAGTTCGTGGAGTTAGGCACCGACGACCGCAAGAAGCTGTTCCAGCGGCAGCTGTTGGCCTATGTACCATTAGCCGCTCATATCCGCCATGTGCTCCAGGAGCGCGCCAATCATGTGGCGCCGAAGTCGCGCTTCTTCGATGAATTGGAAGATCACATGACCACGGAGGATGCGGAGCATACGCTGCGCGCCGTTATCGCCTGGGGTCGATTCGCCGAGGCCTTTGCCTATGACGACGATTCCGGCACGTTCAGCCTCGAAAATCCGACATAGATTTAAGGCGGACCAGCGCCGCGGCGGCCCGACGACCCGCTTGCAACGGCCCATTCCGGCCGGTTACGCTGATAATTGCTAACGAAAGCGAGGGCGATGATGTCGATTCTTCCGAAGATGGAGACCGGCGCGCACATGCGTTGGCTGATGTTCGGTTCGCTGGCACTCAATTTGTTTTTCGTGGGCGCGGCGGGCGCGGTGGCGTTCCGCTATAGCAGCCCGGTGCCGCTGGCGACGGTCGCGCGGATCGATCATAGCTTGGCTAGCCGTCTGGATCGCATCGCGGCCAGTCTGCCGCCTGCCGACTCCGTGGTCATGCGCACGCAATTGCGCCATGACGCGGAAAAGGTCGCGGCGGCGCAGGCCGATCTGCGACTCTCCCAGGACGCCGTCCGCAAAAGCCTGCGCGCCGAGCCGTTCGACGCAGGCTTGACGCGCACCGCCATGGCCGAAAATCGGGCCGCGCGCGATAACTTCGATCAAGTGCTTCATGACACGATCGCCGCCGCGGCCGCGCAAATGTCGGTCGTGGGGCGCAACAAGCTCGCAGACTGGCCGGCGGAGCGCGAGAGCGCGCGGCCGCTGCGCTAGCGCCGATAACGTTCGGATAGTTCTAGACGGCGCTGCGCCGCGCATTTGCGGCGATGGCCAAAAGCGAGCGCTCGGCGATAGTATCGGCAAGCATCGCCGTGCGCCGCGATTCCAGCACCGCTTCGGCCAGCTCGGCCATGGTACCGGCAAGCCGTGCCGCACTCCACAGTTTCAGCGCCGCTTCGATCGTCGTCTTGCGACGGAAATGCAACGGCGGCTGCACGGCGTCGAGTGAGAACGGTGCGCCATCCTCGATTGTGGTGCGCCATTTGTGCAGCTGCGCGACCTGACGCTGGGCGTTGAACAGGATCGATCCGGCGCTGGAGCCCGCAGTGCGCGCTTTGGCGAGCTGTGCCTCGAGTTCCGCCGGCCGGCCGGCGAAGGCCGCATCGACGATGTCTTCGAGCGCGAGCGCCGAGGCGTCGGACACCACGGCGGCGACATCCTCAACGCCGACTTTTTCGCGGCCACGGGCATAGAGCGCGAGCTTGCGGATTTCATTGCGCGAGGCGGCACGGTCGCCGCCCAACAACGGGATCAGCAACGCGCGTGCGTCGGGCATAAGAGTCAGCCCCGCGGCCCGCATCTCTTCGTCGATCAGCCGCGCCCGATCCTTCTCGGAGTCGGCATAGCATGGCAACGCTGCCGCATTCTTCGCGCGCTCGCACAGCACGCGCAGCGGCGCGTTGCGCCGCAGATCGCCGGCCTCGATTACGACGCGGCATTCGGCGACACCGGCCCCGAGCAGCGCTTCGACAGCCGGCGCGACGTTGCGGCTTGCAGTCTTCAGCCAGATCGCGCGACGGCTGCCGAACAGCGGGATAGTTTGCGCTTCCTCGACCAGGCGCGACGGATTGGCGGACACGTCGTCGCCTTCGAGCCGCGCCAGCGCGAACGGATCGCGCGGATCGTCGACCGAAGCCTTGATGACGGCATTGACGCGTTCGCTGACGAGGCCGCCGTCCGGGCCGAAGACCAGCACCACTGGCCGCGCCGGGTCGGGGCGCGCCACGAAGGCGTCGACGTCGGCAGCTTTGATCGCAACCATAAGCGAGCTTTAGAGCATGATCCGGAAAAGTGGCAACCNNCGGCGTCGCGCTGGGCGCGTTGCTGGGCAAAACGCTGCTCCGAGCCCGGCACGTCGGTGTCGACATGCGCGACCGTCGTGCCCTTGAGCACCACTTTGCCGGTGGCGATTTCCACGAGCTGATAAATCGCGCTGACATCGTTGATCTGCGCCGTCGGGCGTCCGCTGCTGACGTCGACCATCGTCGTGATCTGCGACGTACCGACACCGACCAGGAGCCGATGGGTCGGGGAACTGGCACCGGCACCGCCGTTGAGGTCGTATTGCAGCGCGTTGTGCATGGCGACCGCGAGCCGCGACGTGGCCGTGCCTTCGCGCGCCGGGATCGGCGGAATGTCGACCTCGCCGAGCCTGTCGTGAACGCTCTCCGCGTTGAGCGACGGGCGGGAGCCGTAGAGCGGCTCGAAGCAGCCCGCGGGCAGGCTCGCCGCGG
>PLTE01000375.1:422-3746 GCA_003164375.1 Hyphomicrobiales bacterium | reverse complement strand
GAACGTGTTGTTCTGCTCGGGGTCGAGCACTTCGAGCAAAGCAGCACCTGGATCGCCGTGGATGCCGGCGCCGAGCTTATCGATCTCGTCGAGCATCATCACGCAATTGCGGCTTCCGGCCTTCTTGATGGCCTGGATGATGTTGCCCGGCAGCGCGCCGATATAGGTCCGCCGATGACCGCGGATTTCCGCTTCGTCGTGCACGCCGCCAAGGCTGACGCGGACGAATTTGCGATCCATGGCGCGTGCGATCGATTGCCCGAGCGAGGTCTTGCCGACGCCGGGGGGGCCGACGAAGCAGACGATCGGCGCCTTGCCTTGCGGGCTCAGCTTCCGCACGGCCAGATATTCGATGATGCGCTTCTTGATTTTGTCGAGGTCGTAATGGTCCTCGTCGAGGATGCGACGGGCTTCCTTGATGTCGATCGGCTTCTCCTCGGGCAGCGCCCAAGGCAGTTCGATCAGCCAATCGAGATAAGTCCGCACCATGCCGTATTCACCGGCGGCTTCCGGCATGCGCTGCAGCCGGCGCAATTCCTTGCGCGCCTGGTCCTCGACTTCTTTCGGCATGCCAGCCTTGGTGATGGCGGCATCGAGCTCGGCCATTTCGGCAGCCTTGCCCTCTTCGCCTTCGCCGAGCTGCTTCTGGATCGCGGCCATCTGTTCGCGCAGCAGCACTTCGCGCTGCCGCTCGTCGAGCGACGCCTTGGTCTGCCGGCCGATTTCCTGCGACAGCCGCAACACCTCGATGCGGTGCGCCAGCATGCGCGCGACCTTGTCCATCCGCGCGGTGATGTCGACGGTTTCCAGGATCTCCTGCTTCTCTTCCGGCTTGACGTCCATATAGGCGACTGCGAGGTCGGCAAGCGCCGACGGCGTCTCGATCGACTGGATCGCGGCGAGAAGGTCGGCAGGCACCTGCGGCAACAGTTCGATCGCCTCGACGGCTTGCGCCTTCAGATTGACGAAACGCGCCTCGATCTCCGAGGTGCGCGCGGCGGGCTCGGGGATTTGCAGCACGCGCGCGACCAGAAACGGCCAGCCGGTGAGATATTCGACGATCTGGAATCGCTGCTCGCCCTGGCAGACAAGGTGATGCGTGCCGTCCGGCGCGGTGACAAAGCGCAGGATATTGGCGAGCGTGCCCATGCGATGCATGTCGATCGCGGCCGGATCGTCGACCGCGGCCTCGCGCTGCAGCAGGATGCCAACCTGGCGCTGGTCGCGCACCGCCTGTTGCGCGGCCGCGACCGACTTCGGCCGGCCGAGCGAAATCGGCACCACCAGGCCCGGAAACAGCACGGTGTTGCGCACCGGCACGATGATCACCGCGTCGGCCGGCAATGGCGGCAGCGCGCCGCTTTGTCCGCTTTGTCCCCCTGGGGAGGCGCTATCTTTTGCGAGAATTTCTTCAGCCACGGCTATTCACTTTCTGCAAGGAAATCACCAAACACCCGGACGCGACGGCACGGCGCACCGTCGAGTAGCGTCCGGCCGGCAGCCGCAGCCGCCGGTAAAACCGCCCTTGCGGCAGTTCGAGCCGGTGAATGACGGCAGTGCGCCATTCCTCCGGAACATTGCGAGTGCCGGCGATGACCAGATCGCCGTCCTCAATGACCGCCTGCGCGCTGTCGGCCTCGACGCCGGGCAGCGCGACCAGCACCAAAACTTCGACTTCAGTCTCCAAAATATCGACCGGCGGTTCCCAAGCCGGTTGCCGCGCCTGGGTGGGCCCAGGCCGGAACAGCTCGCGGTGCATGCGTTCGGCCCGCGCGAGCATGTCGCACGCCTCGGACCACATCCAATCGCGGGCCAGATCACGGGCCATTGGTAACCCCTCCAGTTCGGAGGGATATGTGTGAAGTGGGAACCTGAAATTCAACGGTACCGGCGCGGCCGTCATTGCGAGGAGCGGAGCGACGAAGCAATCCAGCTCCCCGCGCCGAAGCTGGATTGCTTCGCTCCGCTCGCAATGACGACGTGGCCCTCAGGGCACGCGCAGCCATTCGGCGACGGCGCTATGCACGCCTTCCGCCAATTCCTGGACCAGATCGGTCACAGCCGGCACCGTTTTGGCAGTCGCCTTTGCGTCGGGCGAAAGGCTCTTGCGCACCGCATCGACCAGCGCCGAACCGACCACGACGCCATCGGCACCTTGCGCGATGGCGCGCGCCTGTTCGGCGGAACGCACGCCGAAACCGACGCAGACCGGAAGCTTGGTATGGCGCTTGATGCGCGCGACAGCAGCCGCGACATTGGTCGCGTCGGGTGCAGCCGCCCCGGTAATGCCAGTGATCGAAACGTAATAGACAAAGCCCGAGGTATTGGTGAGCACAGTTGGCAGCCGCTTATCGTCTGTCGTCGGCGTGGCAAGCCGGATGAAATTCACGCCCCACTCCAGCGCCGGCAGACACAATTCCGTGTCCTCTTCCGGCGGCAAGTCGACCACGATCAGACCGTCGACGCCGGCTGCTTTGGCGTCGGCAAGGAAGCGTTCGACGCCATAGATATAGATTGGATTGTAGTAGCCCATCAGCACCAATGGCGTCGTGTCGTCGCCGGCGCGAAACGCGCGCACCGCCGCCAGCGTCTTTTTCATGTCCTGCCCGGCTTTGAGCGCGCGCAGCCCCGCCGCCTGGATCGCGGGCCCATCGGCCATCGGATCGGTGAACGGCATGCCGAGCTCGATCACGTCGGCGCCGGCCTTGGGCAGGGCCTTGAGGATTGCGACGGACGTTTCGTAATCCGGATCGCCCGCCATGGTGAAAGTGACGAGCGCCGCACGGCCGTCGGCTTTCAGCGCGGTAAAGCGCCGTTCGATGCGTCCGGTCATGACGCTTTGCCTTGCAGATGCCGCGCCACGGTATCGAGGTCCTTGTCGCCTCGGCCGGAGAGATTGATCACCATCAGGTGGTCCTTCGGCTTCTTCGGCGCCAGTTCCAGCACTTTGGCGATGGCGTGCGCCGGCTCGAGCGCCGGGATGATGCCTTCGAGCTTGGACAGAAGCTTAAACGCGTTGAGCGCCTCGTCGTCGGTCGCCGACAGAAACGTGACGCGGCCGACATCGTTGAGCCAGGCGTGTTCCGGCCCGATGCCGGGATAATCGAGCCCCGCGGAGATCGAATGCGCCTCGTTGATCTGGCCGTCGTCGTTCATGAGAAGATAAGTGCGATTGCCGTGCAGCACGCCGGGACGGCCGCGCAAAACGGAAGCCGCGGTCATGCCGCTGTCGAGACCGTGACCGGCGGCCTCGACGCCGTAGATTTCAATATCCTTGTCGTCGAGGAATGGATGGAACAGGCCCATGGCGTTCGAGCCGCCGCC
>PLTE01000375.1:246-382 GCA_003164375.1 Hyphomicrobiales bacterium | reverse complement strand
CTCGTTCATCGCGTCTTTGAGCGTCTTCGAACCGGACTCCACCGGCACCACTTTGGCGCCGAGCATGTTCATGCGGAACACATTCGGCTTCTGCCGCTCGACGTCGACCGAGCCCATATAGACGATGCATTCGAGC
>PLTE01000375.1:0-132 GCA_003164375.1 Hyphomicrobiales bacterium | reverse complement strand
TCGGCGAAATACAGCGGCGACGGCCTGCCGACGTAATGGGTCAAATAGCCGTCCATGTCCTTCTTGAAGTCGGGATCGTCCTTGGCCTTGGCATAGGCCTCTTCCAATTCCAGGATCAGCGGCATCAGCGTC
>PLTE01000187.1 GCA_003164375.1 Hyphomicrobiales bacterium | reverse complement strand
CGGGCCGCACCCTTCGAGGCTCGCTATGCTCGCGCCTCAGGGTGACGGGCTACACGTATTGACACTACCTTTTGTATATGTACTTAAATAGTTACTCGCGCAGGAGTACCTATTGATGTCGAAATACGACGCCCTTGGCGACTACCTCAAGCGCCAGCCCGGCGATCGCATCCCGATCACGTTCGGCGAGATCGAAAAGATCACCGGCGTGAAACTGCCGGCGTCCTCGCGCTATCGTGCATGGTGGAGCAACAACGATTTCAACAGCGTGCTCACGAAGGTATGGATCAAGGCCGGCTTTGAAAGCGAGCAAGTCGACATGAAGGCACGCAAGCTGGTGTTCCGCCGTGTCCGTGGAGCCAAAGCCATAGGCGGAAAGGGAACGGGCGAAGTCGTGCAATCCGACGAAAAGCCGTTTCATCCCGCTTACGGCGCGATGCAGGGCATGGTCCGCATCATGCCAGGCACCGATCTCACCCAGCCCGCCGACCCGGAATGGGCCGATCGCCTCGACGCGCTCTACGGCCCCGAACTGCGGGACAAATAAGTGCAGCCGCTGTTGTGGGACACCTGCGCGGCGATCTGGATTTACGAAAAGGCGCCGCTGGCGCAAGGCGCAATCGACGCCATGGGCGCGGCGCACCGCGCGGGCGTGCCGTCCTATATTTCGCCGATCACCGCCTGGGAGGTCGGCATGCTGACCGCGCACGGCCGGCTGCAATTGCTGACGCGGCCGGAGCGCTGGTTCGCCAATCTGTTCGACGTGCCGGGCGTGCGGCTCGCCGAGCTCTCACCCGACCTCTTGATCGCGTCATCTTATCTCCCCGGCAAGCCGCCCAAAGATCCGACCGACCGCATCCTCGCCGCGACCGCACGCGAACTCGGCGCCACCCTGATCACCCGCGACCGCGCGCTCCTCGCTTACGGCGCGCAGGGGCATATGAGTGTTGTCGCGTGTTGACGGACGACGAGCCGCCTCGCCACCGAGTTCCTCTCGGGTTGCTAGGCCAATGGAGCTGAAACTCATGTCGAACTTCAATGTCGGCTTTGTCATTTTTCCCGATCTAACGCAGCTCGACTTTACAGGTCCGTTGCAGATCCTTGCCAGGCTACCGCAATCGACGACCCATATCGTCGCCAAATCGGAGGCTCCGGTGCCGAGCGATTGTGGGCTGAGCCTGGTGCCGACACGCACTTTTGCCAACTGCCCAGCGCTTGATCTGATCTGCATTCCCGGCGGCGTGAGCGGTGTCATCGGTGCGATCGGCGATCGAGAGACCGTCGCATTCGTCCGCCAGCAGGCGAGCAACGCGAAATATGTTACCTCGGTGTGCACCGGCGCGTTCGTTCTCGGTGTTGCCGGATTGCTCAAGGGGCGCCGAGCGACGACGCATTGGGCTTACACCGATCTGTTATCTCTGGTCGGGGCGACGTATGAGAAGGCCAGGATCGTAAAGGACGGCAACCTCATCACGGCGGGAGGCGTGACCTCGGGCATCGATTTCGGTCTGAGTGTGGTTGCGGAGATTGCAGGAGAGATGACCGCCAGGACGATTCAGCTCGGCATCGAGTATGATCCGGCGCCGCCGTTCAATTCCGGCCATCCCGATAGAGCGCCGGCAGCGGTCAAATCAGCTTTGTCCAGTCGCTATGAGAAGGCCAATTTGGCCCTTCGCGCGGGAATCGAGCAAGCAAGTAGCCCGGATTGAGCGTGAGCCCGTAGGATGGGTGGAGCGAAGCGATACCCATCATCTTTCCCCGAAAGACAGAGCATTTTCCGTCGCATCACCCGCCCAGTCGAGCGGATAAATGCCCAGCTTGACCATCCGATGGAACGAGGAATAGGGCCAATCCCTCACTCGCTTGACGTGGCCGTGCTTCACCGGATTGAAATATATGTAATCGACGTGCCGCGCGAGATCGCCTTCATCGCGGAGCGTGTGTTCCCAATAGCGCCGTTGCCAAATGCCGCGTTCGGCTTTGTCGGCACGGCTCGGCGAAATACGCTCGTCGGTAGGCAGGCCGTGGGAGAAGATCGTCTTGATGAGGCGCCAGCGCAGCGCAAAATCGGAATCGTCTTCTGGCAAGGTCCATACGGCGTGCAGATGGTCGGGGAGAACGACGATCGCTTCGATCGCGAATGGATGGCGCCGCCGCACATCCCGGAATGCCTGGCGCAGCAAATGGATGTGCGCCGTAAGCAGACGCCTCCGGCGTTCAGCCAGATTCACCGTGAAGAAGAAGCTGCCTCCGGAGAGAAAATTGCGCCGGTAATTGGTCATGGGCGGAGTATAACAAAGCCGCGGCGGTGATGGGGTTCGGTGTTGCCTCCATCACTCACCTTCGCCGCCCAATGATGGGTATCGCTTCGCTCCACCCATCCTACGCGCTTAGCGCACCGCCGCATCATCCACAAACATCACCGCGCAGCTCTTGCCATGCTGCCCGCAATACTTCAGCGCATCGGCTTGCGCCTGCGCGGCGGTTGCGACGCCGGAGCGCCAGCCGAAGGAGCCGTCCGGCGCCATTGCAAAGGCCTTGTGCGGCGCGCTGATCTGATAATCGGCGAAGGCTTTGCGGCCGTTGGCGCCGAGGGCGTTCGGTACCGCGAGTTGGGGCAGGGCCAGGGGCTCCTCGCGCATTGTGAGGTTCTGTAGTTTGAGAAACGCATCGACGTAGCCGGTCCACACCGGAATGCCGGCGGGCGAGAACAGCCCATGGCCGTCACTGCCAAACGCCGGCGCGCTGACGAAATCGACATTGCCGCCGCCGGCCGTGAACGCCGTCTTTAATTTCTGCGCCAGGGCCGGGGCGAAGAAATGATCGTTCGCCGCATAGACCCACAGCATCGGCACGCGCGAGCGCTTGCCGAAGGCGGCAAACGCACCGACCAACCGGTCCGGCCCGCACACATGATCGGCTTCGAGCGAGCCGCGGCCGCCGGCGAAGCTGATGGCGGCGACGAGGTTTTGCGGCGGATCGGCGGTCAGCGCGACGGTGGCGAAGCCGCCGGCCGATACGCCGACCGCGATGATGTGCGCGGGATCGATGTCCGGCCGGTGCGCGAGGAGTTCGGCCGCGAGTTTTAGATCGGCGGCGCCCGCGGTTCCGGCGGCGACGTAATTCGGATTGCCGCAGTCGCCGTAAGTTTCCGCCCAGCCGCCGTCGGATTTGCCATAGCCGCGCCGCATCACGATCACGGCCGCCCAGCCGCGCCGCGCAAATTCGAGCGCCTGCGGCAGCATCGCAAGCGGCGTCATGGCGGGGCGGTCGGCCCCCGAGCGCGGCGAACCGTGCGCGATCAGCGCCAGCGGATAGCGGCCCGGTCCGCTCGGCCGCACCAGCAGAGCTTCGAGCGTGCCGAGATCGCTCGGCAGAAGAATGCGAAGCGGCTCGCGGATAAACCCGTCGTCGGCCTGGGCAAAGACGGTCGCGGCGAGCAGGAAGACGAGGAACGATAAAGCGCTTTTAAAGCGCATCATTTGTCGATCATGCTGACATGCGCGGCGACGACGCGCCAGCCTTCGGGAAAGCGCACCCAGGTCTGCATCTGCCGGCCGATCTTGCCGGCGAAGGACGGCCGGTCATAGAGCGTCGAGGCCACCGCGAAGTCGCGGCCATAGGTGGTGATGACGGTCTTCGACAAAGTGCGCGCCAGGCCTGAGGACGGCCGCGCGGCGCGGAACGCCATGATCTCGGCAAAGCCGTAGAGGTTCTCGAAGCCGCCGTAGCGGATGGTGCGCGGATCGTCATGGAACAGCGCGTCAAGCGTGGCAACGTCGTTCGATACCAGCGCCTTCTCATAAGTCTCGAACGCGGCCGTCACTTCGGCGACGACCTCCGGCAGGTCGATCTGCATAATTTCCTCCCGATTTTTCCGTTGCTTACAGCGGCGGCCGCATCGCGGCGACGATACCCTTGGCTTCGAGCGTATGCGCGATCCGCAGCGCCACGTCTTCGCGCCACGGCGCTGTGATGATCTGGACCCCGATCGGCAGCGGCGTGAGCGGCACCGGCACGGCGACAACGGGGAGGCCGATGAAGGAAATCGGCTGGGTATAGAGGCCGAGATTGGCCCGCACCGGCAATTCGACGTCGCCGTGTTTGAACATCTGCTGGCCGATCAGCGGGGCGGTGCAGGGCGTCGCCGGCGCGAGGATGGCGTCGACCTCGTCGAACAATTTGAGAACCTCTTCGCGATACCAGCGGCGGAATTTCTGCGCTTTGAGGACCAGCGTCGCCGGCGTCATGGCGCCGGCGATGAGCCGATCGCGCACCGCGGGGTCGTAGTCCGTTGCGCGTTGACGCAGGCGTTGCAAATGAAGACTCGCGCCCTCGGCCGCGGTGATGGTAAAGGCTGCCGCGCGGGCGCGTTCGGCCGGCGGAATTTCGATATCGCGATTGGCGCCGAGCGCCGATGCGACGCGGTCGATGGCGTAACAGGCCTCGCCGCTCTTGCATTTGAAATAGCCCGAGGCGACCGCGATCCTCAAACCCTCGGTGCCGCGGTCGAGCAGCGGCACGACCGGCTCCGCGGGACGGTCGTTGCAGGCGGGATCTTCGGCGTCATAGCCCTGCATGGCGTCATAGGCGAGCGCCAGATCGCGGGTGCTGCGCGCCAACGGCCCGAGATGATCGAGGCTCGAGACGAACGGGAAGGTGCGCGCGCGGCTGAGTCTTCCGTAAGTCGGCTTGAGACCGAAAATGCCGCACAGCGACGATGGCACCCGGATCGAGCCGTTGGTGT
>PLTE01000331.1 GCA_003164375.1 Hyphomicrobiales bacterium | reverse complement strand
AGGCGTCCTTGGTGAGCGAGGTTCGTAGCCTATATAATCTCGACGGTGACGAATGTCAATACAGGTCACACAGGGTCCCTGTGATCGAGACACGCTGCCCTCCTGTCACTGGCGGGCCCGATAATCCTCCTCGACTCGGCTTCCCTAATACGATACACATGTGTATCGTTATCGTCCGGGACGCATTGGGATGCTGCCGTGCCAGCTCGGGAAACGGTCCGCACCGCATCGAAAGGAACAGCCATGACTGCTCAAGCCAGCGCCGGCCTCCTCCAAGCGTTCACGGCCGCATTTACCTCCGACGATATCGAAAGCTTTCTCGGCCTCATCGCTCCGGAGGGCGAGTGGATTTTAATGGCCACGGGCGAGACGTTCCGCGGCCTCGATGAGATCAGGCAACTGGCAACGCGTTCGGTCGACGCGCGAACCCATGGCGGCGGATTGGGTATCAAACCGACGAACATTTTCACCAATGCCGAAGGCACCAAGCTTGTCTGGGAGTACGTGCATACGGGCGTGGTCACCGAAAAGTGGCCGGCATCATCGGCGCACAGGCCGGCGCCCGGTACACAGTTCGACCTGCCGATCACGCTTGTGGGCGAACTCGAGGACGGCAAGCTCACCAGGATCAGGGAATATTTCGACTTGCTGACGCTGTTGGAGCCCGATATCCAACATCATCTCTATTCCTAGATCGCTGTTCATCTCTATCCTTAAGCTTTGGCGATGTTGTTTGCAGCAAACCCGCGCGATGACTGAGATCAGCGGCCGCGCCGGCCGACCGCGCGATCGGGCGGCGGACCAAGCCATCCTGCAAGCCGCCGTCGAACTCTTTATCGATCATGGAGTCGAGGGCGCGAATTTCGAACAGATCGCCAAGCGCTCCGGCGTGTCGCGGGCGACCATTTACCGGCGTTGGAACAGCAAGGAAGAGCTCCTCGCCGCGGCACTGCGGGGGACAAGAATGCCGGGCGTGGCAACGCCGGACAGCATTGCAACCATGTCGCCGCGCGAGTTGCTCGACTATCTCGCCAACACATTCACCGAGGTGCTGACGCGGCCGGAGTTTCCGAAATTCGTCGCCCGTCTGATCGGGTCCATTCCTGCCCATCCGGATTTGCTGGCGATCTATCGCGAGGATTTCGTCGATCCATTTTGGCGCGCCGTGTCCGGTGTTCTGGAAGAGGCGCGCAAGACCGGGACATTGCGCCATATCCCGGATCAGGACGTGCTGCGAGAGCTACTCACCGGGGCCATCACGCACCGCCTTCTGATGCGGACGAACGCCCCCCAGGCGAATAAAGAGAAAGAATGGGTCGAGAAGCTGATGCGCCAGGTTGGGCTTGAGATCGATTAAGAGTAGCAAGTAGCACGTCGAGGGCGCGCCCGATGGTAAACTCCGCGACATGCGGGGTTACGGTTGTTGGGGCAGACCCCGGATATCGCTTCGCTCATCCGGGCTACGATTGCTATCATCGCGCCGCCCGAAGCCCGGCCCCCTTGGCTTATCCGATCCGCGCTCACATTTAAGAGTGCGGTGACGCCGATGCGAAAAGCAGAGAGAACCGTCATGTCCGAACAAACCGCCTCGACCGCGATGCCGACGACGAGATTTGCGCGGATGACATTGGCCATGCTTTCCATGGCCGTCTGCCTGGCCTTCATCGGCGTGGCCGTCGAACATGCACAAGCGCAGTTCGTAAATCCGGTTCCGCCACCGGCGCCGCCGGTGTTCAATCCGTCGAGCCCGAACACCGTGCCGCAAGCGCCGGAGACCCCGGTCTCGGCGGGAACGCGAAGCACCCTTCCGCAATCGTCACAGACGCTCACGCCGACTGTTGAAACCCCACGGAGCACCCAGCCGCATCGCACGCCGCCGCAGCGACGGGCGGCGACTGAGGCAACGGCACTTTCCCATGTCGCGACAGCACACGGCCACCGCCATCGCCATGGCACGGGCTACGCAAGCAACGGACCGGTGCAGGACTATCATCCGCCGCTCGGCTATACCGGCCCCTACACCGCCTGCGCATGGCATCGGCATTGGGACGGCTACTGGGCCCCCGACTGTTATTGATGCGCGAAGCTTAAACGACGGCGGACGGTCCAAATCGACGCAAAAGCCAGCACGACGCAAAAACGCCGAGCCAGCGCTAGCCGGCCCGGCGCTATTTTCTAAAGCTCCGCAGTTCTCAGGCGACGTCGAAGCGATCGGCGTCCATCACCTTGGTCCAGGCCGCCACGAAATCCTTGACGAATTTCGGCTTGGAGTCGGCGCTGCCATAGACTTCGGCGAAGGCGCGCAACTGCGAGTGCGAGCCGAAGATCAGGTCGACGCGGGTGGCGGTCCACTTGACCGCATTGGTCTTGCGGTCGCGGCCTTCGTAGACGCCATCGGAGCCGGCCGGCTGCCATGTCGTGCTCATGTCGAGCAGGTTGACGAAGAAGTCGTTGGTCAAGGTGCCGGGCGCTTTGGTGAAGACGCCGTGCTTGGAGTCGCCGGCATTGGCGCCGAGCACGCGCAACCCGCCAAGCAGCACCGTGAGTTCGGGTCCGGTGAGCGTGAGCAATTGCGCCCGGTCCACCAGCGCTTCCTCCGGCGCCATGAACTGCCGCTTGCCGCCGATATAGTTGCGGAAGCCGTCGGCACGGGGCTCGAGCGGAGCAAATGACTCCACGTCGGTCTGTTCCTGCGTCGCGTCCGCGCGTCCCGGCGTGAAGGGGACCTTCACGTCGTGCCCGGCCGCTTTCGCGGCTTGCTCGATGGCCGCGCCGCCGCCGAGCACGATCAGATCGGCAAGCGAAACCTTCTTGCCGAACTCCTTCTGGATCGCTTCGAGCTTGGTCAGCACCGCCGCGAGCTGCTTTGGCTGGTTGACCTCCCAGTCCTTCTGGGGCTTGAGCCGAATGCGCGCGCCGTTGGCGCCGCNNGCTTGTCGGAGCCGCGGAACGTCGAGGCCGACGCCCAAGCGGTCGAGACCAGTTGGGAGACGGACAGGCCGGACGAAAGGATCTTGGCCTTGAGCGCCGCGATGTCCTGTTCCCCGATCAGCGGATGATC
>PLTE01000186.1:15436-15558 GCA_003164375.1 Hyphomicrobiales bacterium | reverse complement strand
CCTGTTCCCCGATCAGCGGATGATCGACCGCCGGGATCGGGTCCTGCCAGATCAGCGTTTCTTTCGGCACCAGCGGGCCGAGGTAGCGCGCGATCGGCCCCATGTCGCGGTGCGTGAGCTTG
>PLTE01000186.1:3768-15394 GCA_003164375.1 Hyphomicrobiales bacterium | reverse complement strand
GCTCTTGGTCAGCTCCCATTCGTATTTGAACAGGTTGTCGAAGAAGTAATTGCTCCACTTGGTCGGCGTCTGCGACCAGGTGACTTCCGGACCGCCGGTGATGGTATCGGCGCCGATGCCGGTGCCATGCTTGCTCTTCCAGCCGAGGCCCTGATCCTCAATCGCTGAGCCTTCCGGCTCAGGCCCGATCAGCGACGGATCGCCGGCGCCGTGGGTTTTACCGAAGGTGTGGCCGCCGGCAATCAGCGCCACGGTCTCTTCGTCGTTCATCGCCATGCGGAAGAAGGTTTCGCGGATGTCCTTTGCCGCGGCGACCGGGTCCGGATTGCCGTTCGGCCCTTCCGGATTGACGTAAATGAGGCCCATCTGCACCGCGCCGAGCGGCTCGGCGAGCTGGCGTTCGCCGCTATAGCGTTCGTCGCCGAGCCAGGTGCCCTCAGGGCCCCAGAACAGCTCTTCGGGCTCCCACACGTCGGCGCGGCCGCCGGCGAAACCGAAGGTCTTGAATCCCATCGAGTCGAGCGCGACGTTGCCGGCCAGAACCATCAGGTCGGCCCAGGAGATTTTGCGGCCGTATTTCTGCTTGATCGGCCACAACAGCCGGCGCGCTTTGTCGAGGTTGGCGTTGTCGGGCCAGGAGTTGAGCGGCGCGAAGCGCTGCTGTCCGGCGCCGGCGCCGCCGCGGCCGTCGGTGATGCGATAGGTGCCGGCGGAGTGCCAGGCCATGCGGACGAAGAGCCCGCCGTAATGGCCGAAGTCGGCCGGCCACCAAGGCTGCGAGTCCGTCATCAAGACGGTGAGGTCCTTGACCACGGCATTGAGGTCGAGGCTCTTGAATTCCTTGCCGTAATCGAACGCCTCGCCCATCGGATCGGATTTCGACGAATTGTGGTGGAGCACCGCGATATTGAGCGTGTCCGGCCACCAGTCGCGATTGGTATGGCCGTGCACGACCGGGCACTTGCCCGCATTCTTGTCATCAGTTTTTGCGTCCATGGTGTCTCTCCCCATCGGCTACGCATTGTGTCCGGACAGTTCTGTGCACCAGTTTCCGACCCGGCGCACCTCTTGTCTTAAGCAACGTCTCTCATCAGGTAAAATTGACTTTAATGATCGCTGCGATAACATATTCTGATGAGTCAGATGACATTGAGACAGCTCGGCTATTTCGAAGCGCTGGCGCGCCATAGCCACTTCGGACATGCGGCGGCAGCCTGCGCGATCTCGCAGCCGGCCATGTCGATGCAGATCAAGGAACTGGAGGAGACGCTCGGCGCCGTGCTGATCGAGCGCGGCGCGCGACAAGTCCGGCTGACGAAATTCGGCGAAGAAGCCGTGCTGCGCGTCCGCGACATCCTGCGCGCGGTCGATGAACTGGGCGACTTCGCCCGCGCATCGCGCGACCGGCTGACCGGCCGGCTGCGCATCGGCATGATCCCGACGATCGCGCCCTATCTGTTGCCCGCGGTGATCGGCGCGCTTAAGCGAACGCATCCCGAACTCGACATTCACGTCCGTGAGACGCTGACCTCGACGCTGATCCAAGAGCTCGCGGAAGGCCGGCTTGACGCCGCCGTCGTCGCGCTGCCGGTGTCGGAGCCTGCGCTGACCGAGGTCGCTTTGTTTGCCGAAAGTTTTCTCTTGGTGCGGCCGGGCAAGGGTGACGGCAAGCCTGTGCCCAGTCGCGAAACGTTACGTGAAATGCGGCTCTTGCTTTTGGAAGAGGGACACTGTTTTCGCGAGCAGGCACTGTCGTTCTGCAACAGGCAATCGGCGCTGCCACGCGAGGTGCTGGACGCGAGCTCGCTGTCGACGCTTGTGCAAATGGTCGGCGCCGGCATGGGCGTCACCTTGATCCCGGAAATGGCGGTTGAGGTGGAAACGCGCTCGGCGGCGGTATCAGTCGCGCGTTTTAAGGAGCCGCAGCCCTCGCGAACCATCGGCATGATCTGGCGCAAGACCAGTCCGCTGGCCGGACAGCTTCTGCAAATTTCGGAGGTGGTTCGCCAGTCTGCCGTCGCGTCGTGCGAGGAGCGCGGTCCGGGATCGCCATCGCGCGCATGACGCGCGCCGCGGCGGGCTTCATGCCGGCTTATGTGTGTCGCCTATTTTGACTCGGCTCGGAAAGCCGTGCATCAATTCAAACACATTTGCCAACCGCACAGCCGAGACCAGCGCGATGAAGCCAGCGGCGTTCCGCTACCACGCGCCGAAGACCGTCGACGAGGCGGTCGCCCTTCTCGCCGAACTTGCCGGGGAAGACGGCCGCGTCTTGGCCGGCGGGCAGAGCCTGGTGCCGACCATGGCGTTTCGGCTGGCCAGACCAGCGCATCTCATCGACATCAATGGTGTTGCGGCGCTCGATCGTCTCGCGGTCGCCGACGGCAAGCTTTGCATCGGCGCCTGCGTGCGCCATGCGGCGTTTCACCAACCGGTCTGCGACGGCCCGCTCGGAATATTGCTCTCCGACGTGGTGCGCCATATCGCGCATTTTCCGATCCGCAATCGCGGCACCTTTTGCGGCAGCCTGGCGCATGCCGATCCATCGTCGGAATGGTGCCTGGTGCTGGTGGCGCTGGACGGCGAAGTCTTAGCCAAAAGCGCGCGCGGCGAACGCGTCATCGCGGCGCGCGATTTCTTTAAAGGCATCATGACGACGGCGTTGCAAGAGGACGAGTTGTTGGTCGAGGCGCGGCTGCCGCTGCTCGCAGCCGACACGCGTTGCGGCTTTAACGAATTCAATCGCCGCGCCGGCGATTTCGCGCTGGCCGCGGCGCTCGGCTGTTATCGCGTCGAAAGAGGTTTAATCGTGGAACCGCGGCTTGCGGTCGGCGGCGCCGAGGTCAATCCGCGGCGGATCGCAGAAGCCGAGCGCGCGCTGTTAGGCGCCGTGCCCGGCGACGGCAGCTTTCGCGCGGCAGCCGTTGCGGCAACCGCTGCGATCGACGCCATGGAAGACATCACGACCAGCGCCGAATTCCGCCGCGACCTCGTGCTTGCCGTGACGCGCCGGGCGCTCGAACGCGCAGCGGCGTGACGGCGCGGTTATTCGGCCCTGATATTGGCCGCCCGGATCACCTTGCGCCATTTTTCAGTCTCGTCGACGACGAGCTTGGCGAATTCGGATGTTGACAGCGACAGCGGCGCGTCGCCGAAGTCCGCGATCCGCTGCGTGATGAGGGAATCGGTGAGCGCGAGATTGATCGCCGCATTGAGCGCGTCAACGATCGCGACCGGGGTGTTGCGCGGAGCGAGAACGCCGACATAGACGCTGGCGTCGTAACCGGCCAAGAAATCGGCCAATGCCGGAATATCGGGCAGCACCGGCGCGCGCGTCGCTGAGGTCACGGCCAGCGCCCGCAGCCGGCCCGCCTTGATGTGCGCGATCGACGACGCGAAGGTGCCGAAGTAGACCTGGACCTGGCCGCCAAGCAGATCGACGACGGCGGGGCCGCCGCCGCGATAGGGCACATGCAACATGTCGACGCCCGACATGGTCCGAAACAGTTCCCAATACATGTAAGGCACGCTGCCGATGCCGGCCGACGCCACGGTGATCTTGCCGGGATTGGCCTTGGCGTCGGCAATCAGCTCGGGCACGGAGTTCACCGCAAACGACGGATTGACGACCAGCACGCCGGGGCCGCGCGAAATCGCAGCGACCGGAGCGAAGTCGCGGACGATATTGTAATTGAGGTTGTCGTAGAGCGTCGCATTCCATGCTTCGCCGGACGTCGTCAGCAAGAGCGTGTAACCGTCGGGCGTCGCGTGCGCGACAGTCTCGGCGGCAAGATTGCCGCCCGCCCCCGGCTGATTTTCGACGATGAATTGCTGACCGAAGTGCTGCGACAGCCAGCCGCCGATCAGGCGCGCATAGGTGTCGTTGATGCCGCCGGGCGGGAAGCCGGAAACAATCCGCACCGGCCGGGCCGGATAGGACTGCGCCCGCGCCATGCGCGTGCCGGCGAAGCCTGCGCCGACCGCTGCCACATAAAGGAATTTGCGACGCGGAAGCATCATGACGATCCTTCCACCTTAGATCATGCGCCAACGAAAAATCCAGGCCGGGTCTCGATCGCGCGGCGGCTCAGGCGGCGGTCGGACGCGCGCGACGGCGGCACGAGCGCCGCCGCCAGCACCGCAACGGCGCCGATCTGGTGCAGAATCGACAGCACGACCGGCTGGCCAGAGCGCAACGTGGCGATGCCGAGCACGGCGTCGAGCGTGAGCAGACCGAACAGGGCCAGCGCGCGCGCCAAAGGCAGCCGGCGCAACAGCGCATTCGCGAGCGCGATCAAACCCGAAGCCCACAGCCCGATCGACAAGAGGCGATGGCAGGTCTGGATCAGGTACCCGTTTTCCGTGAGGTTGCGCCACCACGGATGGAAGACGAACAGCCGATCCATGCCCGGCAGGACGCTGTCGGTGTAACCCGGGAAACTCGTCCACAGCGGGCCTGCATCCATGGCTTCGAACAGCGCGCCGAAAGCAATGTCGAGCGCGATCACCGAGCCCCAAGCCACCCGGGGCAGCGCCGACCCCGCCGCCGTTCGCTCGGGCGCGATCGCTGCGGCGATCAGGATGCCAAGACCGACGCTGGCAAATGTGACGTCGAGCGCGTGCCGGTGTTGACCGAGGTTCAGCGTGGCGAACAGTCCGGCATGATCGGCAAAATAGCGCAGCACGAAATAGCCGATCGGGGCTGCCACGAATCCGATCCAGAGCAGCGGATCGGGACGGCGCGTCGACTTCAGCGCTTTGGCCAGGAAGAAACACAGCGCGACAAAGAGCGACGCCGCCAATAAGACGATGCTCGCGATGCGCAGCCATTCCCACCAATACAGAAACCGAAAGATCACGATCGATTCCATGCCGCCGACGGCATAGCCGCCGCACAATGCATAGAGCGGCGACTGCTGATGCAGCACGAAGGCGTCGCGCCAGGCGTCGCTGCCGAATGGCGGCACGAGCGATACCTCAGGTGCGTAAATGAACCACGGACCGCGGGTGAGCCGATTGCCGGCGCCTAAGACGAAAGCCGCAACGCCGAACAAGGCTGCCGCCGCCAAGGCAAGCCGCAGCCGGCCGGCCGCGAAGCGCTCGCCAAGCGTCGGCGGCAGCTTGAACGGATATGCCGCCGACGTCTGATCCGAATGGGCCCTGTCCAGCATCGATGCGGCGCCCGCTTATTTGGCCACGGGGAAAACCTCGTGGGTGGCCGTTTGCGAGAAGATTCCGGGCTCGCCGTCGGATTGGAACGAGCCGCCCCCCACATGGAATTCGTTACCGATGAAATTCGCCACGAAGCCATGGCGGGCGATCTGCATATGCGGCAGGATATCCCAGCTATTGGCCTTCGGATCGAGCGCCTCGAACGCCCAATAGGTCAGCTTGCCTTGCCGGTCCTCGTATTCGCCGCCGGTGACGTAGATTTTGCCGTTGTAGACGTCGCCGGCAACGTCGCCGCGCCGGGTCGGCGAGCGGCCCTTATAGGTCCATACATCGGTCGCCGGATCGTAGGCTTCGACCAGGTCGGTGACATCGCTCATGGTCACGAATGGCGTCCCCAGCCGCCCGTTGATCGCATAGATCTTGCCGTCGACGGCTGCTGCGAGGAAATGATTGCGGCCGGTCGGCATTGGCGCGCGCGACCGCCAGGTGTTGCTCGACGGATCGTATTCCTCGACCGTGCCGACGACGATTTGCGGCACGCCGACCCACAGCGGCTCGGTCATCGGCTTGTCGGGAATATTGGCGTGCGCGCCGCCGATCACATAGATCTTGCCGTTGACGGCGACGGCTTGCGCCGCGCCCCGCGGCGTCGGCATCGGCGCCAATTCTTTCCAACTGTCGGCCTCCGGATCGTACACCATGGCGGTGGGGATCGGCTGCCACACTTTGGTGCCCGGCCGGCCGACGAAACCGCCGAACACATAGATTTTACCGTCGAGCGCGACCGCGGCAATGTGGTGCGCCGGGACCTGCATGTTCTTCTTTTCGGTCCAGCTATCGGTGGCTGCGTCATACACGATGACGATGCCGCGCGCCTGCACGTTGGGGCCGTCGTAGCCGCCCATGANNCCATTTCTTGCCGATGACGGTCGAGGCGGTCTCACCTTGCGGCGACGGCAATGGCGTCGCCATGCGCCATTTGCCGTCCTGCGCCGAGGCCTGCGAAACTTGTCCCGCCACAGCGGCGATCAACGCGCACGCCGCCAACCACACAATCCGCTTCATGGTCCATCCCCTCTTGCACAATGCCGGACGCTGCATCGACGGCGATGCGTCACGCCGGCTCCTGTTTCTTGCATGTGCTCATAGCACGCTGACGCCGCGGCCGGCTACACGAACTCAATCGAGCCGCACCCCGATCGATTTGACCAGCGGCGTCCAGCGCGCGATCTCCGCGACCATGAATTGGTTGAATTTTTCAGGCGTCCAATCCGTCACCGGTATCACCGCGGCATCGACCAGCGATTGCCGATAGGCTTTGTCCGCCATCGCTGCGCGGTTGGCCGCGGCGATCTGCGCGATAATCGGCGCTGGCGTTGCCGCGGGAGCGAAAAGGCCGAGCACCTGTTGCGCGACCAGACCCGGCACGCCCGCTTCGACCGCGGTCGGTATTTCGGGCGCAATGACGAGCCGCGTCGGATTGGTAATTGCCAGCAGGCGCAATTTACCGGCGCGATGAAATTCGAGCACCTGATTGGTCATGGCCGGGATGATCATCGGAATCTGCCCGCCCAACGCGTCGGCAATGGCGGGGCCGGCGCCGCGATACGGCACGTGCGGCAGGTCGTTGATGCCGGCCAGCGATTTGAGCAGTTCGCCGCTGAGATGATTGAGCGTGCCGGCACCGGCCGAGCCGTAGGAAAGCTTGCCGGGATTGGCTTTCACGTAAGCGATGAGCTCTTCTAAATTCTGCGCCGGCACCGAAGGGTGCACGGCGATGGCAAAACAGGTGATCGCCACCATCGAGATCGGCGCCAGATCCTTCATCGGGTCGAGCAGCGGGTGTTCGCGCAGAATGAGCTCGGCGAGGTGGATCGACGAACTGCCGAGGAAAATCGTGTAGCCGTCGGGTTCGGCGTGCGCCACCGCAGCGGCGGCTAAAGAGCCGCCTGCGCCGGGCTGATTTTCAACGATAACCGTGCCGAGGCTCTGTTTCACCTTGTCCGCCCACGGCCGGCCGACGATGTCGAAGACGCCGCCGGGCGGAAAGGGCAGGACGAGACGGACTGGCCGGGACGGATAAGCCTCCGCTCGCGCCGCGCGCGCGAGCAGCGGCAGTGCGCCTCCTGCCAGATACAGAAATCGACGACGCGGCAGCGTCATGGCGATTCCCCCCGAATTTTTTTAGCGGCTGCGTGCCGGCATTGCTCCAGCTTGCGTCGACTTTAGAGCGTCAGCGCGAAAAGTGGAAACTGGTTTTCGGGTAAGACCGCGCTCTTTACGCCGGCTTTTTCGGCACCTTCTTGCCCTTCTTGCGCGCCTTGGACAGGCCAATCGCGACGGCCTGCGCGCGACTTTTCACTTTGCCGGCTTTGCCGCCGCTGCCGCTCTTGGCAGTGCCGCGTTCGTAGCGGCGCATCTCGCTCGCGACGTCACTTCCGGCGCTCGGCGAATATTTACGTTTTCTCTTCTTGGCCACGGCTTTCCTCCAAATCGTCAATGGTGCAATCGTCCGCGCGATAGCGGGCTGAAATCGTCGCAACAAAAACGCCAATATTGCGCAATTGGTTCCGCGCACCTTGTCGGCAACACCGCAACGCAAATGCCCGCGGCGGATGGTCCGTCGCGGGCACGACTTAAGTGAAACCGCAACGTCAGTGCGGGCTCATGCGCGCCGAGCCTGGATGACCGGGCACCTTGAAACGCTTGCCGGTATCCGCGACCTTGGTTCCCTCGACGCGCAAAATCGAAAAATCCTGGTCGATATAGTTGCCGACAAACAGATAGCGGCCGTCAGGCGTGAAGCATATCGCCTCCGGTAATCCGCCGACCTCGATGTCATTGAGCTTGGTCACTTTCTTGCCGTCTACCTTAAGGATCGTCACCACGCCGTGCGGGTGATAGTACCAATCCTGCTTGCTATGGTTGGAACCGAGCGCCGACGCCGAGGCGGCGAGGTTTCCCTTCGGGCTGAACGCCAGTCCCTCCGGGCTGTCCGGCACCGTCACGTGATCGATCACATGCACCGGCGCCGTCAGATCGATGACGCTGACGGTGTCGACATTGCCGTCCGAGGTCCCGCTAAAGCCGTTGTCCGCCGTCAAGGCGATCGAGCCATTCGGCGCCACCACGACGTTGTAAGGATACAGTCCGGTCAGCAGATCGTGCTTGCCGTACGTCACCTTTTCGCCGTCGACGTCGAGGAGCGCCACTTTGTTCGTCGAATTCTTGCTCGCCAGCGCATGCTTGCCGTCCGGAGTAAACACGACCTGCGAGACTTCGTCGCCCATGGCTATCGTATCGATCAGCTTGGCGCCGGCGGCGCTGATCGACAATTCGGTGAGCGACTTGTCGGCGCGATTGGCGATCAGCGCGATCGTGCCGGCCGGATTGATCGAGAGGCCGGAGGGTTGTTTGCCGCCCTCTATGGTGCCGATCAACTTGGGCGGACTGGCCTTGAGATTGATGACGTAGATCTTGTCGTCGGGGACCTGCTTCAATGCGTCGCCGTCTTTGACGACGTTCATTGAATCGGCAACCAGCGCGATCGAGCCGGTCGGATCGATGTCGAGATTGACCGGCGGCCCGACCACCGAATTCTTCAACGGCAGATTGGCGACGATCTTCGGGTCGAGCGGATTTGCCAGATCGACGATCAGAACCGAATCTTTGCCCGGCGGCGATAGGACCGTCTTGCCGTCGGCGTCCCACAAGACCTTTTCGTCGTTGCCGACGATCATGAACGGAGCCGCTCGCGCGGCGGTCGCACCAAGAATCACTGCGATAACGGTAGCAAGCTTCAGCGTTGCGGGCTGAGAGCGCATGAAATCCTCCCCGGCTATCTATTTGTTTCGGGTCTTAGCGCCCGTTGCCCGATTTTTGCGCTTTTAGCGGCGGCGCGGCAAGTGGCTTGAGGTACAAATGGCTTGCCTCAACCGCGTTCATGCCGCGCGCGACAGCGCCCGGAATTCCTTGGCGCTCGCCATCGCCCAGGCGATCTCAAACCGCTTGTCGCCGGTGCCGGCAAGCAATTCGCCCGGCTCCAGCCGAGGATAGAGCAGCGCAAAGCTTTGGACCTCGTGCGGCGAAACCCGGCGTGAAAAATGCTCCGGCGAAAATTCGGTCGGATGATCGAGCCCGGCCGCGGCGACCAGTTCGGCGAGCGACTCGATCGTGGCGCGGTGGAAATTGAACACGCGTTCCGACTTGTCCGGCACCACCAGCGCGCGCTGCCGGGAGCGGTCCTGCGTCGACACTCCGGTCGGGCAGCGGTCGGTGTGGCACGACAGCGACTGGATGCAGCCGAGCGCGAACATGAAGCCGCGCGCCGCGTTGCACCAATCGGCGCCGAGCGCCATGACGCGCGCGATGTCGAAGGCCGAGATGATCTTGCCCGAGGCGCCGAGCTTGATGCGGTCGCGGGCATTGATGCCGACCAGCGCATTGTGCACGAAATTCAGTCCTTCGCGCAGCGGCATGCCGAGATGGTCGGTGAATTCGAGCGGCGCTGCGCCGGTGCCGCCTTCCTTGCCGTCGACCACGATGAAGTCGGGATAGATTTCCGTCTCCACCATGGCCTTGCAGAGGGCGAGGAATTCCCAAGGGTGGCCGATGCAGAGCTTGAAACCCGCCGGCTTGCCGCCGGACAAGCGCCGCATCGTGGCGATGAATTGCATCATTTCGATCGGCGTCGAAAACGCCGAATGCCGCGACGGCGATATGCAGTCGACGCCTTGGGGCACGCCGCGGGTGGCGGCGATCTCGGCTGAGACCTTGGGGCCGGGCAACACGCCGCCGTGGCCGGGTTTTGCGCCTTGGCTGAGTTTCAGCTCGACCATCTTGATCTGGTCGTTCTTGGCGTTTTCCTCGAACTTCTCGGCGCAGAACGTGCCGTCGGCGTTGCGGCAGCTGAAATAGCCCGAGCCGATTTCCCAGATCAGGTCGCCGCCGTTCTCGCGGTGATAGGGGCTAAAGCCGCCTTCGCCTGTGTCGTGGGCGAATTGGCCTCGCTTGGCGCCGATATTGAGCGCGCGAACGGCATTGGGACTGAGCGCGCCGAAGCTCATTGCCGAGATGTTGAGGATGGAAGCCGAGTAGGGCTTGCTGCAATCCGGCCCGCCGACGAGGATGCGGAACGGCTCCTTGACGGGCGCCTTGGGCGCGATCGAATGGTCGAGCCATTCGAAGCCCGAGGCATAGACGTCGTTTTGCGTGCCGAACGGCCGCTTGTCCAGGGCCCGTTTGGCGCGCTGATAGACCACCGCGCGCTGGTCGCGCGAAAACGGCGTGCCGTCCTTTTCGCTTTCGAGAAAATACTGGCGGATCTCGGGACGGATTTCTTCCAGGATGAAGCGGATATGCGCGGTGAGCGGATAGTTGCGCAGCACCGCGTGGCGGGTCTGCAGCACATCCACGGTGCCGATGACCGCCAGTGCCGCGAACAATATGAGCGGAACGGCGACATAGACCCACGGATAGCCATCGAGGAAATCAAACAGCAGAATTGCCGTGATCAGCAGCGCAGCCGTATAGGCGATGAAGCGCGGCTGCAATGGCAACGGCCAGGAGCGCATGGAAACCTCCGTCGGCAGCGAAAACCCTTTTTGCGGAAGGCTCTTTTTGCACGAAGCCTTTGGGCGCAAGCCGCGCGAAACGCCGCTGGCGTCTGGACGCGGTGTACAAAGATTACTTGTCAGTTTGATGAGGGCTAAATACCGCCGCACCCCTTTTGCCCGGCGGCGTCATATTGCAACGCAACGAAAACATTTGAAACCGCTTTATTCGGCCTTGATGCCCCTCACGCCTGTTTCGGTTCGGCGTCGAGCCTTACGATCCAACCCTCAAGGCCGGGCTTGGCCGCCGGATAGCGCGTGAGCACCGCCGGATCGTGCCCCGGCACGACATGGCGCGGCGCGCTCGCGAGTTTTTTCAGCGTGGCGTAGCCCTCGACCACTTCCTCGAGATTATAGGTCAGCGGAAATATCCGGCCGCCGTCGATATGGGCATAGAGATGGGTCGCGTCGGCCGCCAGCACCACATAGCCGAGCCGGGTCTTGACCCGCACGCTTTGGAGCCCCTTCGAGTGGCCGCCGATGCGATGCACGGTAACGCCGGGCACGATCTCGGCTTCGCCATCGTGAAACGCGACCCGGCCCGAGAACACCTTGCGCACCATGGCGACCACGTCTTCGACTTCGAACGGCGCGCGCAGCGCCTGATGGCACATGCAGCGCCCGGTCGCATAAGCCATCTCGCGATCCTGGAGATGATAATGCGCCTGCGGAAACAATTCGTAATTGCCGCAATGGTCGTAATGCAGATGGCTGACGATGACGATGTTTATTTTTTCCGGCGCGATGCCGAGCGCGGCAAGCCCGTCGCGCACCGGCTTGATCATTTCGCGCTGGCGCTTTTTTCCCATCGCTTCGTCGAAGCCGGTATCGACGACGATGGT
>PLTE01000186.1:0-3741 GCA_003164375.1 Hyphomicrobiales bacterium | reverse complement strand
TTTCCCCCATTTGCGACCTTGCGCGCGGTTCGGCCAACTCCCAGATGGCGTACCCCAAGCGGGTCGGGCCACGCGCCGTCGCGCTCTCATCGCTGCGGCCAGCCAGCACAGCGACCGTTCGGCAGACGATAGCCAGCCCCGCCACGCGAGCCGCAGCCGCGACGAATCACCCGCGGCGGCGAATTGCTCCGGGGCGGAGGTGCGGCTGTCTTTCCTACGNNCGGAGGTGCGGCTGTCTTTCCTACGATCGGAGGTGCGGCTGTCTTTCCTACGATCGTTTGGCCGCCGACCGTTTGATCTCCAATCATTGGCGGCGCGATGGGCTGACGCGGCGGGCGCGCCAGATAGACGACAAGACATAATCCGGCAAAGCCGAGCCCATACAGCCATAATCCCCATCGCCGGCGCATCGTGGATCATTGCGCCGGCACCCTGGTTGGTCAATCTCGCGCTCGATCTCGCCAGTCGCCTTCAGTCAATCCTCCTCGCGATGCACGTCGTGCACGACGATGCCGGCGCCGGTCGGCGGCATCTTGAGCCATTTTTGGTGCTTGAGCGTGCGCTTGGTGTCTTCGTAGCCGCTTTGCCAGTGCTCGCGCATCGAGGTGCCGGAGAATTCGTGATCCTTGGCGTGGCCCTCATAGGCCTTCTGCTGATAGATGATATGCAGAATGGCGATGTCGGGCAGTTTCGCCAGCTGCTCCACCAGCTCCCGTTCATGATCGGAACGGCTTTCCTCCGGTATCCGGATGAGCGCCTGATAGAGCGCGACTTTCAGATTGTGCAGGCGGCGGAACACGTCGGTGTTGTAGCGGGTGCGCGAGGAGTACATGATGTCCTTGTGGCGGCCCATCACATCTTCGATGTCGCGCGGCAAGACGCCGCGCGCGCTGAACAGATCGACCTGAAATACGATCGTGTTCAGATTGTCCTCTTGATCCAACAGATGCTGCAACGGCGTATTCGAGACGATGCCGCCGTCCCAGTAATGGTCGGTGCCGATCTTCACCATAGGCAAAGCCGGCGGCAGCGCGCCTGACGCCATGACGTGTTCGGGCCCGATCTGTTCGACCGCGTTGTCGAAATAGACAAAGTTTCCGGTCAGCACATTGACCGCGCCGACCGAGAAACGCGTCGAACGGTCGTTGATCAGCGAAAAATCCACGAGTTCGTTCAGCGTTTCGCGCAGCGGCGCCGTGTCGTAGTAGCTGGTCGCGCTCTGGGCGCCGGTGAGGCTCATCCAAGGGTTAGGGAAGCGCGGCGCGAAGAATCCCGGCTGACCTTGGACCATCGTCAGCAAAGAACTCGTCGCATTGCGCGCCTTGCGGAACACGTCGCCGTCCGGCGTGAACGGCCAGATCTTGCGGTCGGTGATCTGCTCCCAGAACGCTCGCAACTGGCGCAGCCTTCGATTGGGCGGGTTGCCGGCGATGATCGCCGAATTGATGGCGCCGATCGATACGCCTGATAACCAGTCCGGCTCGAGGCCCACCTCGTGCATGGCCTGATAGACACCGGCCTGATAGGCGCCCAACGCACCGCCGCCTTGCAGCACCAGCGCAACGCGATCGCAGCGCTCCGGGCGCCACGATCGCGGCTCCTTGAGCGGCACAGCCGTGGCGACGCGAAAGTCGGAGGAAATATCGTTCATTGGAAAACTCGCGGTTGGCAAAACTCAGTGGGCGCGAGCCGGCGATGCTCGGCAATGTGTGCGACAGCGTCATGACGAGGTGACGCCGACGATCCAGGCGCAGCAATACCCCGCGGCGTCATTGAAGTGTCAGCTTGGTTTCACATGGGCTGCGCAACTTGATTGGAACATCGCTTTGTTTGCTACCCCCCATTCAACACCGAGACCAAAGAGCCCCCGTGCGCAAAGAAGACGTGCTCAAGCTGCCCTCAATGCCAGCCGCCGGCCCGAGTTATCCGGCCGGCCCCTACCGTTTCGTCGACCGTGAATACATGGTCATCACCTATGAAACCGATCCAGAGGTGATCGCCGCGCAACTGCCCGAGCCTTTGGAGCCGATCGAGCAGCCGCTCATCCATTACGAGTGGATCAAGATGCCCGACAGTTCCGGCTTCGGCGCCTATACCGAATCCGGAATGGTCATTCCGTGCCGATTTCGCGGCGCCGACGTCAATTTCGTCGCGCAGATGTATCTCGACGACGACCCGCCGATCGCCGCCGGACGCGAGATCTGGGGCTTTCCAAAGAAATATGCTCATCCGAAGCTGGAAATCGTCAAGGACACGCTGACCGGCACGCTGGAATATGGCGGTCAGCTCGTCGCCATGGGCACCATGGGCTACAAGCACGAAAGCATGGCCGGCAACGGCACGCTCACCACCGCCACGCTCGCCAAGACCCAGGTCAATCTGAAGCTTATCCCCGGGGTCGATGGCCGCGCGGAAATCTGTCAGCTGGTCGCCTACCATCTGACCGACATTGTGGTGAAGGGCTCCTGGATCGGTCCCTGCCGCCTGCATCTTGTGCCGCATGTGAATGCGCCAGTGGCGGATTTCCCGGTCCGCAAGACCGTGGCGGCGCACCACTTTCTCGCCGATCTGACGTTGCCTTACGGCCATGTCCTCTATGACTACAACAAGGAGCCGTGAACGAAATCATGCCGTCTTGTCCACGAATCGGCATGCACATGAGTGTCCGTCATCTGTCATCTGACTGTCACATCGCCTGCGCACAGTTGGCAACCTGCCTGGAGGGAGAGAATCCATGAGTGATATTGCATTGCCCGGCTCGATCGAACCGGCCCGGGGCGGACCTAAGCTCGACCACGAGACCAATCCACTCGCGGTAATCCTGTTCATGGGCGTCGTCGCCGCCGGACTCTTGTTCGTCGCCTACAGCATCTACAGCGACATCGACGCGGCAGGAGTAAAGATCGCCAGTATCGCGCCGTTCCTTCTGCTGTTCATAGCGCTCCTGATCGCGCTCGGCTTCGAATTCGTCAACGGCTTCCATGACACCGCGAACGCGGTCGCCACCGTGATCTACACCCGCTCGATGCCGGCCAATATCGCGGTCGTCTGGTCGGGCACCTTCAACCTGCTCGGCGTGTTGTGGTCGTCGGGCGCGGTGGCCTTCGGCATCATCTCGCTGCTACCGGTCGAGCTGATCCTGCAAGTCGGATCGAGCGCCGGTTTCGCCATGGTGTTCGCACTGTTGATCGCGGCGATCATCTGGAATCTCGGCACCTGGTCGTTCGGCCTGCCGGCCTCAAGTTCGCACACACTGATCGGATCGGTGATCGGCGTCGGCATCACCAATGCGCTCCTGCACGGCCGCAGCGGCACGTCGGGCGTCGATTGGACTCAAGCCACCTCGATCGCCAAGGCGCTGTTGTTCTCGCCGCTGTTCGGCTTCGGCCTTGCGGCCGCGCTGTTGCTGGTGGTGAAATTCGCGATCCCGAGTAAAGAGCTCTTTGCCGAACCGAAGGGCGATCAGCCGCCGCCGACCTGGATCCGCGGCATCCTGGTTCTCACCTGCACGCTGGTGAGCTTCTTCCACGGCTCCANNCCTATGCGCTCAATCGCGCCATGCCGGTAAGCCAGATCGCGCAGTTCGAGGCCAATTCGCAGGCCGCGAGCGCGGTCATCGAAGCCAAGGCCGCCGGCTATAATGTGCTGGGCAACCCGCGGCCGGCCGTGACGGCTTATGTCGCCCAACATCAGATCAGCGAGGGCACCTATCCGTCGCTGGCGATCCTGATCAGCGACATC
>PLTE01000189.1 GCA_003164375.1 Hyphomicrobiales bacterium | reverse complement strand
ACGTTTCTCAGTCGCCCAATCGTGCCGCTGATACACCCCGGCAATCCCGCCGCGGCTGCCGCTAATATGGTTCAAAACCGCTTCCGTGACTTCGAGCCGCACGCCGAGGCGCTGCAATCCGGTAGCAACGGTGCGGCGCAGATCGTGCACGCTCCAAGGGATAAGCGGCGCTGGGCTTATGTCGGCCGTCGCAGCGCCTTTTGCCCGGGCATCTGCGATCGCTTTGTCGAGTCCGCGTTTGGCTTTNNGCGCTTAGCCTCGCTCGCATCATTAGGCAGCAACGCCTTGAGAAGATCGCGCGCCGGTGCACTGAGGGGTACCACGTGCACTTGGCCGTTTTTCGTGCGCTCGCCCGGCAGCGTCCAGGTTGCCAAGTCGTCCGAAAGTTCGCCCCAGGCCATACACGCAACTTCGCCGCGGCGTTGGCCGGTGAGCATCAGCAAGCGGATGATCGTTCCATACGGGGATGCAGCGTCGCCTGCGGCGCGCCAAATCTCCGAAATCTCTTGGTCGCTCAGCACGCGCTCGCGCTTGGCAATGCTCTTGTCGATCGGCAAAGCCGCAAACGGATTGACACGCACCGCGCCGCGCTTCACGGCCCAGGCAAAGGCGGCCCGCCCATAGGCGGCCGTGCGGCCGGTCATAGCGGCGCCATTGGGCTTGTCCGCACCGTCGCCATCCTTGCGCTTGCGGCGCCGTGTCAGGCCGTCCAGGGCGCGCACAACGGCCGCCCGGTCCAAATCCTCTGCGGCGTCGTCGAGGTGATCGGCGAAGGCGGAATGCAGCGCGCGCACCGCTTCCGCGGCGTAGCTCGGCCGCCGGCCGGCAAGGTGAAGCCGGTTCCAATCCTCGATCAGCACCCGCAACGTGAGACGGTTGCGCGTGCGTCGCGCGCGCTCGGCTGCCGCCGCGTCCTTGCGCTCGGCCGCCGGGTTCCGACCCTTCGCCACGTCGCCCATGACGGCCGCGGCGGCTTCGCGCGCTTTGGCGAGCGCGACGGCCGAACACGCGCCGAGCGGCACGCGCCATTTGTGGCCGTGCAGCGTGTATTGGGCCAGATAGGTCCGGCCGCCGCTCGCCGTCACGCGTACGGCAAGTCCGCGCTGGGCGTCGTCGAAAATGAGCCGGTCCTTGCGGNNGCGGCCGTGCTGGGCCGCCAGCTTCTCGATTTTCCGCTCTGTAAGCTTCATGGTTCCCCCGCTTTGGTCCGGGTCCGCAGCGGGTCCGCGGACCCATAGCGGACCCCGCCGGATGACGCTCCACGACGTGCCGTGGCGCTCCAAGTCAGAAGGTCTCACAAACAAAGTCGTGTTTCAAGGGAAATTGTGGGGTCCGCTTCGGCGTGTGTCGGCGCTTGTCAGCTGGCGTCGGAGGCAGTAAACTTACTGTGGATCAGGAGGCCGGTGGTTNNGTGCAGCTGTAGCTCAGTTGGTTAGAGCGCCTGACTGTGGATCAGGAGGCCGGTGGTTCGAGTCCACCCAGCTGTACCAGCCGTAAGCAGGCGGCGTTTTTTCCGGCTATTGCGCCAGTTAATTTCAACACGCCTTCTGGGTTGCGCTGCTCGCTGGCCTGGGGGCGTGGAGGCTTGGCGGCTGTGGGCGAAACAGCGGCGGAACTTTTATTGTGAGGGGCACATGACCGTGTCGCGGTTGGCAACGGCTCTGGCGGCAATGCTGTTTGCGGTGGGGTGTCTGATCCCCAATGCGATGGCGGCCCCAACCGGAACCCGCAGTTTCTCCGGGATGGCCGCCTATTACTCAGAGAGCAGCCGGCTCGCCAGCGGCGGCAAGTTCAACCCGAACGCGCTGACGGCCGCACATCGCACCTTGCCGTTCGGAACGCGGGTTCGCGTTACCGATCCTAAAAGCGGTCGAAGCGTCATCGTGACGATCAATGATCGGGGGCCCTTTAATCGGGGTCGCGTGATCGATGTCTCGCTCAGCGCGGCGCGCGCGCTGGGAATGATAGGGCGGGGCATCATCTATGTTCGGGCGGAGGTGTTGTGAGGCCGTGAGCGTACCGGCCTGACGATGCCGCTCTACTTCCGCAATTCGGACTTCAGGTCGCCTCGGCGCTCGTCGTTTGCGGCGACCTTGGCGGGGCTGCGCACAAAAAGCCGATTTGCGCTATAACTGCAGCCAAAGCGACGGGGGAAACGCAATGGCCGGGCTCACGCTCAGTTACGTCCATGGGGCAAGCAATCAGCCGCTCATCGGCAAGACGATCGGGCAGTTTTTCGACGCGGTTTGCGAGCGCTGGGCGACGCGGCCCGCGCTAGTCGTGCGCCACCAGAAGGTGCGGCTGAGCTATGGCGAATTGCGCCACGCGGTCGACCAGCTCGCCGCCGGGCTGTTGACGCTCGGGCTCAATCCCGGCGACCGCATCGGAATTTGGTCGCCTAACAATTCGGAATGGGTGCTCACTCAATTCGCCACCGCCAAGGCCGGGCTGATCCTCGTCAACATCAACCCGTCCTACCGCATCGCCGAACTGGAATACGCGCTCAACAAAGTCGGCTGCAAGGCGCTCATCCTCGCCGAGCGGTTCAAGACCTCGGACTATGTCGGCATACTGCGCGAGCTGGCGCCGGAAATCGGCCACGCCACGCCCGGGAAACTCGAATCGGCGCGGCTGCCGGCGCTGCGGTCGGTGGTCCTGCTCGGCGAGGGCTGGCACCCGGGCACGTTCCGCTTCTCGGAGATTTTGGCGCGCGGCAGTCCGGCGGAGGTCAAGCGCATCGCCGAACTCGGGCCGCAGCTGCAATTCGACCAGCCGATCAATATCCAGTTCACCTCGGGCACGACCGGCTTTCCCAAAGGCGCGACGCTGTCGCACCACAACATCCTCAACAACGGTTTCTTCATCGGCGAGGCGATGCGGCTTTCGTCCGAGGACCGCTTGTGCATTCCGGTGCCGCTTTATCACTGTTTTGGCATGGTGCTGGGAAATCTGGCCGCGGTCACCCACGGCGCCTGCATGGTGTTTCCCAGCGAGGGGTTCGATCCGCTGGCGACGCTGGAAGCCGTTGCCGAGGAACGCTGCACCGCGCTGCACGGCGTGCCGACCATGTTCATCGCGCAGCTTGATCATCCGGACTTCGGCCGCTTCGATCTGTCGACGCTCCGCACCGGCATCATGGCGGGCTCGCCGTGTCCGATCGAAGTGATGAAGCGCGCCGTCGCCAAGATGAATCTGTCCGAGATCACCATCGCCTACGGCATGACCGAAACCAGCCCGGTCAGTTTCCAAAGCTCGACCGAGGACCCACTGGAGCGCCGGGTGTCGACCGTCGGCCGCATCCAGCCGCATCTCGAAGTGAAGATCGTCGATGCCGAGGGGCGCATCGTGCCGCCTGGCATGCCAGGCGAGCTGCTCACGCGCGGCTACTCGGTGATGCTCGGCTATTGGGGCGACGACGAGCGCACCCGCGAAGCCATCGATGCAGCGCGCTGGATGCACACCGGCGACCTCGCCACCATCGACGCCGAGGGTTATTGCAACATCGTCGGCCGCATCAAGGACATGGTGATCCGCGGTGGCGAGAACGTCTATCCCCGCGAGATCGAGGAGTTCTTATATCGCCATCCTAAAATCCAGGACGTCCAAGTGATCGGCGTGCCGGACGATCGTTACGGCGAGGAGATCTGCGCCTGGGTCAAGCTGCGCCCGGGCATGAGCGCCAGCGAAGACGAGATCAAAGCGTTCTGCCGCGATCAGATCGCCCATTACAAAGTGCCGCGCTACGTCAGATTCGTCGACGAATTCCCGATGACGGTGACCGGCAAGATTCAGAAATTCATCATGCGCGAGCAGACGATTTCGGATCTCGGGCTCAAGGTGGTCAAGACGGCGTGATCGTCCACGCTTTGATCTTCTCATCCTCCACCACGCGCGCGACGCCAGGCCGCTTGAGCAAGCGGTCCTTGTGGGCGGTGTAATTCTTGAGCTCCGCCATGGGCAATTCGCGGCGCACGCCCCAGGCGTAGAAGACGAAGCCGTAAGGGTCGAGGACGGAGTAGCGGTCGGCGAACCACTCGCGTCCCGCCAGCATGGCGTCGATCTGCTTCAAATAGAGGTGGAACGTCTTCAACCCGGCTTCTTTGATGCCGGGGAAAGCCGTCGTATCCGCCGTATAGCGTTCAGGCCGCCCGACATGGGCGTGCGCCGGGTGCACGCTGGCAGCAAAGAATCCGATCAGCGAAAGCGCCTTCGCTTCACCAAGCCCGTCTTTCGGCCACAGATCGAACCGCTTGCCGAGAAAAGGCAGGATCGCGGTGTTCTCGGTCAGCGGCTCGCCATTATCGAGACGCAATGCCGGCACGCGCCCTAGTGGATTGATTTTAAGATAGGCCTCGGTGCGCTGTTCGCCGCCGGCGAGATCGACTTTCTTGGCCTCGTATGTCTCGCCGCTTTCCTCAAGCACAATGTGCGCCGCCAGCGAGCACGCACCTGGAGCATAGTAGAGCGTTAACATGTCGAATCCCTCCCATTAAACACGAGTCTGCTTTTCATCGATCCGAGATCTTCGCCAGCAGCGGCAGCCAAGTGTGTTGCTCTTGGTCGACGAAGGCGAGGACTTGGTCTGGCGTCATGGCGCGCCCGTAATTGCCGACAATACCCAACCGTTTTGCGAGATCGGGGTCGCTTACCACTTTGCTCAAATCCGCGCTGATCTTGTCGATGACCGGCGCCGGCGTACCGAGCGGTGCGACCAGTACCTGCCAGCCGGTCGCGGCGAAGTCCGGAATCGTCTCCGCCACCGTCGGCACATCGGGAAATTGCGCCAGGCGCCGCGGGGCGGCGGTTGCGATCAGCTTGACTTGGCCGGCCCTCACCGAGCCGGCGATGCCCGAATAGCCCTCGATGATCATCGATACGCGATTGGTGCCGACATCGCCGAGGGCGGCGGCCGGTCCGCCGTTATAGGGCACCGGCAGCAATTGAATGCCGGCGCGCTCCTGCAGCAGGAGGCCGGTGAGATGCGTAAGCCGGCCGACGCCCGTCACCGCGATCGAAATCGTGCCCGGCGCCTTCTTGGCCAGCGTAATCAGCTCCGGCAGCGTGCTCACTCCGAGCGTGGGATTGACGGCGACGAACATCGGATTGGCGATGGCGAAGCCGATCGGCAAAAAGTCGCGCGGCAGCTTAATCGGCAGATTTGGCGCAACCGTCGGCAACGAAGCAAACGTCGAAAGCGCCGGCATGAACAGCGTGTAGCCGTCGGGCAGCGCTTCCGAGGCGGCGCGGGCGGCGAGGCTGCCGTTCGCACCCGGACGATTGGCCACGATCACCGGCTTGCCCCAGATCGCGCCAAGCCCCTCGGCGATGAAGCGCGCATCCACATCGGGCGCGGAGCCGGCCGCCGCATCGGAAATCAGCGTGACGGGTCGGTCCGGATAGCTGCCGGCTTGAGCGTGCACGGCGCTGGCGGCCGTCAGCGCCAAAAGGCAGACGCCCGGCATACGGATCCAATTGCGACATTTGCTCATGCCGTCTCCCTTCGTTAGGGCGAGCTCTTGCCGCGCCGTTCACGATTGCGGCGAGGATAGGGCCATCGGATGCCTCCTACCAGACTGGTCGCGGGCCTGCATCCATGCGGCACACGCCGGCGGCGGCATTAGCGATATGTTTTTACCTTAACGCCACGTAATCACGTGCAGGCGATGCACACTTAACGATTCTCTACTATGAAGATCGAATGGCCCTACAGTCCGTTCGGTTCATGCAGTGACGCGCGCGACACCATTGACGGCGTTTCAGAACACGGGCGTGGCAGCGGATGTCCACCATGCCGCGTTTCCGCGTTGGAGCGTCTTGCCGCACGGCCTCGCGCCGGAACTCAGCTTTAGCATCCATACCGATCTGGCGGCGATCGAGAGCGAATGGCGTTGCTTCGAACGGGTCGCCGAGGGTACGCCGTTTCAGACCTTCGAATGGCTGGCAATGTGGCATCGCCACATTGGCGCGCTTGGCGGCATTATGCCGGCCATCGCGGTCGGCCGCTTCGCCGACGGTAGGACTGCCTGCTTGTTGCCGCTCGCCATCGAGCCGCGGCGTTCGGCGCGGCGGCTGTGCTGGCTCGGCCAGGAGCTATGCGACTACAACGCGCCGCTGTTGGCGCGCGATTTCTCGCAGCGCGTTGCGCCTGGGCGCTTTGTCGCGCTCTGGCGCGAACTATTAAGGCAGATGCAAGCCGATACGCAGCTGCGCTACGATTGGATCGATTTCGAGAAGATGCCGCAAACGGTCGGCGTCCAGGTGAATCCGTTCACTCTGATCGGCGTCACGCCGAACGCCAATAGCGCGCATATCGCGCAAATCGGCGATGACTGGGAGACGTTCTACCGTTCAAGGCGTTCGTCGGCGACGCGCCGGCGCGACCGCATCAAGCGCAGGCGGATCGCGGAATTTGGCGAAATTCGCTTTGTCACAGCCGCGAGTGCGGACGATGCCAGGCTTACCCTTGAGTCGTTGATGGAGCAGAAAAGCCGCGCGCTGGCGCGCAAGGGTATCGCGGACTTGTTCACGCGGCCGGGGTACCGCGAATTCTTCCTGGATTTCGCGACTAATCCGGCGACTCGGCAATTGGCCCATGTCAGCCGTATCGAGGTTGGCACGACGCTGGCGGCGGCGAATTTCGCGATCGCGTTCGGCGATTGCTATTATCATATCTTGTCGAGCTATTGCGACGGTCAGCTGACCCGCCTCGGACCGGGCACGCTGCATCTGCGCGAGCTGATGGCCTATGCGATCACGCTCGGCCTCCGGCGCTTCGATTTCACCATCGGCGACGAGCGCTACAAGTCGGAATGGTGCGATCTGCGTTTGAAGCTCTACGACTACAGTGCGGCGGTGACTTGGCGCGGTTGGCCGGCAAGCGCTGCAGCCAAAGTGCGGCGCCGCCTCAAGCGTTTCATCAAGCAAACGCCGTTGGCCTGGCAGCTCGTCTCCCGATTGCGTTCCGCAGCCGGCGCGCTTGTGCAGCGGCGGGCGCCGTAGCATCTTCTGCCGTTCCATCCGGCATGGCGGCCGGAACCTCAGAGCAGAAAATGATGTCCGACCCGATGGCGCAATGGCCGGATCTGCCGCTTCAGGCGTGGAGCGAGACCTGCGACACGCTCCAGCTATGGACGCAGATCGCCGGCAAGATTCGCATCGCTTTGACGCCGCTTATCAATCATTGGTGGAACGCGACGTTTTTCGTAACCGCCCGGGGCCTTGCGGCGCCGGCAATTCCCTATCGAGGGCGAAGTTTCGACATCGATTTCGACTTCATCGACCACCGGTTCGATATCGAAACCAGCGATGGCCGCGGCGACGGCTTTAAGCTTGAACCGATGACGGTCGCCGACTTCTACGCCCGCGTCATCCAGGCGTTACGCCGGCTCGAGATCGATATCAAAATCCGCACCATGCCGTGCGAAATCGAGGGTGCCGTGCCGTTCGACAGCGACAGCGTGCACGCGCAATACGCTGCGGCCTATGCGCAAAAATTTTGGCTGGCTTTGGTGCAGGCCAACCGGGTGATGAATGAATTTCGTGCGCGTTTCGTCGGCAAAGCGAGCCCGGTGCATTTCTTCTGGGGCAGTTTCGACCTTGCGGTGACGCGCTTTTCCGGACGGATTGCGCCGCCGCCGAAAGGCGTGACCCCTCACGTTGCGAGTTGGGTGATGGCGGAAGCTTATTCGCACGAAGTCTCAAGTTGCGGCTTTTGGCCCGGCAACGGCGGCTATGGCCGGCCGGCCTTCTATGTCTACGCCTATCCCGAGCCGGACGGGTATGGCGACACCAAGCTGCACACGGCGGAGGCCTTTTACGACAAAGATCTCGGGCAATTCATTCTGCCCTATGACGCCGTGCGGCAGGCGCCCGATCCCGACGCGCTGCTGCTCGAATTTTTGCAGGAGACCTACGCGGCCGCGGCTGATCTGGCGCGTTGGGACCGCAAGGCGCTGGAGCGCGGCAACGCTGAGACCGCGAAAGCCACGCGCGCTTAAGCTCGTGCCGCACCAAAGCGGAAAAATACCAATACACCATTTCATCCTCCCCCGTGAAACGGGGGAGGATGGTCGCCGAGAACAGCCCTACTTCAATGCATTCGCGTAGGGATAGATCACATTGCCGGTCTTTTCGGACGAGGGTGTGAGCACCGTCTGATAGCTCATGCCGCGCCAGGTATCGAGGTTCGCGGCTTCGGTCAGGTCGTGGTACTGGACCTGCAACATGCCGGACTTGGTCCACTCGCCGTCCTTGCCGAACCGGACGTCGGCCATGATGGTTTTGAACTCATGGCTGCGCAGGTAGTCGGCGATCTTGTCGTCGTTGAGGCTTTTGGCGCCTTCGACGGCTTGTTGCAGCACCTGGAAATAGGAGTAGCCCCAGCCGCCGAGATAATAGCCGAGCGGATCGACGCCTTCGGCTTGCGCGCGCGCCTGATACTTCTTGAAGAAGTCGGCCGCCGGCGCCATCAGTTTCGGCGAGGGCACCCAGGTTTCATAATTGACGACACCGTTGAGCTTGGATTTCAGCTTGTCTTTGAACACCGTCGCTTGCAATCCGACCATGGCGCCGCCGATCATCTTCGGCTTGAAGCCGAGCTCGTTGACGGACAGCAACATGCCGACCGAACTGAGCGGATAGGAGCAAATCACCACGAGATCCGGATCGGCCGCCTGGATGGCGCGGACGATCGGCGAGTAGTCCGTTGTGTTCGGCGGATAGGTCTTGTCGTAAACGAGATCGAAGCCGTATTTCTTGACGTTGTTACGCGCGCCTTCGCAGGCATTGCGCGAGAACTCGGCGTCCTCGGCCGCCAGCGCGATGGTCTTCGGCTTCGGATTCTGCGCCGCCGCGATCTGGAAGAAGCCTTCGGTAAAGGACTCCTTGGTTTCCGGACCGGACGGCAGCATCGAGAAGTATTTCGGATAGTGGAATTCGCTGTTGGCGGCGAGCCCGAACAGACCGATCAAGGTCTTGCCCTTTTGCATGGCGACAGGAATGGCCGGCGCCACCATATTGGTGGCATAACCGCTGACGATGAGGTCGACTTTGTCGACGTCGAGGAGCTTGGTGTAGATGCCCGGCACGGTCGCCGGATTGGACTGGTCGTCGTAATTGATGAGCTGAACCTGGCGGCCGAGCAGACCGCCCTTGGCGTTGATTTCGTCCTGCCAGATTTTGGCGCCGAGCAAGGCTTGTTTGCCGTTGGCGGCGAGCGGACCG
>PLTE01000288.1 GCA_003164375.1 Hyphomicrobiales bacterium | reverse complement strand
CGCCGGCTGGCGGCGCGGGCGGCAGCCGAGCGCATGGCGAAGACCCTTGCAGAGCGCGTGGGCGAGACGGTCGGCTTGCGAGTGCGCTTCGGATCGAAGGTGTCGCGCAAAACCCGCATCGAAATCGTCACCGAAGGCATTTTCACCCGGCTCATTCTTGACGATCCGATGCTCGAAGGCGTGGCCGCGGTGCTGTTCGACGAATTCCNNCACGAGCGTTCGCTCGACGCCGATCTCGGGCTGGCGCTGGCGCGCGACGCCCAGCACGGCCTGCGCGAAGACCTGCGCCTACTCGTGATGTCGGCGACCATCGACGGCGCCCGGGTCTCAGGGCTTTTAGGCAACGCGCCGGTGATCGAAAGCCAGGGCCGTGCCTTTCCGGTCGACACCCGTTATGTCGGCCGCGCGGCCGGAGCCATCGAGCCGCAAATGGCCGACACCATCCTGCGAGCGCTACGCGCCGACCAAGGCTCGCTGCTGGCGTTTCTGCCCGGCGCTGCCGAAATCCGCCGCACCCGCACGCAGCTCGAAAGCCGCACCGACGCCGCGACCGACGTGGTCGCGCTCTATGGCGCACTGTCAGGCGACGAGCAGGACCGCGCCATCCTCCCCGCCCCGCCCGGCCGCCGCAAAATCGTGCTGGCGACCGCGATCGCAGAGACCTCGATCACCATCGAAGGCGTGCGCATAGTCGTGGATTCGGGGCTGGCGCGGGTGCCGCGTTACGAGCCCGATGTCGGGGTGACACGGCTCGAAACCGTGCGGGTGTCACGCGCCGCGGCCGATCAGCGCCGCGGCCGCGCCGGACGCACCGAGCCTGGCATCTGCTACCGGCTATGGGACGAGCCGCAGAACGCGGCACTCGAACCATTCGCCCGGCCGGAAATCCTCGCCGCCGACCTGTCGTCCTTCGCGCTCGATCTCGGCGCCTGGGGCGCCGCGCCCGACAAGCTCGCCTTTCTCGATCCGCCGCCGCGGCCGGCGCTTGCCGAAGCCAACGCACTGCTCGTCGCGCTCGGCGCGATCGACGCCGGCGGCCGCCTCACCGAAGAGGGCCGGCAGCTGCGGCGGCTGCCGCTGCCGCCGCGGTTGGCGCGCATGGTGGTCGACGCCGCCCGAGCCGGCGACGCGCTGCAGGCCGCCGAGATTGCAGCCTTGATCGGCGAACGCGGGCTTGGCGGCGACGATATTGATCTGCGCGAACGGCTCAACGCGCTGCACCGTGACCGTTCCGCGCGCGGACGCGATGTCCGCGCCATGGCGGAACGCTGGGCGGAGATTGCGACTGCTCCCTCCCCACAGGGGGCGGGGGAATCGAGCGTCGGCACGCTCATTGCGCATGCCTATCCGGAACGCATCGCCAAAAACCGCGGCAGCGGCTCGGGGGCGTTTCTGCTGGCGAACGGCCGTGGCGCGGTGATGGATCGCGCCTCGCCGCTGTCGCGCGAGCCGTACCTGGCCGTCGCCGAACTGACCGGCAGCGCGGCGGCCGGCCGCATTCTTTCCGCCGCACCGCTGACGCTTGCCGACATCGAGACGCATTTTGCCGACCGCATCGAGTCTCGCGAAGAGATCACCTTTGACCCGGCGAGCATGAGCCTGCGCGGTCGCAACAGCCGCCGCCTCGGCTCGATCGCGCTGTCCGAGCGGCCGGTACCGGTGATCGCCAGCGACGACACCGCGCGACAACTCGCCGACGGTATCGCGGCGACCGCGCTCGACCGGCTGCCGTGGACGAACGCGCTCAAGCAGTGGCGCGACAGAGTCATGTTTGTGCGGATGAGTGAGGGTGACGAATGGCCTGACTTGTCGGACTCAGCGCTTAAAGCCACCGCGTCCGAGTGGCTAAGCCCCGCGCTCGCCGGCAAGACCGCGCTCGCCGAGATCGTCGCGGACGAATTGGAACAGGCTTTGCACGCACTCCTGCCGTGGCCGCTCAAGCACCGGCTCGACGCCGAGGCACCGACATATTTCGAGGCGCCGACGGGCTCGCAGGTGCCGATCGATTACCAGGCGGAAGGCGGCCCGAAAATCGCGATCCGGGTGCAGGAATTGTTCGGTCTGGACCGCCATCCGGCCATCGCCGGCAGCAAAATCCCGCTCCTCATTGAGCTGCTCTCGCCGGCGCAGCGGCCGGTGCAGATGACACGCGACCTGCCGGGATTTTGGCGCGGCAGCTACGCGGCCGTGCGCGCCGACATGCGCGGCCGCTATCCAAAACATCCCTGGCCCGACGATCCCATTGCCGCCACAGCGACGCGGCGCGCCAAGCCGCGCAAGGGCTAGTCAAGGCCTAGCGCGGTCGTTGGGTCGCAAAATCGCCTTCATATTCGCTGACTGATCGCCGCCAATCCGATATCCTACAATGTAGCACCCGCCTATGGGCGCCGAATGCAGTCCGAGGCCGCTCCAGGAAGGAGCTAAATTGTTGATCGCACGCCGAATTGCCGCCGCCGTGACGGCCACCTTGCCGGTCGCAGGTGTATGTTTCGTCTTCCTGTTTCCAGCCGTGGAGGCACGGGCCGAAGCTGCTTCGGGCGCCTGCGACGACACGGCCGAACTCGCTGTCTTGCCGTCGCCGATTGCGCCCTGGCAGGGCGCGCCTTTACGCGTCCTCGTCGCCGCGGAGAAGCCGCTCGAAGGCGAGCTTTCGCTGATCGCACCCGACGGCACGGTCGCCGCCAAATCGCGCGAGCGGCACGGCGGGCCGCCCTATTCCTGGTTCGTCGAGGTCTCAGCGCCGGCCGCGGGGACATGGCACGCGACGCTTGTGCCTGCCGCTGCGTCGGCCGGCTGCGGCGCGATTACGCGCGACATTGTCGTGGGCGCGCAAAAGCCGCCGGCGCCCACCAAGGCGGAAGGCAGCGTCTGGCAGGTACGCAATAGCTGGAATCGGACGACGGAAAATCTGTATTCGGCCTGGATCGAGAAGCTTTTCGATGCGCCGCTCGACGCCGAGCCGTCCTGGAAGGCCTGGCACGAAGTGCTGCGCGACCGCTCGCGCAATGTCCTGTTCAACTATCTGGGTCTCGGCGAAGACAATGTGGCGGTGAGCCTGCGCCCTGACTGCGCCGACTTTGTCTACTTTTTGCGGGCCTATTTTGCATTCAAACTGGGACTGCCGTTCGGCTATTCGAATTGCTCGCGCGGCACTGGCGGCTCGCCGCCGAAATGCTACCAGTGGTTCGATATCCAGCATCCCGAGATTACGCGTCCCGCCCCGCCGCCCGAACAGGCAGCGGCGGCGCCTGCACCGGAGCCGGAGCCCGCTCCTGCGCCGGCGTCCCCGCTCATGCGATTGTTTTCCCCGGCGCAGCCCCAGGCCGAGCAAGCCGCGCCTCTGGAGCCTCCGCCTGCACCGCCGAAGCCCAAGCCGAAGCAATTCGGCGTCGCGGGATCGTTCGCCGAGTATTTGCGCGCCGTCGGCGACGTCGTGCATTCCGGCTCGGTGCGGGTGGCCGCGACCGACGACAACACCGATTTTTATACCGTCCCGCTGACCCAAGCGGCGCTGCGCCCGGGCGTCGTCTATGCCGATCCCTACGGCCACGTTCTGATGCTGGTTGAGCGCGTGCCAGAGACCGGCGGCAACGCCGGTGTCTTCCTCGCCGTCGACGCGGAGCCGGATGGGTCGGTCACGCGCAAGCGTTTCTGGCGCGGTAATTTCCTGTTCGTGCACGAACCGACCCTCGGTAGCCCGGGCTTCAAGCGCTTCCGCCCGATCGTGCGCGAGGCGAACGGCAGCTTGCGGCGGGTGACCAACGCCGAGATTGCCAAGAACCCGCAATACGGCGATTTTTCGCTCGAGCAGTCGCAGCTCAGCGCTGAAGATTTTTACGATCGGATGGATGACGTGATGTCGCCGCAGCCGCTCGATCCGGTGCGCGCGATGGAGGGCGCCATCACCTCGCTCGAAGAGCAAGTGAAGACCCGCGTCACTTCGATCGAAAACGGGCGAAAGTGGCAGACCAGCGGGCGCGGCACAGCCGACATGCCGAACGGCCCGGCGATTTTCGAGACCAACGGCGCGTGGGAAGATTTCTCCACTCCGGCGCGGGATTTTCGTCTCTTGATCGCGATCGATGTGGTGCGCGGATATCCGGACCGCGTGGCGCGGCGGCCCGATCGCTACGCGATACCGCCGGGCAAGAGCATGGCCGACGTGAAGGCCGAATTACAAAGCACGCTCGCCGCGGAGCTTGCGGCGCGAAAGTTTTCCTATACGCGCAGCGACGGCTCGGCGTGGACGCTGTCGCTCAAGGACATGATCGACCGCGAGGCCAGTTTCGAAATGGCCTACAACCCGAACGACTGCGTCGAGTTGCGGTGGAGTGCGCCGGAAGAGAGCGAGGAAGCTTCAACATGCAAGCTGCATGCGCCGGCGGCGCAGCGTGCGAAGATGACGGAATTTCGCACCTGGTTCCGCGAACGGCACTGGCCGCACGCTTAGCGGTTAGCGCCGAAAGCCATTCAATTTCGAGCGAATGTTTTAGCGCCGCGCTTACCATCGCGTTTCAATTCCCCCGCCGTTTGGCGCGGCATTAGCGGCTTGTTCGCCGTGGCATGCTCTGATGCCGGCGAATAACGGGCTTTATCGCCATGCGCTCAGTCCTCACCTTCGCCGCCTTGGCGCTTGCCGCCGGCATCATCGTTCCGCGCTATGCCGCCCAAATGCACGGCGGCGGCGTGGCGCCCTCGATGATGGCGGCGCGCCCGGTAACGCCGGCCGACGCCGCGCCGTCGAATTCGCGTTCGGTCGTCATCCCGCCCGGCCGCAACGGACATTTTCAAGTCGAAGGCCGCGTCGACGGCCGTCGTCTGGACTTCATGGTCGATACCGGCGCATCGGTGATCGCGCTCACCGAGCGCGACGCGGCGTCGCTTGGCATTCATCCGGCGGAACGCGATTTTGTCGCCGCGGTCAAGACCGCGAACGGCACCGTGCGCGCCGCGCCGGTCGAACTCAATATGGTCGAGATCGACGACATCGTGGTGCACAACGTCGCCGCTATGGTGCTGCCGGACAGCGCGCTGTCCGACAATCTCCTCGGCCTGTCGTTCCTGCAGCGGCTGCGGCGCTTTGAATATTCCGACGGCAAGCTGGTACTCGAACAATAACGCTCAGATCACTTTCCGCCTGCGCTTTGCAACCATTTCACCGGCACGCCGTTTAAGCTATTGCTGTCGGGTATTTCGATTCGGATCGATTTCTCAATGTTTCCCAAGCCTAAGTCCGCGCTAAAGCCGAACACCTACGCTTACGAATCCGAGCCGATGGTGAAAGCCACCGGTTTTCGCGAATACGACGCGCGCT
>PLTE01000353.1 GCA_003164375.1 Hyphomicrobiales bacterium | reverse complement strand
TGATGGCGGGTCCGATCGATACCCGCATCAATCCGACCAAGGTCAACGAGCTTTCCAAGAAGAAATCCATCGATTGGTTCGAGCGCACGCTTACCGCATCGGTGCCGCTGCGTTATCCCGGCGCGTTCCGCCGCGTCTATCCGGGCTTCGTGCAGCTCGTCGCCTTCATGAGCATGAACATCGAGCGCCACGTCAAAGCGCATAAGGAGCTGTACGAGAATCTCGCCAATGGCGAGCTGGAAAAAGCGGCGGTGACCAAAGCGTTCTACGACGAATATTTCGCCGNNATGTCGACCTGTTCCACAATCTCGCGGGCGGCGAATTCGACAAGGCCGACACGACCAAGGCCTTCTACGACGAATATTTCGCCGTGCTCGATCTGACCGCCGAATTCTATCTCGAAACCGTGCGGCTTATCTTCCAGGAGCATGCGCTGCCGCTCGGCAAGCTCGAATGGCATGGCCAGAAGGTCGATCCGAGCGCCATTCGCAAGACCATGCTGCTCACCGTGGAAGGCGAGCGCGACGACATCTGCGCCGTCGGCCAGACCGTCGCCGCGCACGACCTGTGCAGCAAGCTGCGGCCTTATCTCAAGCGCCACCACATGCAGGCCGGCGTCGGCCATTACGGCGTGTTCTCCGGCAAGCGCTGGGAGAACCAGATCTATCCGATTTTGAAGAACGTGATTTTGTCGAGCGATTGAAATCACTCACCGCATCGCCGCCGTCGGAGCTGCGATCGCCGGCGCGGAAATTGACCACGATCAAAACCGGCGGCTCGTGTCCATCGTACTGTGCTCGCCATGGGCGAGGCATCTTTTGACGCCATCGTTATCGGTTCCGGATTGGGCGGCCTGACAGCCGCGGCCTTGCTGGCCAAGGCCGGCCGCAAGGTTTGCGTCATCGAACGCAATCACAGTCTCGGCGGTGCGGCTTCCGCATTCAAGCAAGGCGCGCTGACGATCGAGCCGTCGCTGCATCAGACCGCTGACCCGCGCGATCCGCGCGAACCCAAGCACGCGATCCTCAACGAGATTGGTCTCCTCGACGAGATCGAATGGATTGCGGTCTCGCCGTTCTTCTCCGTGCGCGGCGGCCCGGTCGGCGACACATTCGATCTTCCGGTCGGCTTCGACACGGCGCGCGAGGCGATGGCGCGACGCTTTCCGCAAAGTCGGCGCGGCATCGATCGGTTGTTCGCTCTGATGGAGACGCTGCATGCGGGCGTCGCCGACTTGAGCCGGTCGCGTGCTGAACGCTCGGTCGGCAAGTTATTGCGCGGCACCTTGGCGCTGCGCTCACTGATCGGCGACTGGCGCGCCTCGCTCGACGATGTGCTGGCGCGCACGCTCGGCGGCGATGAGGCGGCCAAGCTCTGCCTCGCCGGCAATCTCAGTTACTACGCCGACGATCCGCGCCGGATGTGGTGGCCATATTTCGCCCTGGCGCAGGGCGGATACCTGAGCGCCGGCGGCGTTTTCATCAAGGGTGGGTCGCGGGTCCTTAGCATGAAGCTCGCCAAGATCGTGATCAAGGCGGGCGGCAGCGTTCTGTTGGGACGTGAGGCCGTGGGCATCGACCTCGACGCCGCGGGCAGGCCGGCTTTCGTGCGCCACGCCGATCCGAAGGCGGGCAAGACGATCGAGCGGGTCGGCGCCAAAAGCGTTTTCGCCAATTGTGCGCCCGATATACTCACCAGCCTGCTCGACGAGCCATTTCGCGGCGCGCTGGCGCGCGCCTATGGCGGCCGCGATCTTTCGACATCGCTCTTCACCGCGCATTTCGGGATCAATGCGCCGCCGGCGAAATTCGGTCTTGATCGTTACGGAACTATGGTGTTGCCGGAATGGATGAAGTCATTGCGCGACACCGCTGAATCGGCCGGGCTTTTCGCGTCCGATCCCGACGGCCGGCTGCCGAGCTACGGCATCGCCAATTACAGCGCCATCGACAGCGGGCTCTCCGACGGGGGCCCGGCTTTGCTTAGCGTTGTCGGCCTCGACCGCTTGAGCAATTGGGCGGCGCTCTCCCCGCAACACGAAAAGGACCGGCGCGAGCGCTGGCTCGACGCGTTCCAGTCAGCGCTCGATCGCGACTATCCCGGGGTCGGCGCTGCGGTGACCGAGCGCACGTTTCTCAACGCGCGCTCGATGCGCAATTTCCTCAATACGCCCGACGGCGCCGTCTACGGCTTCGCTCCGGTGCCGCCCAGGCGCGGAATTTGGGCGGGCATCCCACGCTCGCCGCGTACGCCCATTCCCGGCCTCTATCTCGCTTCCTCGTTCTCCGGCTCCGGCGGCTTCACCGGCGCCATGATGGCGGGGGCCGAGGCGGTGCGGATTGCGATGGAACTGGCGTTGCGGCACTCATGAGGCTGGGCCGTTGTCTCACTCGCCCCTCTCTAGCTCTGTCTCAATGACCTTGCGCAGCGGCGGTATATCGTCGTGCAGGGTTTTCCACACGCGCTGCGGCAGCACGTCTTCATAATGATGGCGATAAAAAAGTTCCGGCGGCAGCCATTTCCCGCCATGGGATTTGAGGGTGGCGCGTCTTGAGTTCGGCCGACAAGCGCCGTGAGGCCTCGGAAATGATTTCAAGACAACGGGTGACGGCATAAAGCGGCATCAAGGCGTCGCGCAAGCTCTCGAAGCTACGGCCGTGCCCGAACCTTTCGGCCAAATCGATGTGATGAAGCATCTCGTGCAGCGTGGCACTATCCGTCTCAGAACGCATAGACGACATCGCGCGCTGCCGGCGCGCGCAAATGCGGCTTGAGCGCGGCGCGGTCGATCACGTCGACCGGTCCCTCGAACAAGCCGGCGACGTATTCTTTGAAGCGGACGTAATCGTAGATCGAGCCTTCGGAGCCAGGCTCGAATTCCACCAGAATGTCGAGATCGCTATCCGGCCGGTTGTCGCCGCGAGCCACGGAGCCGAACACCGCGGCGTGCGCGACGCCGCGCGCGCAAGGCGATCTCGTAGCGGCGAAGGATTGCAATGGCATCCTGGGCGTTCATGTTGGACTTAAACCATAATTCGGCGGTCGACGGCAGGGCAGGCTGGGTGACTTTGCACCTCGCTCATTGTAGGTGAAAGCGCCGCTGCGAGGCGGCAGAGAGGAAGAAGGAGCACAGATCGAGCATGCGCATAAACCCGATTATGAAATGTCGACTCTCGGATTTTGCAAGTGCCGAACCACTCTCAGCGCATCGCCGCCGCAATATTCCCGCCATCGACGGTGGTCACGTCGGCCGTTGTTTTCAGCGCCAGCGCCTGATGCAAAAACGCCTGCGCGACATCTTCGGCGGTGACTTCGCGGCCGAGCAGGTTGCCGCTCATGTAATCCTTCTCGCTCAAGCCGCGGGCCTTCGAGCGCTGTGCGATCATTTCCTTGGTGAGAAGGCCTGAGCGGATGCGGTCGGCGTTCACCGCATTGGCGCGGATGCCGTCGGAGCCGTAATCGAGCGCGTATTGCCGCATCAGCGCCAGCGCCGCCGCCTTCGGGATGCCGTAGGGGCCGAAATTCGGCCCCGGATTGACCGCCTGTTTGGAGACGTTGAACAACAGGCACCCGCCGGTGCCCTGCGCCAGCATGATCTTCACCGCGGCTTGAGCCACGCGCTGGTGACCGTAGAAATTCAGTTCGAAGCTTTTGCGCAAAACGTCTTCGGCGACCTCGCCGATGCGGCCCTGCCAGGCGGCGCCGGCATTCGAAACGACAATGTCGACGCCGCCGAAATATTCGGCGATTTTGTCGAAGGCGGCTGCAACCGAAGCGGCGTCGGTCACGTCGCATGCGAGCGGCAAGGCTGTCGCGCCGATTGCGTTGGCCCGTTCGGTCGCGGCCGAGAGATTGACGTCGAGCAAGGCGACGTCGGCGCCCGCCGCGGCGAAGGCCCGCGCGGTCGCTGTGCCGATGGCGCCGCCGGCCCCGGTCACCGCGACGATCTGGCCTTCGAGCGGCAATTGCTTGCGCGCACCGAGCTTGGCTTGTTCGAGCGGCCAATATTCGCAGTCGAACATCTCGGCTTCGGAGATCGACTCGAAGCGGCCGATGGCTTCGGCGCCGGCGACGCCCTCGACCCAGGCCTCGGCGATATCGGCAGCGATGACGGCGTCTTGTTTGGAACGGCCGAGACCGAACAGGCCTAAGCCTTGAACGAGGACGACGCGGGGCAGGGGATCGAGCTCGTGCTTGACGCCGCCGACGCGCGCGTTATGGCGGACGAAATAGTCCCGATAACGCACGATGAATGCGTCTGCCGCTTCATGGGAGGAGCGCGCGAACACGTCGAGTTTGCCGGCTTCCGGATGCGGTAACACCAGCGGCCAGTTTTTGGTGCGGATGGTGTGGTCCGGCGTGACTACGCCACCGTCGCTCAACCGGGCCAAATCTGCTTGCAAGGCACTCAACACTGTCGGATTGGAGCGAAATTCGAGGACCAATCGACGCCAAGCGCCGTCGGTCTTTTCGTCCTTTTGGCTGCAGGCACCGCGCACGATCGGGGCAACCGCGGCGACCGGCTCCAAATCGTGCCACAACGTTGCGACGATGGCATTCCTGTGGTTGCGCGCAATAAAATCCTCGGCGAGCGTGACCATTTCGATCATGCGCTCGTAGGCCTCGCGGGCATTGTCGCCGAACGTAACGATGCCGTGTTTGCTGAGAATGAGGCCGTCGGCCGGCTTTACCTGCTCGAACACTTCGGTCGCTTTTTTCGCCAGCCCGAACCCCGGCATGAGATAGGGCACAAAAGCGAGTCGGCCGCCGAACGCGTCGGCGCATTTTTTTTCGCCGTCGGGTTGGTCGATCAGGCTGAGCACTGCGGTCGCATGCGTGTGGTCGATATATTTTTGCGGCAGAAAGGCATGCAGCATCATCTCGACCGACGGATTGGGCGCCGCCGGATCGATCAGATTGGCCCGCTCGATGCGAACCAGTTCTTCGTCGTCGATGTCATCGAGCGCGCGCAATTGGCGCATCGGCGATAGCCGCACCGCGACCAGGCCCTCGGGCTCAAGTGCCGCCATGTCGGAGCCGGAGGATTTGACGCGCAGCACTTCGACGTCTTGGCCGAAGCGGTCGCCCATCCGGGTCTTGAGCGAGGTATTGCCGCCGCCGTGCAGAACGAGTTTTGGGTCGCCGCCTAGCAACCGCGTCGTATAGACGCGCAGCGCCAGATCGGGCGCGATGCCCGATTTCGCTCCCAGCGCGACCATGGCCTCGGCGTCGCGATCGACCCACCTGCTTTTCATGGCGCGCCCTTAGTGATGAGCCCCCGCGCGTAGGGCGGATTACGCCTGGCTAATCCGCCCTACGGAGTTGTTCACTCGCCGGCGAAACGGCGCGACCACCAGCCGGTGCGGCGCGGCCGATCACTCGCGGCGGCGTCACTGGATTCGGCGATGACGGGCTCCGGCGCGGGCGCAGCTGACGGCGTTGGCGCTGGCGCGTCGTCGCCGCCGCCGATGGGCGCGCGCTCGCGCACGGTCGAGCGCCGGCGGACCGGTTCGGGCTCCGCGGCCAGAGCCGCAGGTGGTGGCGCGGTTTGGGGTGTGGCGTCGAGATCGGCCACGGCTTCCTTGAGTTCCGGCTGGGCCGCGGGCGGCGCAATCAATTCGTCGGCCGGCGCCAAGCTCCGCTGCTCTTCGCGCGTGGCATAGTCGTCGGTGGCGTGTTCTTGCGCGACAAATTCTTGAGCGCCGTCCTCGTGGCTTTCTTGCGCGCCCTCCTCGCGGTTGCCAGACTCTTGGCTACCAAACTCCTGGCTATCGCGTGCGGTGTCGCCGTTGCGCTGCCGGTTGCGCCGGCCACCACGGCGGCCGCGCCGTCGCCGCCGCTCGCCGTCGCGACGCGGCTCGCCGGTCTCGCTGCGCTCCTGCGGAACGAATTCACCGGTCCGCGGCTCGGCAAGCTCATCGTCCGCCGCAGTTTCGTGGTCGGCCTGTGCTTCCTGACCGGGCTCGGTCGCAAATTCATCGGCGGAATCGGTGATCGCGACATGCTCACGGGGCTCACCGTGGCTGTCCTCGCCGCCGTTGCGGCCGCCGCGCCCGCGCCCGCGACGGCGCCGTCGCGGCCGCGGGCGATCCTCGTCGGATTCGGGCGTCGCGGTCGGCTCGGCCGCGATCTCGGTCACTTCGTCCTCGGCCGCCGCGGCAAAATCCTCGAGTTCGTCCTCGTCTTCCAGCGGCACGACGGCGGCTTGGGCGCGCTCGGCGAGCGCCTTGGCGGCCTCGACCGTATGCACCAGTTCGCCGCGATCGATCACGAAGGCCTGCGGCGCCATTACCGTTTCGTCGGAGCTGATGGTGATGGTGATGGCGAACCGCTCTTCCAGGCTGCGCAGATGCGCGCGCTTCTGGTTGAGCACATAGAGCGCGACGTCCGGCCGGGTGCGCGCGATCAGATTATGCGTGGCGCCCTTGATCATCTGCTCTTCGAGCGCGCGCAGCACCTGCAGCGCCAAGGACGACACCGAACGGACATGGCCGGAGCCGCCGCAATACGGGCATTTCTCCGTCGAGCTCTCCAAGACGCTCGAGCGGATGCGCTGGCGCGACATTTCCAGGAGTCCGAAATGCGAAATTCGGCCGACCTGGATGCGCGCGCGGTCGTGCTTGAGCGATTCCTTCAACCGCCGTTCGACCGTACGGTTATTGCGCTTCTCGTCCATGTCGATGTAATCGATGACGATCAGGCCGGCGAGGTCGCGCAACCGCAGCTGGCGGGCGATCTCGTCGGAGGCTTCGACGTTGGTCTTCAGCGCCGTGTCTTCGATGTGATGCTCGCGCGTGGCGCGGCCCGAATTGACATCGATGGCGACCAGCGCCTCTGCCTGATTGATCACGATATAGCCGCCCGAGCGCAGCTGCACCACCGGCGAAAACATGGCATCGAGCTGGCTCTCCACGCCGTAGCGCGACAACAGCGGCTGGGTTTCGTGGTAGGGTTTGACGTTCTTGGCATGGCTCGGCATGAGCATGCGCATGAA
>PLTE01000232.1 GCA_003164375.1 Hyphomicrobiales bacterium | reverse complement strand
AAGAGTATGGGACGTCTCATCCGGTGAGCAGCGCGTTGCGCTCGTCTCTTTCTATGACGGCCATGACGAGTCCTATCTGGCCGTCACGCCGGAAGGATTTTTCGATTCCTCCTCTGCGCAGGCGGAAGACTATCTCAACGTTCGCGTTGCCAATCGCGTCTTTGGCATCGGCGCCTATCGCGAGAGGTTCTATCGGCCGGATCTGGTCAGGCTCAAACTAGCCGGCAGCGATCTCACCCGCTTCGGCAGCATCGGCGGCGATAAGCTTCCGCCCTTCATCGATCTCGCTGAGTTGCCGCAATCGACCAGTGAGCCAAAGATCAATGTCACGCTACAGCTTGCCGATGGCGGCGGCGGCATCGGTCTGGTCCGGGTGTTTCTCAACGGCTCGGCGATCATCCAAGACGACAAGCCAGGCGCGTTGACGCGAAGCTATGAGGTGCCGCTCGTCGACGGGCCGAACGAGGTGCGCGCCGTCGTCTTCAATTCCGACGGCAGCGTGCAGAGCAGCAGCGCCACCGCTGCCATTACCGCCCATCTGCCGCTGGCGCAGCACGGAACACTGCATGCCGTCATTGTCGGCATCCAGGACTTCCCCAAGCGGCCGCAAAACAATCTCACTTATTCGGTCGCCGATGCCCAGCTCTTTGCCGACACACTCAAGCAATATTCGGCGCCGTTGTTCGACAAACTCGACATCAAGCTTCTGACCACTGCGGCAGAGACCGACAAGGATCACATCGTCCAGGCCTTGACCGACATGCAATTGGCAGCCGGTCCGGACGACGAGTTCGTATTCTATGTCGCAAGCCACGGCCTCGTCGTCGACGGCGAATATTATCTGATCACCGCCAATGTCAGTTCGCCGGAGACGTTAAAGACCGAGGCGATCAGCCGGCAGCAACTGGCCGGGCTATTGGCTAATATCCACGTGCCGAAGAAGCTCGTGATCATCGATACCTGCCATGCCCAACCGGTCGGCGATGCATTGCAGCAGGCCTCGCAGAGCGGCGGCATGACCGACAGCGCGGCAACGACGATCTTAAGCCGTCAGATCGGCTCGACCGTGCTCGCGGCCGCCACCACGGATCAAGAGGCGCTGGAAGGCTACAAGGATCACGGCCTCTTTACGCGCGTCGTGGCCGATGGTCTCAGGGGGCAGGCGGCGACGAACGGTATCGTGAGCAACTTCAGCCTCGCCGATTATATCGGCGCCGAAGTGGCATCGTTAGCCTCAAACATATATAGGCACGACCAGACGCCGACTATCAGCGCCAGTGGGCAAAGATTTCCCATCGCCGAGATCAAATAGCTCGGGCCAACATCGGGCTATTCGGGTCTTGGCCTATCGAATGGTGTTGTGCTTGGACCTCACGGCGGCGGGCGCAAAATATTTACGGCGTTTCGCCGTTGCGCCGAGGATGGAAAGTGAGATCTATCGGCAAAAGGCCTTGCATTTCTGAACGTTAGTGCACGGGCGCTTCCTATCTGTCGTACTGCTCGTCGTACGCGCCCTTACCCTCGATATCGGCGTTCGAAGCGATCTTGCGGCGCTGAAGAATCGAGGGGTCGCCCGTTTCCCGCCTTATCGATTTTGCCAAATACCTGTGGGAGATTATCACGAAGCATGTGCGGCTGTTGCACAGCTGGATGGTGTTTAACCGCATCATTGCGCAAGTGAGGCGAACGCCGCAGCGGAACGCATATAGCGATCTGGCGATGATGCCGGTGAGCGCCGAGGAGGCTGATCTTTTCGAGCTGTTCACTCACACCGATGCGGCCCGCAGCGAGGTCGCGCGTGTACGTGCGGTCGCCGCGCTGACCCAAGGGCCCCACAATAGGCAAAAAACAATCGGCGAATCGCTGCGGCATCTTTTGCTGAGTACGGTGGACACAGTCGTCGGCAATGCCCAGTCACCAGTCTCTGCGAGCTGCCGATCACCCGTCCAGACCGTTAAGTCAGTAAACAGGTATTGCCATCATTGTCGGACTGGTGGGGGTTCGCCCTTGCGGCGCAGCGATGCCGTCGGCAGTGGCAATAGGGATATCCGCTCTGGTGGTAAAGCGGACATAAGACCTTAGAGTGTATGTCCGCTTATGGCAGACATAAACGGACGCTAGACTAATATTGCCATTGCTTTCGCGATGGGGGTCGTTCAGCATTATCGGAACCACTCAAGTTCGGCCTGCGCATAAGCGCGCGATTAGTTTAAGATGGATAAGTGCATCATCATATGGCGGTCTCTCTGTTGAAGTTCCGTCGTTCAGCCACGCAATTTGCGGTTCGGCAGGCGATCACTGTGAGTTCGTTACTTTCAGCCGAGCGTCAACGCTGGGCGGTCCGCAATTTAGCGGCCGTCGCCGGTGCCGTTCCCATGCTGCGGGCGCGGGTACAGGAAAACATGCGGCTCGCGCTCGGCGACAGTGTTTCACCGGAGGCATCGCGTCTTTACTTTCATCGGGTTGCGTGGTGGCTTTCCAACTCACTTGCGGTGTATCACTCTGGCATTGCCGCCACGTCTGTCCTGGAGGACACAAACTTCGACGGATCAATGCAACTTGTCACCGACGCGATGGCGGAAGGCCATGGCGCGGTGCTGGCAACGCCGCATTGGTGCGGCCACGAGCTCGCCGCGGCGGTGATCAGCCGCAAGCACCCGATGGCACTCGTGGTCCGCCGAGCCCAGACGACGGAGCAAATGACACGCAAGCTCAATTGGTATTCCGCCCTGGGAGTCGAGATCGTACTACGACCTAACCACGCTTCCGCGATCAAAGATGCCGCGGCGTATTTGAAAATCCTCAAGCAGGGTAAAATCCTCGCCATCACACCCGACCTTTTGACGGGGCGCGAGTATGGAGCTGAAGTCGAGCTTTTTGGCCGGCGGGCTACCGTATTTGGCGGTGCTTTCGCTATCGCCAGCATGGCGCGTGTGCCGCTGTTGCGGGTCTTTCCAAAGTGGCAAGCGGATTCTCGCGTGTTGATCGGCTGGACGCGCACCGATTTACCCGACCACATGGACGATCGCGATGCCGTAATTCGCGCCGCCGCGCAGGACTGGTGCAGCTGGTTCGAAGAAAAATTACGCGGCAATCCTCAGGACTGGCTGTTGTGGCTCGACAAGCGCTGGTCGCGCTTTCTGCGCGAGACGCCGCGTCTGCTGCGCGCCGCATGAACATACTCGTTACAGTCGCTGTTTGTGGGTTCGCGTTGGTTCTGCTCTGGGCTGTGCAGAGCGTCGTGCTGGCCTTTGCCGGCGAGCCGTTGGCGCTGCCCTTGCGCTATACAACGCGCCGGCCCGTGGTGCGCTGGAGCAGCCGGGTGATGATCCAACTGGCCTGGCTAATTATTGTCTTTGGTATTCCGTTCATGCTCGGCATGGACCTGCACGAGGTGGTGCACCGCGCGTTTCCACGACCTGTTCCTTGGCGTAGCGTTGCAATCGGCTTCTTGGTAATATTCCTGCCGTTTTTAGCCGCCTTTGCGTTTTATATCAAAGTCGGCTGGGTGCGCATCGTGCCAAGGTTCGACGCTGCGACGCGCCGCGGCAAACTGTTGCGGCGTTTCCTCACGCCGCTCCCGCTGGCGACGGCCGAGGAGGCGGTGTTTCGTGGCACAATTCTCGATCAGCTGCTGCAATGGCTACCGCAGTCCCTCGCTTTCTCGGTCCTAGCTGTCGTCANNCATCATCAGCGCTCTCTCCTTTTCGTCGGTTCATTTCATCCGTCGACAGCCGCAGAGTAAGCCGGTCTGGCAGCAGGCCTACGGCTTTTTTCTCGCCGGATGCCTGTTCGGAGTGGCATATATCGTCGGTGGACGAAACCTTTGGCTACCGATCCCGGTGCACGCTACGGCGATACTTATGATTGAGATAGAGCGGCTTTACTGCCAGTTTACTGGCCCCCGCTGGCTCACCGGTTTTGCCGAGTCGCCCTATAGCGGCCTGATCGGTAACGTCGCCGTCGTCGGCATGGCAATCGCTCTCGTAATCTTGGTCTGAATCTTGAACCGCAGGAATGCTCGATTTTACATTGGCACGATATCAGGCGAGGACACCGCGTAGCGTTACTCAAAAACGCGCAGTGCGCATCCGCTGCGTCGAACGAAGGTCAGCGCCGTTAATTCTCAGCGAGGTTAAGCATATGCTGGAGAAAATGGACCAATCAGCCCGGGGTGCTAAGCGCTCCGATTCTGCCGACCGGTGACGTTTCGCCGACGCAAACAGTCGAGCAGTATCGTCACTTCTGTCCCGCAATATCGCGTTGCCGCGGTGCCGGCCAAATGTTAGCCTTTTTGCAAGCAGGTGCGACGCTATCCGAGCGTACGCTGCTAACTTCGACTTGGAACCGGTTGACGTGACGTTCGGGGGTACAAAGTCGAGTGGATCGCCGTCGGTGCTGCGCGGCATAGCATCATGGCGATCGTGGCTACAGTTCATACGGGACCCCCTGGCGTATCTCGCCGCGACGCAAAATCGTTTTGGGGCGCTGTGCGTTCTCGGCAACCCGCTGCCTATTTGGCGGGGCGGCAGGCGCTTCGTGTTCGCCGTTGGCGGGGAATACGCCCGTCAGGTGCTCGGGCAACCCGACGTCTTTCGCACGGGCGGGCAGGTGATGCTGGGTCCGCGCGGATCGGCCCTTTACCGGATCCGGCGGGGTCTCTTTGCGATGAATGGTCCCAGGCACCGCGCCAACCGTCGCTTGATGCAGCCGCCGTTTTCGAAGTCCGCCGTCGCCAGCTACGCCGCGACCATAGCGCAACTGATCGATCAGATTGTCGATCGATGGCGCCTAGACGAGACACTCGACATTTATCGCGAAATGCGGACGCTTTCCAACTGGGTGGCGGCCCACATTCTGTTCGGCAATGAAGATTTTGCCGCCTCGATCGAGATCGGCAATGCAATCGAGGAGTTGTTGGCGCTCGACGCTCGGGCGCGAAAAAATCCTATTTGGCTCGATATGCCGGGAACGCCTTTTGGACGGTTGTTACGACAGGCGGAACGGATGGAAGCCCTGATGCGCCAGTGTATCGAGCGCGGACGAAAGAATGCGTCGCAAGGCACCGATGTGATCTCAATCCTGATCCGCGCGCTTGACACGCAGACACTCCAGATGAGAGAGACCGACGTCATCGCGCATGCGTTCATTCTCTATGCGGCCAGCTTTGAAACGACGGCGAACGCTTTGGCATGGTCGCTCTTCCTGATATCGCAGCATCCGTCCATTGCGTCCGACCTTCATGATGAAATCAATTCTCAGATCGCAACTTGGCCGCCCGACCAACCGACTATCGATGCACTGCCCCTCCTGGAGGGCGTCGTGCTCGAAGCGCTGCGGCTGATGCCGCCGGTCCCCTTCACGTTTCGTACCGCGCGCCGCGACGTCGAGTTGGGAGACATTCTGCTTCACGATGGCGACAAAGTCATACTCAACCATTTTCACACGCAGCGGAATGCCGACCTCTTTCACGAGCCGAACCGGTTCAATCCGGCGCGCTGGTTCGGCGTTCGTCCCGACCCCTATGAATTCACACCGTTTAGCGGGGGCCCGCGGTTATGCCTCGGCTACAGCTTTGCTTTGTTGGAGCTGAAACTAACGATTGTACGCGTGATGCAGCGTTTTCGCCTCACAGTAGCGCCAGGTGCGGCCATCGACGGCATTGTCCAACTCACCTTGCGGCCACGTCGCGGTATTCCAATGATCGTCCACGCCCAAGATCGCGCATTCATGGCGTCGCCGATTACCGGCAATATTCGTCAGATGATCGATTTCCGAGCCCTGCCGGAATTCGCTCCTGACGCCAGATGACCCGGCACAATGTCTCCTTTTCCAAGTTCCCAGCACCCTCGCAATACCCAGATTTTGCATCTCAATATCTCGGCTAAACAGCTCCCGCGTCCAGTGCTCGCGGCTACAAAAACTGTGCTGCACAAACTTCTTGGATTTCGACGCTTCAATGCGATTTACAGTGGGCTGCCGGAATGTGCGGCGGCGGATTTCTCGCGAACCGTGTTGGACGCAATGCACGTCCGTATCGAAGCAACAGGCCGGCCGATCGATACAATCCCACAGACGGGTCCTCTGATCGTCATCGCGAATCACCCTTTTGGCCTGATCGAAGCCGCCGCGCTCGAGATCATATTGCTAAAGCGGAGGCCACAGATTGCGGTGATGACAAACAAAATGTTGGCGCAGGTTCCCGAGTTGCACTCCCGGTGTATATTCGTCGACCCTCGAAATAAGCGGCGTAATCGGAGGCTCAATGTGCAGGCTTGGCGCCGTTCGTTTCGATGGCTGGCTCAAGGCGGAGCACTCGCGCTGTTTCCAGCCGGGCGCGTGGCACGGTTCCAATGGTCACGCATGGGTGTTGCCGACGTGCCCTGGAGCTCGCACATCGGCGCCCTGGCGCGCCGCTCAAACGCACCGGTCTTGCCGCTCTATTTTCACGGCCACAACGGGAGCGCGTTTCAGCTTATGAGCGTGTTGTGCCCTCCGCTGCAAGATTTCCTCCTGTTGAACGAATTTAATAATAAGCGGGACTCTACAATGCGTGTCAGTCTAGGGCGGATAATCACGTCATACGAAATTTCGTGTCTTGCAGACGATACCAAGGTGACGGAGTTGTTACGGGATGAAACGGACAAGCTTGCGGCATCGCGCTAAAGACGCGAGCCGCGGTATTGGGTGCGACTTATGTTGCATTTGCAGATTAAACATGCCGAAGCCATCGCGTTTAATCAATCGTCACGCCGCTGTTTGGACACGGTATTGTTTGTTTTCTGAAATCTTGGAGGTGACATACGCCAGTCGAGCAAAGTATCCTTTCGTGGACATCGACGAGGCGTTTCCCGGATACCGGATGCCGCGCATCGCGAACACTCGCCAGTTTTTTTCTTAGAGAGGTGCTGGTATCCGTCGTAAGCGCCGTCGCATGTCACACGTGGATCGTCCGGAATGGCGGTTCCTGCAGACAGCAACGGCGGAGCTGGAAATACGGCAAAACGGTCGCTGTGGGGGGGCGCGGAATTGTTACGGCAATTGCAACAATTGATCGACTATCGAACGTACCTCGGTTTTATTGCATGTGGCGTCATGCTTTGCGCCGTTATCGGGCAAACCCTCATCAATCCCGAAGCCCACACCGTTACTGGCGTTTATCGGCTTGCAGCCGAGACGTTCTTACGGGCCGGCAAGCTTTATCCCAGCGGTAGCCAAGTCGACGGTTTTCTCTATTTGCCGGGATTCGCGGTACTATACCTTCCTTTCGATTTGGTGGGAGCTCGGATCGGCGATGTTCTGTGGAAGGCGACGGGATTAGCCTTACTGACATATGCAGCATGGTCCAATTGCCGCGAGCTCGATCGCGCGCTGCGGGTCCACGTGCTATCGCTTGCGCTCCTCATTTCAATCCCGCTCCTTTCCGGCAGTGTGCTGAATGGCCAAACCAACATGCACATGGCGGGAGCCTGTTGGTTAGCAATTCTGAGCGCGTTTCGACGGCAGCCCGTTACGGTTGTTTTGTGGGTCTGCGTTGCTGTTTTGGCCAAGCCGCTGGCGATCGTAACGGTTCTGCTCATCGCAGGATTGCGGCCCGGTGCCATTCCGGCATTGACCATCGGCATTGCCTGCGCGATTGCGCTGCCTTTCGTGGTGGCCGATCCGAAATACGTCATGAATCTCTACGAGGATTATTGGCAACTGCTTGTAACCATGAGTTCCGACCGCGCCATCGCCTCAAGCCTTCCGGCGTTTATTGTGAGGTCGAACTGGCCTGTTGGATCTCAGGACGTCTTGGTCATTCGATGCGTCGCCGCCGTTGTGACATGGCTTCTGGCCCTCACATTATTCCTGCGTCTTCGCCCAAATGCCGCGGCGCTGGCGGTCATCATCTTTGCCGCGAGCTACATGTGCCTGTTTAATCCCCGCGCCGAGGACGTCACCTATTCGATTATTGCGTTGCCGTGTGCCGTCGTCATCGCGACGCACTATTACGACGGTCAGTCGCGGATGCTGTGGATCGCGCTCGCTGCGATCCTAATGGCGATGGGATGCAACGGGATTTTCGGCGAGATCTATGCTCTGACCAAATTTTGGTATCGGCCGGCATGCACGGTGCTCCTTCTGATGCTCGTGGGCATAACTCTCGCACAAATCCACTGGGGCACCTCCCGGCGATCACTGGTGGCCCTTGATCGTGCGGAATGAGCAATATTTCTGAGACAGCGGATCGATATGACGATTGCGACAAAGAACCGGGGTCGGCCCGTCTAGAGAGTGTCCCGGCGCACGCGTCTGGCGCTACTGGCCCAAGCGAGCGCCTGGACGGCGATAGCAGCTGTACGAGCGGCAAGAAGCGGTAGCCGTGCGATGCGCGCCACCCATACCCGCAAAGCAATCACGGCTGGGCTCATCTCCCGGAGCGCACCTCGATAACGGACTTTGTCGCACCACCATAATGTGCCGGCGCGGAATTTTTGGGTCGCAAGCCAAATGCCCAGCGGCGATTCGCGACGAGCTGTCGAATTGACCACCCACCGTCGTGCCCTAGTCGTCGGTTCGAATTGCTGCGGGATGGGCGCGCCCAGAAGCATGTGAGCGCTCGCGATCGCATTTTCGCACGCACTGCGTTCGCCCACACGATCAGCGTGTGTTGCAAATGTTGCCCAGTCGACGTCCTTGCGGTCGAGAAACTGCGCGACCTCGATCAGGTCCTTTATGGGCAAGCTGCCGCGCGACCTCCCGTGATCTTGCTCCTGCCAGTGAATGACGGCGTGAAAAAGTCGCATCCACGGTGCCGCAAGCCAAAGTCCGGGAGCGGCGGCTCGGGCGTCGGCAAAAAGCATATCGGGCGGAAGCAACTGATGCCGCCATCCCAGATGCCGATGAATTTCAATCGTAACCGGAATGGTCGGGTGCTGATACGGTGCAAAATGGAAATTGTCTCGGAAGCGCTTTTCCGTGCTGGCCAAGCTGTATCCGATGGCTTCCAACAAGCGAGGGGCAAGGTCAAATTGCTTCGGTTGGATCAAAACATCCAAGTCGATCATTTGCCGCCACGACACATCGCCGGCCTCATTCTCGATGAGCCAGGCGGCGCCCTTGAGAGGTATAAAACGAATGTCTGCGGACTCTCCGGCGACGCCCAATTCGAGCAACGCCCGGCGAAACTCCGCGTTGCGTCGACGATAGGCTTCCTGATGTGTTGCCAGAACGGCGCGCTCGATCCTCGGTAAGACGTTGGAATACCGCGTCGCAATTGCCCCGTGGAGCGCCGCCGCCACACGTTCCTGCTCGGCCAGGATTAACAGGGCTTTCCTCCGTTCGGGATCCCGGAGGGCGTCAATGGCGCGTGGCGAGACTGCAGGGGACGACAAGACCTCGCACAGCAGCGAGAACGCGCCTGGATAGACGATTGGAAGCGATTGCGATCCCATGCGGAAAAGGATATTAAATTTGAAGCCTATCCGGTAGATCGTAGCTGTAACACGTCGGGCGTGAATGTCGTATTTTTATCGGGTGCACGGGCTCAATATCGCAAGCGACTTTGAGCTACCGGAGCTTGCGCAACGCGTTCACCTCGGCGACCAACCCGACGTGTGGTTTAGGCTGCTCGCTCTCCCCCAATTTAGTGACGCGAAGCCGACGTCGCTTCCTTACTTGTGGACCGTAGGGGCGGACGCGCTGTTCATAATTGAGAGCGTTGCACGTGAGAACGTGGCACGTGAGAACGTGGCACGTGAGAACGTGGCACGTGAGAACGTGGCACGTGAGAACGTGGCACGTGAGATCGTGGCACGTGAGATCGTGGCACGCTATCTGGTACGCGGCGGCCGGGAAATCCTCTTCGATCCCGCTCCTGGAGCAGATGTCGCGCTGGCAAGGGCGTTCCTGTTCGGAACCGTGATGGCGATGGTCTGCTTGCAACGTGGATTGCTCGCGTTGCACGCCAGCGCCGTTGCCTTCGAAGATCGCGTCGTGGCTTTTACCGGAATTCAGGGTGCCGGCAAGTCGACGCTCGCCGCCCATTGCGTGGCAGCCGGCGGAGCGTTGATGAGTGACGATCTTTTGGTGGTGTCTCTCGATAACTCGGGCCAAGCCGTTGCTCAGCCCGGCATGCCGAAGGTGAAGCTATGGCGGGATGCACTTACAAATCTTGGTCGCAGCTCGGAAGGCTTGCAGCCCGACTGGGTCCGCGCCGAGAAATTTCACGTTCCAGTCAAGCATGCTAGCATGCCGTTGCCGCTGAGCCAGCTTTATATCGTTGGAGAAAACGAATCGATGCCCCCGGGAAGTTTCCGGCGCCTGACGGGGGCTTCCGCAATTCATGCGATTGTCGCCAACACCTATCGTCTTGATTACATGGAGTGGGCCGGTCACCGGGCAACCCATTTCAGGCAATGTGCGGCGCTTGCCAAGGCCATTGAAGTGATCGATTTTCGACCGGAGCGCATCGCCGAAAACCTGCCGTTCGTGGTTTCGCAGGTCGTTGCAAGCGTCAATGCCGTGACGTAGCCCGCTCGCGTTCTTTTGCCCGCGAGCCTCGAATGCCCGTTGCGGAAACTTCTGTTGCGACGTAAAATTATTACTGGAAGCCTTTTGCCCCCCAATGCCGAGTTCTGCAGGCCGGACCCCAACAGCCAATCGGTCATTAGCAGCCTTGGCCGCTGCCGCGAGTGATTTTAAGCCAGGATAAGCAAGCCAAAATGGTCGAAGATCTGCGCGTACGCGTCGTCAGGGACAAGGAACCTATCTTTACGACACTCGACGACGAGATCGTCATGCTCAGTACGCGGGCCCAAGCCTATTTTGGTTTGGGAACGGTGGGTTCCGAAATATGGAACATGATTGAGCAACCGCGGCGCATCGACGAAATCTGCGATGCTCTGATGGAGGAATTCGAGATTGATGGTGAAACTTGCCGGCGGGATGTCCTTGAATTTGTTAATGATATGATTGAACGTGGCCTCGCGCGAATTGTGCCTGAGAAGGATGTCACGTGAAGCCTCGCACTTTGCGTCGCCGTCTCCTCATTGAAGCGACGATCGCATTACTTCTGGCGCGGTTCGCGGTTCGCGTGATGCCGGCGGAGAAAATCGTCTCCTGGGCAAGCCGCTCACCCCGGCGTCCGGATCGCTTTACCCCGACGACGCTGATCCAAGCCATATGCCGGACGGTCGACGAGGTCGGGGAGAGGCCTTGGATGCGCGCCGTTTGCCTGCCCAAGGCGATCGCCGCCCAAGCGATGTTGAGACGCCGCGGCGTCGGCGGTCACCTCTGCCTTGGAGCGGGTCGAAAGGAGGGCGAACTTGCCGCCCACGCTTGGCTGGAGTTGGAGCAGGACGTGATCATCGGCGGCAACGGAGGACTGGACCGCTGCACGAGACTGGTAAGCTTTGGCTGAAGGAGCGCGACCCTGAGCGCGATTGCGGGACTGATGCGTCTGGACGGCGAAGCGGTCGCGCGGCGCGATCTCGATCGCATGGCCAATGCGTTGGCCCCCTATGGGCCAGATCGCACCGATGTTGTGATCGCCGAATCGATCGGCTTTGCCAATGTCCTCATGCGCATAACGCCCGAGGATCTATTCGACCGGCAACCGTTGCGGAGCGCTGCCGGCGATTTGTTGACAGCGGATCTGCGCCTCGACAATCGCGACGAAGTTCTGGATCGGCTCGAAGTCGATCGCACCGATAGCCTAACGTGGTCGGATTCCAGGATCCTTTTGGCTGCCTGGGAACAGTTCGGCAACGCGATTTGGCCAATGCTGCGCGGACCCTTCGCGGCGGCAATCTGGGATGCACGGCATCGCACGTTGACGCTCGCGCGCGACCATATCGGTTTCAACGTGGTCATGTGGCACCGGAACGAGCGTTTTTTCGCCTTCGCCACCATGCCCAAGGGCCTGTTCGCGCTGCCCGATGTCCCCCGCGAATTAAACGAGCAAAAACTGGCCGACTTTCTCGTGCTCAACGACAAAGAGCAGACGACGACCTTTTACCGCAATATCCACCGGCTGCCGCCCGCACACTTCGCCACGATCGACCGGGGCGGTAGTGTCACGACGACCCGGTATTGGTCGACGGCCGATATCAAGCCGGTGCGCTTGCCTTCGGACGAGGCCTACGCCGAGAATTTGCGGGTCCACCTCGATCGAGCGGTTAGACGACAATTGCGAAGCGCGGGTCCGGTGGCCTGCTCCATGAGCGGCGGCCTCGATTCTTCTGTGGTCGCGGCTGTCGCTGCGCGCGCCTTAAGCGATCGCGGGCAGCGCCTTGCCGCCTTCACCCAAGTGCCTCGTAAGGGCTTCGACGGCACGATACCCGGCGGGTGTTATGCGGATGAGACGCCCTATGTGGAGGCGATCCGGGCGGAGATCGGCAATATCGATATCACCTATGTCTATAACAACGAGCACGACGACTTTGATGAGATCGACCGTGTTTCGCTCGCATTCGAATATCCGGTGCGCAACCCGACAAATCTGGGATGGATGCTTGCGATCCCCCGCTTGGCACGGGCGCAAAACCGGAGGGTATTACTGCTCGGCCTGGTCGGCAATTTCACGACAGGTTGGAACGGCTGGTCGCAGTCGTGTCATCACCTGCTTCGGGGGAGACTAAGACTGGCCTATCGGCAATACCGCGCGTTGTATCGTAACAGCAAGCTGTCCCACTGGATGGCGTTTCGGAAGCTCTTCGTCGATCCGCTACGCAGCGATTTGGAACTGGACCTGAGGGATTGGTACCGGGGCGGCACGGCACCGTGGCAGGGCCACAGCCCAATCCGCCCGGAGTTTGCAGCCGAAATGCAGGTGGACGCGCGCGCCCGTGAAGCCGGGCATGATTTTCGCTACCGCAGCCGTTACGGCGAGCGGCATAACGGAATGAGAATGGTCGATTATCTCGGCGATTGGTTTGCGGCCATCAAGGCGATGTATGGGGTGGAAATGCGCGATCCACTCGCTGACATCGATCTGGTGGAGTACTGCTTTGGCATTCCGGACGAGCAATATCTTGTCGAGGGGATCGACCGCTCTCTGATCAGGCGCGCGATGTGGGGCTTGCTGCCTCCGTCGGTTCTCACCAATCGGCAGTTTGGTTTACAATCGGCCGATTGGTACGAGAAGGCAACGGCTCAACGTGCGCAGATCAAGCAGCAGATCGCCGATATCGCCTCATCATCGCTCGTGCGCCGGTCGATCGACATCGATCGTTTACAAAACGCGGTGGATACCTGGCCCACATCGGGCTGGCACACGCGCCCGGTCATGAGCGAATATCAACTCGCACTGACCAGGGGCCTGGCAGTGGGAAGATTTCTGCGCTGGATGGACGCGCAAAACCGCTAGATAAAGTAGCCTGCCGTGCAGCAGGTGTATCCAAGCCCAAAATCAGGCAGATATCATGGCGTTGACTAAGGCCGCATGGTCCGTAAAGCTACCGGCGCCAAATCGCGCGTCGCGGAACGCGAGCACTGCGATGGCCGGCCGTTCCCATTTTCGTCGTGGCTTCGATTGTCCGGGTAATGCCTGAGACGTCATATAATGCCCCTCTGCTAGCACATAAACATATAAAGCTGACGGGGCTCGGTCAAGCGCTTGAATAAATTTCCATCCCGCCTGGGGATGACCATTGATGCGGCAGCCTATTTTGCGCGGCAGCTTTAAACAGCGGCGCGTACGGTGGCTGGCTGAAGCTATGTTATTCGAGTAACTTAAACGCCCCAATAACTGTCCGCCCATCCTCCTATGCTTGGCATCTTGCCGCGACCCTTGCGTGACTACATCGAAAGGCGTGTGCAGCGGGATCCCCACGGCACCGTCGGGCTGGTGGTCCGTGTGCTCTCCGAATATGCACCCACCTACTGGAAGCGCTATGCGATCGCCTTTGCTTTCAGCGCCGTGAACGCCGGAGCCACGGCGCTGATGGCCTACGTCCTTTCACACGTCGTCAATCAGACCTACGCGTATCGCAACCTCACGGTTGTCGCTGCGCTTTGTGGGGTGATTCTGATCGTAATGGCCGCCAGGGGCGGTGCGATGTACGGTCAGGCCATCGTGCTATCCCGGATCAGCAACGCCATCACTGCGAGCAATCAGCGGCGGATCTTCGAGAAACTAGTCCGGGAAAGTCTCGGCTTTTTCGCGGATCGCCATTCGTCCGAGTTCGTCGGCCAGATCGCTTACGCGGCTAGCGCGGCCGGCAGCGTTCTGTCGTTGTTGGTCACGTCGATTGGACGCGACAGCCTGACGGTTTTGTGCCTGCTCGGCGTCATGGCGTGGCAGGATCCGCTGATTGCGGTCTTTGCAGTCATGGCTATGCCGATAACCGCGCTCGTCGTTCGCGACGTAGTCTGCCGGATTCGTAACGTTGCCGGGAGCCAATACGCCGCCAACATCGCCATTATGGAAAGCGTTCAAGAGATGGTTCGCGGAATGCGCACCATCAAGGCGTTCAATCTCGAAGACGGCATGGAGCGGCGGGTTCGCGAACAGACATTGGCCGGCAACAAAGCCGCCGATCACTTTGCGAACTTGTCGAATCGCTCCATGCCACTTATGGAAGCTCTGGGTGGAGTAGCGGTCGCGGTGATCACGTTCTATTCCGGCTACCGCGTCATTTCCGGCCAGATGATGTATGGGGAAGCTGTTTCGTTCATTGCCGCTTTTATGCTTGCCTACAGGCCCATCAAAAGTCTCGGCGCCTTCAACATCACGTTGAATCAAAATTTGGCCAGCTTGGGATTTTTCTACGGCCTAATCGACTCTCCGCCAACAGAACCCGACGACGAGGACAAGCCCGTCCTGACGGTCAATCACGGCCGGATCGAATTCCGTTGCGTTGATTTCTGCTACCAACCGGATTTGCCGGTGTTGCGCGATATGTCGTTCGTTGCAGAACCTGGCAAGGTCACGGCGCTGGTTGGTCCCTCAGGAGGGGGCAAGTCCACCGTTTTCAGTCTTATCCTCCGTCTCTATGACGTCAACGCGGGCAAAATTGTCGTCGACGGGCAAGACATTGCTGCGGTCTCGCACCGTTCGCTGCGTCAGCATATCGGCTACGTCGGGCAGGACCTCTTTCTGTTCCGTGGCACCATCGGCGAGAATATTGGTTTCGGCAAGCCTGATGCGAACCACCGCGAGATCGTTGCAGCGGCTACCGCCGCTCATGCTCACGATTTCATCATGAGTTTTCCCGATGGCTACAATACGACGGTGGGCGAACATGGGCATAAGCTCTCGACCGGACAGCGTCAGCGCGTCTCGATCGCCCGTGCCTTTTTAAAGAGCGCCCCCTTGATCCTGCTGGACGAACCGACCGCGTCCCTCGATAGCGAATCCGAGCGTCATGTACAGGACGCTTTTGACCTGCTTTGCAGGAACCGGACCACAATGGTGATTGCTCATCGCTTGCAGACCATTATGCACGCCGACCGCATCCATTTTGTCGAACAGGGCGCCATCGTTGAATCGGGAACCCACCAAGAGCTATTACGGCGCGGTCGGCGCTACGCGGCATACTACCGGCTGCAATTCGAGGAGGAATTGGAGCGCCATCGAACCTTAGCGCAACCGCTCGTGAGGAGCCTGTGAAAGCGCAAATCACGCCCGATAGGCCGCAAATTCTGCCGCCGCCGGGTGATCCGTTCGCCGCCGACGTCGCCAAAGCTCGCGCTCTTGAAAAACAAGGGCGGTCCGATGAAGCCGAACTGATCTACATGACCGTCCTTCGCGATAGCCCGAAGCATCTCGATGCGCTGACTAACCTCGGCCTGATCAGATATCGACAGAACGCACCCACGGCGGAGGAATGTTTTCGTGCTGCGCTGGAGATCTGCGAGGCCGAGGCGGCGAAATGTTCCGACGATCCGGCGGTTGCGGCCAAACTACTGCTGAAGCGCGGGCTTGTGCTCAGCTACTTGAGACGCTTTTTTGAAGCATTGGTCAGCTATGACCGTGCTCTCTCTCTGGCGCCGGACGACGCCGAAGCTCACATGAACCGTGGCGTAGTCCTCCTCGCACTCGGCCGCTTTGTTGCCGCGCTTCAGGCTTGCGACAGAGCGGTCGCCCTTGCTCCGCGCCGCGCCGCGTTTCATGCCCAGCGCGCCACAGCCCTTTCCAAGCTCAATCGCCATTTAGAGGCGCTGGCGAGCCTAGATAACGCGATCAGACTAGAGCCGGAAAGCGCCATACTATACCACATCCGTGGCGTGACTCTGGCGTGTCTGACGCGCTATGACGAGGCGGCCGTTCAGTTCGAGATTGCAATCAAGCTTGATCGTCAAGCCGCCCCCCCACGCCAACACGCTGCACACCTACGATTGTTGCACGGCGACTTTTATCGCGGCTGGCAGGAGTATGAATGGCGCTGGAGGTACGACGGTGCAAAGGTGAGGAGCTTTCGCGCGCCGCTGTGGCTTGGTGAGCAGCCCCTCGCCGGTAAGACGATTTTACTGCATTCCGAACAAGGTTTCGGCGACACACTGCAATTTGTGCGCTACGCACCACTGGTGGCCGAACGCGGCGCCAACGTGATTCTTGAGGTTCAGGCTGATTTGTATTCGCTGATGTCCCGCATGGAAGGGATTGCTTTGGCTTTGGCTCAGCCGGTCGATCAAACAGATGGCGGGCGGATCGATGGACGTAGTGTGCGGCTCGCCAGCGAACACGAGTTGCCGCCGTTTGACTACCATTGTCCCTTGCTCAGCCTGCCGCTTGCGTTCAAGACTGACCTCAAATCGGTGCCGGCAAAGATCCCTTATCTTCACGCGGATCCGGGGCGGGTAAAGAAGTGGCGAGAAAGGCTGCCGCTTGAGCGCTCGCCGCTCGTCGGGCTGGTGTGGTCGGGGAGCCCGTATCATTTCGAGGATCATAACCGATCCATTGGACTGAGGCGTCTCGGCCCGCTTTTCTCTGAGCGGCTCAATTTCGTCAGCCTGCAAAAGTCAGTCGCCTTTGCAGACGAAAGGCTTATGGCTGAATTGTCGAACCTGCGGCATTTCGGCCGAGAAATGGCAGATTTTGATGATACCGCTGCCATTATTGCGTCACTCGAACTGGTCATTGCTGTCGACACGTCGGTCGCGCACTTGGCGGCCGCGATGGGAAAGCCAGTATGGATTCTTTTGCCGCATTCGCCAGAATGGCGATGGCTCCTTCACCGCGACGATAGCCCCTGGTATCCGAACGCCCGATTGTTCCGGCAGCCGCAGCTCGGCGACTGGGATTCCGTCATTGAACGCGTGCAGACGGAGCTGCGTCTATGGGCGAATAGAAAATAGAGCCCACACCTCTCGAAGATCCCATTGGACCGCCGGCGATGCATGCCGCCGGTCGCGCGGTCGTTTATGGCTCATGCAACCCCTTTAAGTGTCCTGTGGCTCAAAATTCCTCGGCCCGCACGCGCCGCGGCGGTGTGCTTGACGCGTCGTCTTTCCCGGCCGTCAAGCGCCGATCACCGGGCCATCATTCTGTTGCTCGGTTACGCGATCCTTTGGACCGTTTCGACAGAGGTCGAAAACCTCGGACTTCCGTTGCACGGCGACATGCTGGAGGCCTTTGCCTTATCGCGTGTGCCCGCGTTCNNCAGCATGGTTTGCGGTGTTTCCGGTCGCGGCATGGTCATTCTATTTTCTCGCACTGGGCAACGCCGCGCTGGCAATGTGGCTGGTCTGGCTCGCTTCCGGTCATGTAGTCGATCGTCGTCGACGCATTCTAGCTGTGGCGCTTCTCGGCTTGACGCCGATATTCACTTTTCACGCGGCGGTTTACAACAATAACACAGTCCAGTTNNCTTGTTGTTCTTTGTGTCGATTGAACGCACTCGCTTGATCTGGAGTATCCTTTTCGGGGCGGCGTGCGGGCTCGCCATGCTTGGCAAATATTATGCGGGCCTCATTGTTCTCGCCTGTATGCTGGCGGCACTCCTTCACCCAGATCGACGATCCTATTTCCGCTCGGCTCGGCCCTATCTTGCGGCCGCAACTTGCGTCATCGTTTTGGCGCCCAATTTATACTGGCTCATCAGACATGATTTCATTTCGATCACGTATCACGTTTTGGCGGAGCAGCGTCGGGTCGCAATGGGCGGCTCAAATCACGCGCTGACGATCATCTTCCGATCAATCGTCGTCGTCGCGGCTTTTATTGGCTCTTTGTCGCCGGCGCTCGTTGCATTGTGGCTTTGCTTGCGCCCATTCACGGTCGCGATGGCCCGGACCATCGCTCGAGACTGGCCGGTCAGGCGGGCCACTGTCGGTTGCATTGCCTTTGCGCCAATCGTCTTGCCCCTCGTGTTGATGCCGCTCGCGGGAATAGCTTCGCGCGACCCCTGGAATTACCCCGCCTATTTTTTCGTCCCGCTGGCGATTGTATCCGCGCCCGGCCTGGTCGTGACTTATCGCGCTACGGTAGCGATCGTCGGCGCCGTTGCCGCGGTGACATTGCTCGTGCTGGCCGTATCGCCGCTCCTCATGGTGGCTAATTTCATCGTTGCCAAAGACGAAGATGCGGCGCCATTGGGCACTCTGGCACGCATCGCTACGGATGAATGGCATAGCCGGACCGGACAGCCGCTCGAATTTGTAAACGGCTCGGCCCGTTTGGCTTGGGCGGTGACGTTCTATAGTACCGATCATCCCCGCACCGCGCCCGACTCGAACGATGACATGTCAAGAGCCGAACTCGAGAAATTCTGGAACGAAAAGGGTGTACTCGGCATTTGCGGCGCGGTGGAACTCTGGTGCAACGAGGTCTTCGAGAAGGCGCTGCCGGCGGCCCAGCGGATGCAGATCACTGTGGCCAACAGGTTTCTCGGTTTGCATCGTGCGCCGGTGAGCTACATGTTGTATCTGCAACCCAAACGCCATATCGAACAAAGACGGACGCTGGGTCCTAATCAGGTGGCGCCCGCGGGATCGGCGCCATGACCGATTCACCGCCAGCGGCGATGCATCCATAGCCATTGGTCGGGATGCTCGCGAACCCAGCCCTCTATCACCCAGGTCATCATTTGCATCGTACCGACGATGTCGATTTTGCCCGCGGTATCCCGTGGCAACAAAAGCGGCTCGGTGAGTTCGCAACGATAGCGGTTGTCGGCAAGCCGAACGATACGCGATCCGCATATCGTACAGTCCAGAAGACGAGCGAGTCGACCGAACGTTGGATTGACCTTGCAAAAACGACCAAAAAACAAGGCATCGACGCCGCCGACAAAATGCTGATCGACCAGCATATTGATACTCAAACCCTGATCAAGCGCGCGTTTGAGCTTGATTGCCGCTCCGGGCCCGGCGGGCACCAACTTTCCCATGACCCGTGCTCTAACGTTAACGATCTGGTCGGCGATTGCGCCGAATTCCGGTGGGCGATAGACCGTGACACATTGCAAGCCGAGCGCCTTGGCCATCACCGGCGGCAGTTCCCAGTTGGCGAGATGGGCGGCAAAGTAGAGAACCGGCTTGTTCAATGCCCGCATACGCGCGATACGGTCGAGTGTGTCTTGCTCAATGACGATGCGGCCGGGCTTCGCGTTGCTTAGATCGAAGTCCCATAGCCGGTCCAAAAAAGCGTATTCGCCGGCGACCTGTCCCAGATTCCTCCACATTGCCTTTAAGATCTTTTCAATTTCGCTTGCGGCTTTTTCCGGAAATGCAGCCTTGAGATTGGCGCGGGCAATGCGATGACCGCGTAGCCGTGGCCCGACGCGCTCCATCACCTTGCCGACAATGTTGCTGGTGCGTTCCGGATTAAGGGCGCGGATCAGCCAAAACAGCAAGAGCATAATGTGGCCGCCGACGGCGGCGCTCTTGCGCTTGGTCGACAGTCGAAGCCGCATGGTCCAGTGTTGGGACGTGACGAATTTCGGCTTTGGATCGGTGTTTTGAAGCTCCCTTAACAGGCGGTTGGCAAAATTGACGTATTGTGCCGATCGATCTTCCCAGGAATAAGGTCGCCGATAATGAGCCGGCGATAAAGCGAGCCGTTTCCCAGACCTGCACTGTAGATGCATCCGCGAGATTATCTGCTTCTGGATTGCCGCCGCTCCCGGCATAAACAGGCGGTAAAGGCGAACTTCCTTTATATCACCGAATGCGATGCGACCGCGTTGATCGCCCTGAGACCAAACGATTGCGCCTGGCTCGAGCGAATAACTGCGCTCGCGCGAAAAAATATGGGGGCGATAGGAATATTGGGTAGCGCTCATGAATCCATATTCCGCTCGTAACGACTGCCATCAAGGCGCCGCCCAAGGACCGTCGTGGTCACGTATTCGGCCAGCGCGAAACGGCTATGATGCTTAAGAATATGCTCTGCACCGGCCTTCGCCATTTTGTGCAGGGCGGCCTTGTCGGCGAGCGCGCGTCTCACCGCCTCGGTAAGACCGCCAGCCTCGACACCATAGAGTACACACTGCTCCCCGTCCTTTAGCGGCCGATGCCGCACGATTGCGGGGTGGTTCATCAGAGGCGCTGTGCCCGCTAAAGGCGCCTCATAGTGCCGGTAACAGTCCCAGCCGAGGCCTCCCGGCGACCAGGCCAACCATGCGGCCGACATGCGGCGCATGTATTCGGGCCAGGCCAAGGGCTCCGTCGCGATATCTACGACGTAGCCCTCCGCTTTGAGCGCTTGCAGTTCCTTGAATCCGGCAACACGCGCGGTGTTGTTGGAACCGATTCTGCCGGCAAAAAAAATGTCGGCGCTTTTGACTGGCGCGGCAGCCCCTTCGAAATGTGAGTAAAAGCCGAGGCTGATCGGTTTCAGCTTTTCAACGCGACGGCGGTTCCGTGCAAAGCTGCGCCATTTTCGACCGGGAAAATTCGGATAACTGGACTTGCAGAAGGCAAGCCAATTATCGGTCGGCAACTCGCGTTTAAAGAAAGCTACGCAGGAATCGAGAAGGAAAAAGTTATGGCGGCCGATGTGGCATGAGTCGCGCAAATCGACGACTGCGATCGGGACCGAGTGAAACAGATGGGTGAACCGCCAGGCGAATAATCCGAATAAGCCACGCAGCGACCGATAATGCCAGTCACGTAGCGCGGTGAGGATCGAGCGCGGATGCCAGGGCGGGTATTGGGTCGTATGAACAACAAGCAAATCGAATTCTCGGCGACGTAGTTTGGCTAGGCTTCTAAGCATGCGGAGCGGTCCGAAGGAATATTGATCCCGGTCACGTCGTTTTGCCCCCGTCCAATAAAATTGTGTTTGAGCGGGTACCGCATCCACAAACAGACCACTGCTCCCAAGACTGCCAATCTCAAGAATGCGCAGCGGCTGCGTGTTTGGTTCAGGTGACTGTGGAAAATCCATCTTTGATGCGCTGTATTGGTCGGGTGAAATCCCGGCTACTCCTGCGATCCGCCTTCCTTCCGATTAGTGATATCGGCATTCTGACTGTACCAGTCCGCCGTAGTCGAATGGTAGCGATAACGCGGTTATCAAGGACTTCCGGGAGAGGCAAGCGCCTTCCAACCCAATACGGCAGTGCGTAATCATTTCCTGGCTTTCCAGCGCAACGTGGCACGAGAGCTTTGAGTGAACAACGGTAACGTGTATGGGATTGTGGCCGATGAAAATCCGAAACTTCACGATGAGTTCAAGGCCGTCGACATGTGGACGGGCTGGGAAGGTCGCTGCGCAACACGCCGTCGTCGCTGTGGAATAACTGTGCGATTGCGTCGAGCGTGTGTTCCGGCTTCTCGCGGTGCGGCACGTGATCGGACTCCGGATTGATCACGGTCCGTAGCGCACACGGGCGGAGGTCTATAACCGTTTCTACCTGGGTGCCGTAGTTGTTGGCGCTGCCGCGCATCACCAGTATTGGAACGTGAATATTTGACAATTCGTACCGCAAGTTGGGGGACATGAGGGCAGATTCGACCCACACATCAGTCCAACCCCAAAAAAGCGGCATCGACATAGTTCTGACGAAGATGGTACGACATGAGCCAAGACGGGAATTGATTAAGTGACTGAAAAACTGAAAAAATCACCTGATAGTCGGTCCCACCGATTTTCAGTCGCCCCAATGATGGACTGGACCGACCGGCATTGCCGGTTTTTCCATCGCCTGCTGACGCAGCGTGCGCTGTTATATACCGAGATGCTGACCACCGGCGCGGTGCTGCACGGCGATCGGGCGCGGCTGCTGCGCTACGAGCCGGCGGAGCATCCGCTGGCGCTGCAACTCGGCGGCTCGGATCAGCAGGCGCTCGCGGCGTGCGCGCGCATTGCGGCCGATGCCGGGTTTGACGAGGTCAATCTCAATGTCGGCTGCCCATCAGACCGCGTACAGAACGGCCGCTTTGGCGCCTGCCTGATGGCAGAGCCGGCGCTGGTCGGCGACTGCGTGGCGGCGATGAAGGCTGCCGTCGCCATTCCCGTCACGGTGAAATGCCGAATCGGCATCGATGAGCAGGACCCGGAACCTGCGCTCGAAAATTTTACCGAGGCGGTGGCGCGCGGGGGTGCCGACGCGCTGATCGTGCATGCCCGCAAAGCCTGGCTCAAAGGCCTGTCGCCGAAGGCAAACCGCGACGTGCCTCCACTCGATTACGAGCGCGTCTATCGGTTGAAGCGCGCGCATCCGCGCCTCACTGTCGTGCTCAACGGCGGCATCGACAGCGTCGAAGCGGCGTTGACGCATCTGGATCGGGTCGACGGCGTCATGATGGGGCGTACCGCCTATCAGGAGCCATGGCGGCTTCTCGCCGTCGACCCATTGGTGTTCGGCGAAGCGGCGCGTTTTGTCTCGGTGAAAGACGCCGCGGCGGCGCTGCTGCCCCATATCGAGCGCGAATTAGGGCAGGGCACGCGACTCCATGCGATCACGCGGCATCTGCATGGACTGTTCCGCGCCGTGCCTGGCGCGCGCGCCTTCCGCCGTCGTCTCGCCGGCGCCACGGCTGCCCCGAATGCCGGCGCGGAATACCTCGCAGCAGCGCTTGCATTGGTCCCGGACCGCTGCCTAGACAGCACCGGCGAATTGGCGCACATCGCGGCCTAGCGCATGATCCCGAAAAGTGGATTCCGGTTTTCGGAAAAGATCATGCGCCAGAAGAAATAATCTTCCCAGCGAAAGCATCGCGGCCCAGATGTTACTCGGCGTTCCGTTGAGCGAAATTGTCTGGCTCGCGCTCGCCATCGTCATTGGCGGCGTCATTACCGGAATTCTTGCCGGCCTGTTCGGCATCGGCGGCGGCGCGGTGATCGTGCCGGTGCTCTATGAGGTGTTTCGCGTGCTCGGCGTTCCGGAGGAGGTGCGCATGCAGCTTTGCGTCGGCACCTCGATCGCCATCATCCTGCCGACTACCGTGCGTTCTTATCTCACGCACCGCGAGAAGGGTCTTGTCATTGCACGCGTGATCAGGCTGTGGGCGCTGCCCGCCGCCATTGGTGTCACCTGCGGCGCGGTGATCGCGGCGTTCGCGCCACCCGTGGTGTTCAAGATCGCCTTCGTGCTGATCGCAAGCTTCATCGCCAGCAAATTCCTGTTCGCCGGCGACCGCTGGAATCTCGGCACGGACCTTCCAGGCGCAGTGCCGATGACGCTTTATGGATTCACGATCGGCCTTGCCGGATCGCTGATGGGCGTGAGTGGCGGCTCGTTGTCGAATATCGTGCTCACCCTCTACGGCAAGCCAATCCACAATGCGGTCGCGACCTCGGCGGGGCTCGGCGTGCCGATCACGGTCGTGGGCACGGCGGGCTATATGCTGGCTGGACTGCCGCACCAAGCGCTTTTGCCGCCGTTCTCGCTAGGTTTTATCTCGCTGATCGGTGTGGCAGTGATGGCGCCAGTGTCGAGTTTCACCGCACCCTATGGCGCTCGCCTCGCGCACCGATTATCGCGGCGCCGGCTCGAGATCGCGTTCAGTATCTTTCTGTTGCTGGTCTCGGCGCGGTTTCTGGTCAGTTTGTTTTGAGCGGCTATTGTTCCGCGACGCTGAACAGCGCGCGCCGTGCCTGCGCTCGCCCGGCGCGAACGACGCGTTTGAGACCGCCAAAGCGCGGAGCACGGAGGCGGAAGCGACCGTTTCAACGGACGTGACGAGAGGTTCGAAAGCTGCGAGACTCGGCTTTTCCGCGCTGACGAACGGGAGGCCCGGCATGGACCACGGCCAATTCGGCCTTGATCAAACTGATGAGAATGTCTTTGACTACGAGATCTCCGACGAGGCTCTGGAGGTCGCGTCCGGCGTTCGAGCCGGTGAAATTGCCACCCTTATGTATGGCTCTTATTGCTTCACTTGTGCGCCGGATGGGCCGATTTCGTAGACTTCTTAAAGGCCCGATTGGGCCGGGCGTTTTTGCTTCGCATCATTGGCAAACGCGACCTACGGTTAATGGGTCGCGCCCTAGGGATAGCCCTTCAGGATCAGCCGGTCGCCCGAGACTTGCCAGCTTTGCAATCGGTTAAGAAAGCTCATGCCGAGGAGGCTTGTGCGCAGCTGGCCGGGCTGCACGACCAGCGCCTCGACCGAACGTTCTTCGAGCGCGCCGATGGCGATGCGGTCAAGCGTGACGGGCGCGGCGCGGGTGCGGCCATTGGCGGTATCGATGCTGACCGTATAGTTGAGCAGATCGAGCGGCAGTCCGGCCGCCTTGGCGTCGTCATGGGTCAGCACGACCGAGCTCGCTCCAGTATCGAGCACCACCGGCATGCGCGCGCCGTTGATCTGCGCCGCAATGGCAAAATCGCCGTCGCTGGTGCGCGCGACCTCGACGGTGCGCCCGTGCGAGATGACGTGGCCGGGGATCAGCTCGGCGACCACGCGGTCGGCGACGTTGCCGAGTTCGAACCGGTAGGAATAGCCGATTACCAAGAGCAGGCCGACCACGACCCATAACAGCGCCATGGTGATCGCCTGTACGAAACGCTCGCGGAACATCATCGAGAGCGCGGCGGCGAGGAACACGAGGATCGCGAGTTTATAGGCGAGCGAGCCGAAGTTGGTGGTCGACAGCGGACCGATCGCTCCCCTGCCGTGCTCGGCCACGATAACGAGGATCGCGATCAAAAGACCGATCAAGACAAACCACAACAGGCGTCGCCGCACTTCGATCACCCTTTAAGCCTGTGCCGCGACCGCCGGGTCGCTGTTTGGGCGCAGTTCATGGCGGCAAGTCGGGCCGGCAATTGCGCTATGATGCCGGCGCGTTCGTCGTCGCCCAGTGCGGTCCAGTGCCCGATCTCGTCCAGCGAGCGGCCGCAGCCGATGCAAAGCCGTAACCGCGGATCGACCACGCAGACGCGGTTGCAGGGAGTGGCGATGCTAGGATTGGAGGGGCTCGTTTCGGCAGCGGACATGGGGCTCTCGGCGAATCGCGAGGCACCATAGACACGGGGTGGACGAAGGCAATGCCCGAATGCGTGCGCGACCAAGCTCAGGCTCAACTTGGTTTAGCCGCCGGCACCGAACAGCACGCGCTTGGCGCGGGTCGATGACTCGTCGCCGGACGAGGACGCGTAGGACGCGGAGTGATCCNNCGATGCGCAGCTTCGACTTCAGCGTAAACGTGCCACCGTGCAGATCAATGAGATTCTTTGCGATGGGTAGGCCGAGGCCGGCGCCTTGCTCGGCCGATTTGATCGAGTTCGAGCCCTGGCCGAATGAGGCGAGCACGATCGGGATTTCTTCTTCTGGGATGCCAGGCCCGGTATCCTTAACGCTCATATATTGGCCGCCGGACGCCGTCCAGCCGACCTTGAGCCAGATCTCGCCGCCTTGCGGGGTGAACTTGATTGCATTGGACAACAGGTTGAGACAGATCTGGCGCACCGCGCGCTCGTCGGCCCATAGCCGCGGCAGATCGGGCTCGAACATTTCGTGGATGGTGATGCCACGATTGCTGGCGCGCAATTTCAAAAGGTGGTGGCAATCCTCGACCGCGCGGTCAAGCGACACCGCTTCCTCGTTGAGCTCGTAGCGCCCGGCCTCGATGCGCGATAGATCGAGGATTTCGTTGATAAGGTTGAGCAGATGCACGCCGGAGCTATGAATGTCGGCGGCATAGTCCTTGTACATAGGCACGGCATGCGCGCCGAAAATCTCACCCTTCATCACTTCGGAAAAGCCGAGAATGGCGTTGAGCGGGGTGCGCAATTCGTGGCTCATCTGTGCGAGAAAGCGTGATTTCGCGATATTGGCGGTTTCGGCGCGGCGCCGCGCCTCGTCCGAGATCGATTTCGACTGTTCAAGCTCGCCGATCAGCGCGTCCTTTTCGGCGCGGGCTTCCAGCGTCGCCAGCGTCGTGGAGTAGAGACGATATGCGAGAAGCGAAAAGTAGCCTTCGGCGGTTAGCGCCATGATGGCGAGAATATAGTCGTGTAACGTCGCCTTGATCGCGAAGTCGAGCGCCAGCGCGATGGTGATCGGCAGCGTCAGCGCGAACACCGCGATCGGCAGGCTCGATGCCAGCATGCTCGAGATCGCCACCACCAACAGCATGACGAACAGCATGAAGGTCGCCGCCTGATCGTCGATGCCGATCGGGTTGATCAGGATGAATGTCCACGCCATGCCGAAGAACAAATCGAGCATGATGAAGCGCATCCGCCACCGGCGCAGCTGCGTGGTTGAGGGCGGCTCGTCGAGGAATTGCCGGCAGGCGCGGATGACGGCGAGGTGAATGATCAGCGCGCCGCCGGTCCACACGCCGCAGATCAAGGCTCCGGTCCACAGGCCGGATAGCGCGCCGATGGTGACGACCAGGAGCAGAATGACGGGCGAGGCCGAAATGCGGTTCTGCGCGAATAGGCGCAGTAATTCGTAATCGAAGACCGGCCGGGTGCCGCTGGTCGAGGTCAGCCGGTCGCGCGCCTCGCGCACGTGCTGGGACGCAAGCCGCCGCTTGGTCGATGGCGCGGCGGCGGCCGACGCATGTTCGTGCGTGTCGCTGATGGTATTGGGCATTGCGGTCCGCGGCTGGCCTTGCATTGCACTCGAGCGTGATCTTTTCCGAAAGTCGGCTTCCACGCTTTGGGATCACGCTCAAATTCGCGTCAAAAGTGGCCCAAAATCCTTAAGACGAGGCTTAAGCCGATGCGCTGTCGGCAAGTTTTCGTTTACGGATTGACTCGATGCCAATAGGGCTAGGGGAATGCAGGCTACTGAGCTGCGGAACTTGGTGGCCGGACCCGTCGTCCTGGACCGGGCCTGGTGTGGGCCCGCCACGGACAGCGATAAGTTCACAACTTCAAAGGGATAGGGAGCGATTACAATGAAACTCTTTGACGGCGGCCGCGCTCCCAACCCGCGGCGAGTGCGCATATTCCTCGCCGAGAAGGGGATCAAAATTCCGACCGAGCAGGTCGATCTGGGCGCCCTGCAACAGCGTACGGACGCCTATACCGCCGTCAACCCGATGCAGAGGGTGCCGGCGCTGTTGCTCGACGACGGCACCGTGATCGCGGAATCGATCGCCATCTGCCGCTATTTCGAGGCGCTCTATCCCGAACCGGCGCTGTTCGGCCGCGGCCCGCTCGATATCGCCTTCGTCGAAATGTGGAACCGGCGCGCCGAACACCATTTGCTTTTTCATGTCGCAATGGCGTTCCAGCATCTGCATCCCGGCATGAAGCAGATGGTCGACCCCCAAATACCTGCCTGGGGCGAGGACAACAAGCCGCGGATCTTTGCGTTTCTACAATTCCTCGATGGCGAGCTTAATGATCGGGACTATATCGCTGGCGCCGACTTTACCGTGGCGGACATCACCGCGATGGTGGCGGTCGATTTCATGCGCCCGTCCAAGCTTACGGTCCCGGATAGGCTGCAAAACGTCAAGCGCTGGCACCAAACGGTCGCGGCGCGGCCGAGCGCAAGTGCGTAGGCCCATACGCACAAGGCTAGGGACGGACGCTACGCCGCAGCCGTCCTGGCAACGAGGGATCGCAAATCTGCTAATATCGCCGAACGAAGCATCGACGATCCTAAATTTCAGCGACCGTGCCGGCGGTGGCAGGGACGCGCAAAGGCCACCATAGGGAGGTTATCAGATGACGACAGTTCGCGTGCTGGGCGCGGTTTTCGCCGCGACAGCGCTGTTGGCCACCGCGGCATTCGCCGCCGACGCTTGGCCTACCCGACCGATCCGGGTGATCAGTCCCTTCGCGCCGGGCAGCGCCTCCGACACCGTCAGCCGTGTCGTGCTCGATCAAGTGTCGCAACAGCTCGGTCAGCCATTCGTCATCGAGGCGCGGCCGGGAGCCGGGGGGTCATTGGGGTTCGAAACCGTCGCCAAGGCGAACCCCGACGGCTACACGCTCGTGACCAGCTCGACGTCGATGGGCACCGAAACGGTGCTGCACACAAGTCTGCCCTACGACCCGATGAAGGATTTCGTTTCGGTGGCGTTATTGGGGGTGCAGCCGAATGTGCTGGTCGTGTCGAAGGACTCAGGTTTGAAGACNNCCAAGGCGAAACCGGGCATTTTGACCTTTGCGTCCGCCGGCATCGGTTCGTCCTCGCACATGGCCGGCGAGCGCTTTCGTCTCGCCGCCAAGATCGACGTTCGTCACGTGCCGTTCCGCGATAACGGGCTTACCGAAGTGATGGCGGGGCGTATCGATTTTTATTTCGTTCCCGTGGCAGCGGCGGCCTCGGCGCTCGGCAGCGGCAAATTGGCGGTGCTCGCGGTGAGTTCGCCAAAGCGCTCCGCGCTTTTGCCGGACGTGCCGTCCATCGCCGAAGCCGGGTATCCCGACGCCGAGTTCCGCTTCTGGGTCGGATTATCCGCGCCGGCACAGACCCCGCGCGCAATCGTCGACCGGTTGCACGAAGAGACTGAGAAGGCGTTGGCGCTTCCGGTGGTCCAAGAAAGATTGGCGAAGCTCGGCGTCGAACCCGAGCAAATGAGCGTCGATGCATTCGGCAAGTTCGTCAAAGACGATTTTGCCGCGACCTTGCAGCTCGCCAAAGACGCCAAGATCGAGCCGACCGACTGAATAACATCGGCTTAGCGTGCTCACACCACAACGGCCGGCGACGGAAAACCCGCCGCCGGCCGTGCAACAATCAGGGCCGAAGGGCTTTTAGAAGGTCGAATAGCGCGGTTCGGTGCAGCCGCCGCAGACCCACGGCCACGACCAGTCGGCTACCTTGCCCTTGTTGGCCTCGACATAGGGGCTCCAGGCTTGGGGCGGCAGCGCCTTACTCTTGTAGACGATGTCGAACTGCCCGTTGGCCTGGATTTCGCCGATCATCACCGGTTTTGCCATGTGATGGTTGGCACCCATCGTCACCTCGAAACCCGATGGCGATTTGACCGTTTGGCCGATCATGGCCTGGCGCACTGCGTCGACATCGGTGGTGCCAGCCTGCTGCACGGCCTGCACCCACATGTGGAACAGGATGTAGGCCGATTCCATCGGATCGTTGGTGACGCTCTTCGGATCGTGATTATAGGCGTGCCATTTGGCGATGAACGCCTTGTTCTCCGGAGTGTTCACCGACTCGAAATAGCTCCAGGCGGCGAGGTGACCGACCAGCGGCTTGGTGTCGACGCCAGCCAGTTCCTCTTCGCCGACCGAAAACGCAATGACCGGAATATCGGCGGCCTTGACGCCCTGGTTCGCGAGCTCCTTGTAGAACGGTACGTTGGCGTCGCCGTTGACGGTCGAGATCACGGCGGTCTTCTTGCCAGCGGAGCCGAATTTCTTGATCGCCGTTACTTCGGTCTGCCAGTCGGAGAAGCCAAATGGCGTATAGTTCTCCATGATGTCTTGGTCGGCGACACCTTTCGATTTCAGGAACGCCCGGATGATCTTGTTGCTGGTGCGCGGGTAGACATAATCGGTGCCTTCGAGGATGAAGCGCTGTACCGAACCGCCATCCTTGCTCATGAGATATTGCACGGCGGGGATCGCTTTGTTGTCCGGCACTGAGCTGCCGTAGAAAATGTCGTAGGAGGATTCCTCGCCTTCGTATTCAAGCGGATAGAACAACAACCCGTTAAGCTCCTCGAACACCGGCAGCACGGACTTGCGCGACACCGAGGTCCAGCAACCGAACACCGCGGCCACATGATCGCGGCTGATCAGTTCGCGCGCTTTCTCGGCGAACAGGGGCCAGTTGGAGGCGGGATCGACCACGATCGGTTCGACCTGCCGGCCCAGAAGACCGCCGTTGGCGTTCAGGTCGGCGATCTGCATCAGCATGACGTTCTTCAGGATGGTCTCGCTGATCGCCATCGTCCCCGACAGCGAGTGCAGGATGCCGACCTTGATCGTTTCGGCGGCGCCGGCCCGCCGGGCAACGCCGAGCGAGGCGCCCAACGTGGCCGCCAACGGAACCGAAGCGATGGTATTCAACCAGGAACGACGCGTGAGCTTCATCGTGAGTGCTCCTTCAAAAGGGTGACAGGGACCAGCTCATCCGACTTCCCCCGGGTTCTCCCGTGATCGAGACGTCCGACGTGCGCCACCTTGCCGAGGGAACCGCCACGGCCCGAGAGCCATTCGCCAAAAATGCCGTGGGTCCAGCGCCGCCATCCGGTGCCCCGTCCCTCTGGGCGGGTTCAGTCCTGATTGCTTATATTATAGGCCGTATGATCAGAAATAGTGCGTATAACGCGCGAACTGGCGGCGCTCGATGGTCCTCACACCGGCTGATGGAGCCAGTAACTGGCGCCACCATGGGTCCAGTCCATGCCCGTTTCAACCGGAAGATCGCTTGATTCGACTGGCTCCCTCGATGATATTCGCCACTGGACCCATGCATGCCTGAAAATACGGCATCCGTGGAGCGCATCCGTCGAAACAAGGGCAATCGCGTGGTAATGCAAATCAGTCTGCTGCTCGACCGCACCCGAGGCGATACCCTGACCGCGCAATTGGCCGGCCAGTTGCGCGATGCGATCCGTCTGGGCCGCATCGCCCCGGGTGTCCGGCTGCCGTCCTCGCGCCGTCTGTCCGAGCAGCTGGGCATTGGCCGCAACACGGTAGTCCGGGCTTACGAGACCCTGGAGATCGAGAGCTACGTCGAATCGCGCCCGGCGTCGGGCATGTTCGCGACGATGCCTCCCGCGATGCCGCGCCCGGAGCCGCGTTTCGGCGACCAGCCGCAAAGGGCGGCCTCAACGCCGAACGGGACGCCGATCGGCGTGCGGGTAAACGGCCGGGACATGGCGCCCGCGATCTCCACCAGGCCAGGTACCCGGATGGAGCCGGTGGCCGCCAGTCGTGCCCGCCTGTCGTTCGATTTCGCGCCCGGACTGCCGAACGCCAATCTGTTCCCTCTGAAAACCTGGCGCCGCCTGCTGCAAACCTGCCTCGCGGGCGGGGGACCGCCCGGGCTGACCCAAACTGGTGACCTGTTCGGCCTCACCGCGCTGCGCGCCGCGATCGCCAGTCACCTCGGCGCCGCCCGAGGCATCGTCGCGGAGCCGGGCCAGATCGCGATCGTCAGCGGCGCGCGGGAGGCGATCGCCATCGCCATCCGCCTTTTGGTCCGTCCAGGCGCGCTGGTCTGTGTCGAGGACCCTTGTTACCGGCCAGCCGTGGCCGCGTTCCAGGCCGCCGAGGCCGAATTGCGCGCCGTGCCGGTCGATGAGGACGGGATCGTCGCGGACGAGCTTCCGGCCAGGTCCGCCGCGTTGCTCTACGTGACACCCGCGCACCAATATCCCACGGGCCACACGATGTCCGGCCCGCGCCGGGAACAAATCGCGGACTGGGCGCGCGCCTCCGGGTGTATCATCCTCGAAGACGATCACGGCGCCGATTTTCGCTATGAAGGCGGCGCGCCACGCGCCGTCGCCTCCTACGCGCCAGACCACACCGTCCATTTCGGAACCTTCTCCCAATCCATCGGGGGTGGCCTTCGACTGGGCTACATGGTCGTGCCGCCGGGACTGGTCGACGCGGTGCGCGCCGCGAAGGCCCTGCTGAGCGATGGCTGTCCCTGGTTGGAACAGGCGGCGTTGGCGGAAATGATGGAGAGAGGCAGCTTCACCTCCCACGTCATGCGGATGCGCGTGGAGTATCGCGACCGGCGCGACCATCTGCTGGACGCCCTGCGCCGCGATTTTGGCGATCTGGACATCAGCGGTGAAAGCGGCGGGTTGCACGTCTTCTGGCAACTGCCGCCCGGCGTGCCGGACGCCGCGACGGTCGAAGCGCTGGGACGGCGCGCCCGGGTCGGGGTCCGTGCGTTCGATTCCGCCAGCGTTCACCGTTCCGGCCCATCGGCCCTGTCGCGGCGCGGCCTGATCCTCGGCTACGCGGCGCTGACCCCGAAGCAGATCGACCAGGGCATCGCCCGCCTGTCGGACGCGGTCGATGATGCGCTGGACGGTCGCGCCATCGGCCTGAGCGATCTGCTGGCGCATCGGCCAAGATCGTCCGGGGCGATCGCCGGCCGGGCGCCAGCCCAGACGCGCCGCCGGCCGCCGAAACCGGCTCCGCACGCCAAACCGGTTCCACAACCGGTTCCACACGATCGTCAGCAACCGGCTCTCTCGGCTTCAACGCCGCATCGGGCAGCATCCCGCGACGCAGCCGAACGAGGGCCAGGCAAGCCGATGACAGTTGTAACGGGACTTTATCAATATCCCATCAAAGGCCTCAGTCCGCGGCCTCTCGCGCGGGTTCGGGTCACCGCCGGGCAGCCGTTTCCTTTCGATCGCGTCTTCGCCCTCGCCAGACCGGGAGTCGCGGTCACGCCGGAGGAGCCGAAATGGGCCAAGAAAGGCCTGTTCGTGATGCTCATGCTCGATGAAGGTCTGGCGACGGTCCGCACGGATCTGGACCCGGAGACCTTGCTGCTGACCGTCCGCGACGCGTCCGGGAAATTGTTACTGGAAGCCAACCTTCAGGACGCGCCGGCGCGGCGCGATGTCGAAGCGTTTTTCCATCGCCTGGCGCCCACGCTTCGCGCGGCTCCGGCGCTGGTGCGCGCGCGCGACGGGCATTTCATGGACAAGCCCGACAACGTCATCTCGCTGATCAACCTCGCGACCGTGCGCGCGCTGGAACAACAATGGAGCATACGGATCGATCCGCTGCGGTTTCGCGCCAACATCTACATCGATGGCGCGCCGCCCTGGGACGAATTCGCCTGGGTTGGCGGCGACATTCGATTGGGTGACGCGCTGTTCCGCGTCGATCGGCGCAACGGCCGCTGTGGCGCCACCAATGTCGATCCCGCCACCGGGCGGCGCGATCTTGACATTCCGGGGTCGTTACGGCGGGTATTCGGCCACAAGGATGTTGGTGTTTATCTGGTCGCGCGCGCCGACGCCGAGTTGTCGGTCGGCGACGGGCTCGTGCACCACACGACCCCCGCCGCGCGAAAATCGGCGCCACTGAACGGCGTTCCAGCTTCCGGCCGAGGTGCGTACATTTGTCAGGGCTGCTATTTCGTCTACGACGAGGCGCAAGGCTTGCCGTTGGCCGGAATTACCTCCGGTACAAGGTTCGGCGATCTGCCGGGAACCTGGCAATGTCCGGATTGCGGCACCGACAAAACCACCTTTCGCCCACATCTGGCCGCGACCTGATCCGGTGACGCGAAGGTCGTCCGCGGGGTGTTCCCCATGTGGCCCAGTACGGGTTTCGCGGTACACGGGTTTCGCGGTACTCGGGTTTCATCGTCCGGCCGCCCGCCGTCGCCCCGCGGTGCCTTGATGGATCCCCGGGTCGAACCCCTTGGGCGCCAACCTAAGCGCCCGCGAGAGCGAAAGCCCAGGTCCGCGACCACTGACAGTCATCGCCGCGACCACAGATCGTCATCACCGGTCTCGACCCGGTGATCCATCGCGGCACGCGCATTGTGCGGGTAGAGATGGGCGGGTCGAGCCCGCCCATGACGCTGAGAGCCTGGCGAACCACCGTTCACACCCATCACTGCGCTTATGTCGCGCCGATGTGGCGCGACCCGGCCAACCATCGGGCACCTGTCTCGACGGATAGTCGAGACAGGCCGGGCATGACGAATGGCGGAGGCCAAATAAGGATCATACTTACGATCGCCGGCATCACGCCGCATCGCGGCGGTTGCCCACAGGCGCTGATCCGGACACGATGGCGGCCGAGCAAAGGAAACGCGCCATGTCAGACTCCGCCGAACCCCTCGTAATTTATGACGTCCGCGACCGGGTCGCGACCATCACCTTCAACCGGCCCGCGCGGCTGAACGCGTTCAACGACGACATGACGCGCGAGGCCTTGGCCGCGATGCGCCGGTTCGACCTCGATCCCGATGCCGACGTCGCGGTGTTGACCGGCGCGGGCCGCGCGTTTTCCTCCGGCGCCGACGTACAGCAGCGGCAATTGCGGCCGCGCGAGGAAATGGAAAAGCACGGCGGCCCGCAGGCGCGTGACGCGAACTCGGAAAATCTGCTGACCGATTGCGTGAACTGGAAGCCGGTGATCTGCGCGGCGCATGGCTACGTGCTCGGCCTGGCGTTGGGCATCGCGCTGGAATGCGACCTGATCGTCGCCGAGGAGGGCACCAAATTCCAGGTCACCGAAGCCCCGCGCGGCCTGTCCGGCGCCAAGTACTGGGCTCTGCTGAACTTCCGAGGCGGTGGTTCGCTGGCGGTGAAAGTCAGCCTGACCGGCGAATTCTTCACGGCGGAACAGGCGTTGCGCGTCAACATCATCGATCAGGTCGCGCCAAAGGGAGAATACCTCGCGGTGGCACGGGAACTGGGACGGGGGATTGCGAAGAATCCGCCGTTGGGCGTGCGGCACACGGTGCAACTCCGCCGTTGGGAATTGAAGAAAGTGCAACAGGAAGCGGTCCGGACGGTGCGCGCGGCGAAGCTGAACCTGACCGAGGATTTTCTGGAATCCGCGCGCGCTTTCGTCGAAAAGCGGCCGGCCGGCCCGTTTAAAGGGCGCTGACCGATGCGCAATCTGTTGGACGAGGATCGGCCGGGGACGGTGCGTCTCTCGGAAGCCCAGGCTCGGGCGGTGGCGATGCGGGCGCTGGATCGTTGCGGCTACGATGAAGGGGGCGCGACCATCATCACCGATCAGTTGGTCGATAACGCTTTGTGCGGTTATCCGTTCGCGAGTCTGGCCCGGATTCTGACCATCGCCGAAGAAGCGCGCAACCGGCAAACGCGCACCGAACCATTCATCGTGCGCGAAACGCCGTCGTCGGCGTTGGTCGATGGCGGCAATACGATCGGCTACATCGCGGCGTTCCGCGGCGCCGAGATCGCGGCGCGCAAGGCCCGCGAAACCGGCCTGAGCATCGTTGGCGTGTTTAATAGTTTCTACAGCGGACGGAACGCCTGGTACGTCGAAACCATCGTGAAGCACGATCTGGTCGCGATCCATACCTGCAGCGCCAGTCCGCATGTTTTGCCGCCCGGCAGCCGCGCGCCGTTGCTGGGGACGAACCCGATCTCGATTGGCTTTCCCTCGACGAACGGGCCGGTGGTGTGGGACATCGGCACTGCCTCGGTCATGTGGGGCGACGTGCAGTTGATGGCGCGTCTCGGCCATGAATTACCGGAAGGCACGGGTTTTGACGCGAACGGCAACCCGACGCGGGACGCTTCGGAAGCATTGAAGGGCGGCGTCGCGCCCTGGGGCGGGCATAAGGGCTACGGTTTGTCGTTCTGCGTTCAGGCGCTCGGGCTGATCGCGGGCGCGGCACTGGGCCGGGGCGTGGTCAACGACTATGGCTTTCTGTTCATCGCGATCGATCCGGGTCTGACCCAACCGGACAACGCGTTCCAACGCCAGATGACCGAACTGGTCGATACGATCAAAGCGCTGCCGAAACAAGATGGCGTGGAAGAAATCCGCGTTCCATCGGAGCGTGCTTTCAACGAACGCGAACGCCGGCGCGTCGAGGGAATCGTCGTGGAGAAAAAGATCGTGGAGATGCTGGATGCGTTATAGGTCCCATCAGGGTGTCAGGTGATGCCGTCACGTTATTCGCCTATCGATACAGCGTATTCCTGGATCGCACGGTTGGTTCTCGCCGAGAAGGACGTCGACCATACGTATGTCGAGGTGAATCCATTCGCGACGGATCTGCCGCCTGACTATCTGGCTCGGAACCCCTTCCGACGGGTTCCGACCTTGATGCATGACGATTTCGTGCTCGTCGAGACCGCCGCCATCACGCGATATCTCGATGAAGCCCTTGAGGTGGACCCCGGAAACTGGACA
>PLTE01000340.1 GCA_003164375.1 Hyphomicrobiales bacterium | reverse complement strand
CCCGGATGGTGCCGCCGCAGGACAGTCCGACCTTCCAGGCGGTCTCGTCGGCGACGCCGAATTCCAGCATCTTGGGCTTGCCGTTTTCGATCACATCGAGCGCCTCGGTGACCACGGCGCCTTCGACGCAGCCGCCGGACACCGAACCGAGAAAATTGCCGTCCTCGTCAATGACGAGGTTCGAGCCGACCGGCCGCGGCGCCGAACCCCAGGTTTCGACCACGGTCGCCAGCGCCACCGCGCGGCCGTCTTTGCGCCACGCCTCGGTGGCCCGGAGAATATCGTTATCGGTCGAGAGCATGATCTGTCTCCATTCGCCCGTCTAAGAAGTAATCTGCGCTATATCCACTCGAATATAGAGCGTTACGCCACCTTTTGCATCCAGGCTTTCGGATCGCCTGCGCGGTCGCCGCCAAGCTGCAGCGCGGCCACCAGCGCCGTCATCGACTCCAGATTATGAATCGGCCGGAAATCGTCGACATGCGGCAACATGGCTTTGACGCCGCGCGCGCGCGCCTCGAAACCTTCAAAGCGCAACAGCGGATTGAGCCAAACCAGACGCCGGCAGGACCGGTGCAGCCGGTCGATCTCGAAGGCAAGCGTATCGTCGGCGTCGCGTTCGAGCCCGTCGGTGATCAGGAGCACGATCGCGCCCTGCGACAGCACGCGGCGCGCCCATAGCTTGTTGAAATTCCTCAGCGACGACGCAATCCGTGTGCCGCCCGACCAGTCGGGGACCGCAGCAGAGCAGGCCGCCAAAGCGTCGTCCGGATCGCGCTCGCGCAAGCTGCGCGTCACATTGGTGAGCCGGGTGCCGAACAAAAACGTCGAGACGCGTTTGCGCGCATCGGTGAGCGCATGCAGAAAGTGCAAAAAGATGCGGCTGTACTGGCTCATGGAGCCGGAAATATCGAGCAGCGCGACGACCGGCGGGGGTTTGGTCTTCGGCCCGACGAAGCGCAGATCGATGAAATCGCCGCCGCCTTTCATGCTGGCGCGCAAGGTGCGGCGGACGTCGATCAGATGGCCGCGCGGATGGGCTTTAAGCCGGCGCGTGCGCACTTCGGCGAGCGGCAGAACGAGCCGCTTGATCGCATCTTTTGCCGCCGCGATCTCGGCAGTCGTCATTTGCGCAAAATCCTTGTGCTGCAGCACCTCGCGATCAGACACGGTCATGCGCGCATCGAGCTCGATCTCGCGCTCCTGCTTGAGCTTGTCGTCGAGGCCGGCAAACAGCGCCTCGTGCACGCGCGTGGCGCCGGCCTGCGGCGCTTGCGGCGCCGCCGGCGCCTGCGGCAGCATCATCGCCAGAAGCTGATCGACATAGCCGCGGCGGCGGAAAAAGATGCGGAACGCCTGATCGAACAGGATCGAGTGCTCGTGGCGTTTGACGAACACCGCATGCAGCGTCCAGTAAAAATCATCGCGGGTGCCGACGCCCGCNNGGCGGCGCGCAGCGCGCGCGCAAAGTAGACGATGTTCTCGGCAAGGCGGCCAGACTGCTCTGCCATGGTATTGCTCACTCCGCCGCGCGCAGCTCCGACTTCACCTCGTCGAGCATCTCTTTGACCTTCGAGCCTTCGAGCCGCGCGATGTCGTCCTGGTATTTCAACAGCACCCCGAGCGTATCGGAGACGGTCGCCGGGTCGAGCGCGACGACATCGAGCTCGGACAGAGCACCGGCCCAATCCAGCGTTTCGGCGACGCCGGGCGATTTGAACAGATCCTGTTTGCGCAGGGCCTGCACAAAGGCCACGACCTGCTCAGAGAGCTTTTTGCTAACGCCGGGCACCTTGGTGCGCACGATCGCCAATTCGCGCTCGGCGGTCGGATAGCCGACCCAGTGGTAGAGACAGCGGCGCTTGAGCGCATCATGCACTTCGCGGGTGCGGTTTGAGGTGATGACGACGATCGGCGGCTGCCCGGCCTTCACCGTGCCCATTTCCGGAATCGTGATCTGGAAGTCGCCCAGCACTTCAAGAAGGAACGCTTCGAACGCCTCGTCGGTGCGGTCTATCTCGTCGATCAAGAGCACCGGAGCGCCTGCTGTGTCCGGCTCCAGCGCCTGCAACAGCGGCCGCTTGATCAGAAACCGTTCGGAGAACACGTCGTGTTCGAGCCGCCCGCGGTCATGCTCGCCGCCGGCCTCGGCGACGCGGATGGCGATCATCTGGGCTGCGTAATTCCACTCGTAGACGGCGGCGGCGACATCGAGGCCTTCGTAACATTGCAGCCGGATCAGGCGGCGACCGAGCGAGGCCGACAGCACCTTGGCGATCTCGGTTTTGCCGACGCCGGCCTCGCCTTCGAGGAAAATCGGCCGGCCCATTTTGAGCGCCAGATAGAGCACGGTGCCGAGCGAGCGGTCGGCCAAATAATTCGCCTCGGCGAGGAGATCGACGGTGGCGCCGATCGAATCCGGCAACGGGCGCGGGAATGCCTTGTTCATAGCTGCAATGTAGTCATCGGCGGCGGATTTGTCCCGCCGCACGGCCACATCCCACGCACATGGCAAACAGGCGGATTACGCCCGCATCAGGCCGCAGGTTTTCCGATCGCCTCGGCGACGGCGCGCCGCGCCAGTACGCCGACCAAATGGGCGCGGTATTCGGCGCTGCCGTGGATATCCGAATTCATGCCGTCGGCCGGAATGGTCAGGCCTTCCAGCGATTTCGGCGAAAACCGCTTCTTCAGGGCTTCCTCGAACGAGGTCACGCGAAAAACGCCGTTCGAGCCGGCGCCGGTGACCGCGACGCGGATGTCGCTGCCCCGCTTGGCGACGAAGACGCCAACCAAAGCGAAGCGGGACGCCTGATTGCGGAATTTCTGATAGGCGGCTTTTTTCGGGATCGGAAAACTGATTTTGGTGATGATCTCGCCCGGCTCGAGCGCCGTGGAGAACATGCCGGTGAAGTAGTCGTCGGCCTTGATCCGGCGCTTGTTGGTGATGATGGTGGCGCCGAGCCCAAGACACGCCGCCGGATAGTCGGCATTCGGGTCGTTATTGGCGACCGAGCCGCCCAGCGTGCCGCGGTGGCGCACCGCCGGATCGCCGATCAGGCCGGCAAGCTTCGCCAGTACCGGAATGGCCTGCTGCACCACCGGCGAGGCGTTCACCTCGTAGTGGCGGGTCATCGCGCCGATGGTGAGCGCGCGACCGCTCAACTCGATTCCGGACAGGCCTTCGACCAGCGTCATGTCGAGGATTTGCGGCGGCGAGGCCAGGCGCAGCTTCATGGTCGGCAGCAAGGACTGCCCGCCGGCGAGCAATTTTGCATCCGCGTTTTTGGTGAGGAGGCCTGCGGCCTGCCGCACGGTTTGCGGACGATGGAAAGTGAAGGCGTACATCGCAGTCCTCCGTTTATTCCTGCTCGCCTCTCCCGTTTCCGGGAGAGAGAAAAATCCCTTAGGCCGCGTGCGGCAGTTTGTATGATTTTTGCAGCGACGACCAGACCGCCGACGGCGTCGCCGGCATGGCGAGCTGTTCGGTCCCGATCGCGTCCGTAATGGCGTTGATGACGGCGGCCGGCGCGGCGATGGCGCCGGCTTCGCCGCAGCCTTTGATGCCGAGCGGATTGGACGGACACTTCGTCATCGTGGTCGCGACCTTCAGTGTCGGCAACAGATTGGCGCGAGGCATGGAATAGTCCATGAACGAGCCGTTCATGAGCTGGCCGTCTTTGCTGTACACGGCGCCCTCGCACAGGGCCTGGCCGACGCCTTGGGCGATGCCGCCGTGGACTTGGCCCTCGACGATCATCGGATTGATCACGACGCCGAAATCGTCGACCGCCGTCCAAGCCACGATCTCGGTACTTCCGGTCTCGGTGTCGACCTCGACCTCGCAGATATGGCAGCCGGCCGGGAAAGTGAAATTGGTCGGATCGTAGAACGCGCCTTCCTTCAGTCCGGGCTCGAGCTCTTGACCGGAAAATTTGTGCGCGACATAGGCGTTGAGCGTGACGTCGGCCCAAGCGGCCGACTTGTCGGTCCCGGCGACGCTGAATTTGCCGTCCTTGAACTCGATATCGGCCTCGGCCGCCTCGAGCAGGTGAGCCGCGACCTTCTTCGCCTTGGCCTCGACCTTGTCGAGCGCCTTGACGATGGCGGACATGCCGACCGCGCCGGAACGCGAGCCGTAGGTGCCCATGCCGAACTGCACCTTGTCGGTGTCGCCATGCACGATCGAAACGTTTTCGATCGGAATGCCGAGCCGCTCCGACACCAGCTGCGCGAAAGTGGTCTCGTGACCCTGGCCGTGGGAATGAGAGCCGGTGAGGATTTCAACAGAGCCGGTCGGATTGACCCGCACCTCGGCGGATTCCCACAAGCCGACGCCGGCGCCGAGCGAGCCTGCGGCTTGCGACGGTGCAAGCCCGCAGGCCTCGATATAGGTCGAAATTCCGATGCCGCGCAGCTTGCCGTGACGTGCGGACTCGCGTTTGCGCTTGGCAAAACCTTTGTAGTCGGCAAGCTCCATCGCCTTTTTCAGCGAGGCGTTATAATCGCCGGCGTCGTACATCAGGATCACCGGGGTCTGGTGCGGGAATTTCTGTACGAAGTTCTTGCGCCGCAGTTCGGCCGGATCCTGGCCCATTTCCCGGGCGCCGACCTCGACCAGCCGCTCGACAACGAAGGTCGCTTCGGGACGGCCCGCCCCGCGATAGGCGTCGACCGGCACCGTATTGGTATAGACGGCATCGACCTCGCAATAAATCTGCGGAATCTCGTATTGGCCCGACAATAGCGTGGCGTAGAGATACGTCGGTATCGAGGAGGAGAAGGTCGACATATAAGCGCCGAGATTGGCTATCGTCTTGGCGCGCAGACCGACGATCTTGCCGCCGGCATCGAATGCCATCTCGGCATGCGTGACATGATCGCGGCCGTGCGCATCGGAGAGAAAGGCCTCAGAGCGGTCGCAAACCCATTTCACCGGCCGGCCGACGCGCTTCGACGCCCACAGCGCCACGACTTCCTCGGGGTAGATGAAAATCTTCGAACCGAAACCGCCGCCGACGTCGGGGGCGATGACGCGAAGCTTGTGCTCGGGCGCCATGCCGACAAAGGCCGCAATGACGAGACGCGCGACATGGGGGTTTTGCGTCGTATTCCACAGCGTGAAGGTGCCGGTCCCGGAATCATAATCGCCAATTGCCGCGCGCGGCTCGATCGCGTTCGGCACCAGGCGGTTGTTGACGATGTCGAGCTTGGTGACGTGCTTGGCCGTCTTGAACGCGGCGTCGACCGCTTTGGCGTCGCCGAGGTGCCACTGGTAGATCGTGTTGTTGGCCGCAACGTCGTGGATTTGCGGCGCGCCCGGCTTTTGCGCCGCCACGGGATCCGCGACCGCGGCCAGCACCGTGTAATCAACTTTTACTTTTTCGGCGGCGTCGCGCGCCTGCGCCAGGGTCTCGGCGACCACCACCGCGATCGCATCGCCGACGTGACAGGCCTTGCCGCTTGCGAGCGCCGGATGCGCCGCCATTTTCATCGGCGTGCCGTCCTTGGAATGGATCATCCAGCCGCAGATCAGATTGCCGATCTTGTCGGCGGCAAGCTCGGTGCCGGTGAGCACGGCGAGCACGCCCGGCATCGCGGCCGCTGACTTGCTGTCGATCGATTTGATCGCGGCGTGCGCGTGCGGCGAGCGGATAAAATAGGCGAAAACTTGGCCAGGCCGGTTGATGTCGTCGGTATAGTGGCCTGCTCCGGTAATAAAGCGGCGATCTTCCTTGCGGCGCACCGAGGCGCCGATTCCGGTCGCACTCATGCTTGCTCCTCTGGCGTTTCCTCCGGCGGCGTTCCGCCGGCAGCCTTATGATCTACGCGTCTCTACCCTATTCGGCGGCTTGTGATGCGCTCGCCCCGCCGCGCATGGCGCGGGCGCCGGCGGCGATTGCCTTGACGATGTTATGGTAGCCGGTGCAGCGGCAGATATTGCCTTCAAGCTCTTCGCGGATGGTGTGGTCGTCCAGCTCGTTGCCCTTGCGGCGCACGATATCGACCGCGGTCATGATCATGCCCGGGGTGCAGAAACCGCATTGCAGGCCATGATGTTCACGAAACGCTTCCTGCATCGGATGCAGCGGTCCGCCATCGGCAGCAAGGCCCTCGATGGTCTTGACCTCGTGCCCGTCGGCCATGACCGCGAGTGTGGTGCAGGATTTGACGGCCTTGCCGTCGAGATGCACGACACAGGCGCCGCATTGCGAGGTGTCGCAGCCGACATGGGTGCCGGTCAACCGCAGATTCTCGCGCAGGAATTGCACCAGCAGGGTGCGGGGATCGATATTGGCGTTGACGGGATTGCCGTTCACGATCAGGGAAATCTTGGCCATTCAGCACTCTCTTTATCTGCGCCGCCACATGGCGCGGCAGCACAGGCATTAAAATCATTCCAGAGGCATAATATGGGCCATCCCGGTAATGGGCAACCTCGCCTGGGGCACTGCCTGATATGACTTTTGCGGGACTTCGCCGGGACCGGCCCTTCTTTGGGGGAATCGGCCTTTTCATAAGACCAGGCTCCGTAGAAGGCCAGCCTCTTTGAAGGCTAGCCTCTCTGGAACACTAGCCTTGCACCGCCTTGGCGAAATTCGAAAAAAACTCGTCGGCCAGCTTCTTGGCCGAACCGTTGATCAGCCGCTGTCCGAGCTGGGCCAGCTTGCCGCCGATCTGCGCCTCGAC
>PLTE01000369.1 GCA_003164375.1 Hyphomicrobiales bacterium | reverse complement strand
GTATCGAGGCCTTGATCCACCACATGGCGTAGGTGGCGAGCCGGAAACCCTTGTCGGGCTCGAAGCGTTTGACCGCCTGCATCAGTCCGACATTGCCTTCGGAAATCACTTCCGAGATCGGCAGGCCGTAGCCGCGATAGCCCATGGCGATCTTGGCCACGAGCCGCAGATGGCTGGTGACGAGCCGGTGCGCCGCGTCGCGGTCGCCGTGCTCGCGCCAGCTCTTGGCCAGCATGAATTCTTCCTGCGGTTCCAGCATCGGGAACCGCCTGATTTCTTCTAGATACCGGGTAAGGCCGGTTTCGCCCGATAAAATGGGCAGTGCTGCAGTCTGGGCCATGATAGCGCCCTCCTAAATTCATGCCCCCGCGGAGCGGCGGGCGATAGTGCCGCCGCTCCCCGAGCCGACGGCGCCAGGATGATTATCTCGCACCCGCAACATACACGTTCGAATCGGGCGAGTGGAAGGGAACCGGCATCACATCAGCGCGATGCTGCGTTTATCTCGGTTAAGTCGTTATAAGAACCGGAGAAATCGGTTAATCCTTACTTCAGATCGCCAGAAACTTTGGCGCTGGAAGCGGCCCGACCGCCGACCAGTGCCTCACGCAAACGCGTAAGATCGGGCGGCAGTTCCGACCGAAAGCGAAGGATTTCGCCGCTCGAGGGATGTTTGACGGTCAGCATGTAGGCATGGAGGGCCTGTCTGCCAAGGCTCGACAGCGCCAATTGTGCTTTTGGCGGTAAAAGCGCGGATTTGGTGCGGAATCCAGACCCATAGACCTCGTCCCCCAGGAGCGGATGCCCGATCGAGGCCAAATGCACCCGAATCTGATGGGTGCGGCCGGTCTCGAGCCGGCAGGCGATAAGGCTCGCGGCCGGGATGTCGGAGCGTTCGGGCTTGCTGGCCCGCCGCGGACCGGCCGGACCGGCATAGCGTTCGAGCAGTTGCCAATGGGTAATGGCTTCGCGGCCGCCTTCGCGCACCGCCATGCGGTCGCGGGCGCGCTGGTCGCGGTCGATCGGCCGATCGATCACGCCGCTCGGTCGCTCGGGCGCGCCCCAGGCGAAGGCGAGATAGCCGCGTTCGAACGGCTCGCCGTCGCGCCCATGGCCGGCGAATTGCGCCGCCAGCGCCCGGTGCGCGGCGTCGTTCTTGGCGACCACCATCAGGCCGGTGGTGTCCTTATCGAGCCGATGCACGATGCCCGGCCGGCGCTCGCCGCCGACGCCGGAAAGACTGTCGCCGCAATGGGCAATCAGCGCATTGACCAGCGTTCCGGTCCAGTGTCCGGCGGCGGGGTGCACGACGAGGTTTTTCGGCTTGTCGATGACGATCATGTCGTCGTCCTCGTAGACGACGTTGAGCGCAATCGGCTCTGGCTTCGGCTTGGCCGGCTCCGGCGGCGGTACCTCGACACGGATGGCGGCACCGGAATTGACGCGATGGCTCGGATCGCGGATCGTCTCGCCGTCGAGCGCGACGGCGCCGGCCTCGATCAGCGCCTTGAGCCGGGTCCGCGACAAGGCGGAGATATGCCGGGCCAGCACGCGATCGAGCCGGTCGCCGGCTTCGTCATCGGCGACCAGCACCGCGGTGGGCGTGGACGAGGCAACTTCCAAGGACAATCCAGTCATGAACACTCTTTCCGGCGATCCGCGCGGCAATCTATCAGCCGGCGTCGAGCCCGCCGAGTCCGAGGCGGTGCGGTTCGTTGGACGGGCGCGTGCGATGCTGCTCATATCGGCTCTCACCACCGCGCTTGCCATTGCGGCGGTGGTGACCGTCATCGGCTATCGGTTATTCGCCGGCGCCGCTACGGGACCCGCGATCGATGCCATTGTCACGCTGCCGAAAGGCGCCCGCGTGATTTCGATGACGGCCTCGGACGGGCGTGTGGCGATCCTACTCGACATCGGCGGCGCGAGCGAATTGCGCACTTTCGACATCAAGACGCTCAAGCCGGTCGGGGCATTGCGTTTCGCCACCGAACCATGACGACGCGCGTTGGTTGCTACGCCGATCCGCCCGGTCTCACTTTGCTCACTTTTCGTCCCTATGCGGCGGACGATCTTGACCGGTTTTGGTGCTCCGGGCAGTGTCCGCCCCGCCAAGTCGCCCCAGGCAAAGGACTGTGATCTCGGTCCGGTGACTGAACGCGCGGCTTTGTCTCGCCCGCCACAACAGGATATGCAACGTGATGTTCGTTCGGCCGTTGACTGCCGGCACCGTCATTGCCGGCGCCGTCGCTGCGGCGGCGCTGCTGTTCGGCTCCGCCGCCGCGCAAGAACCCCGCAAGCTCCTGGAATCGCGCGAGTCGCTCTACAATAATATCTACGTGTACGGTCAGGGCCCCGATGTCAGCATGACGTTCGGCTACAACCGCAACATTTATACCGAGAGCATTTTCAACACGCTCGACGACCGCGACCTGCCGGTCGAATATACCCGCTACATGACCGCGAGCCTGCTCTACGCCAAGAATATCAATTCGATACTGGAAATCGGCTTCGGCGGCGGACGGACGTCGTTCTACCTGCACCGCTTCCTGCCGCAGGTTCCGGTGACCTCGGTCGAGCTCGATCCCGTCGTCGTCGAATTGTCGCACAAATATTTCGGCATCAAGGACGAGCCGAACTTCCAGGTCGTCAATCGCGACGGCCGCATCTTTCTCAACGAATCGAAGGACCGCTACGACATCATTCTGATCGACGCCTACCGCGGGCCGTTCGTGCCGTTTCATCTCTTGACCAAGGAATTCTACACGATCGTCAAAGATCACCTCGCCGACGGCGGCGTCGTGGCGCAGAACGTCGAGCCGTCGACGATGCTGTTCGACTCGGCGGTGAAGACCATTCATGCGGTGTTTCCGCAGCTCGATTTCTACGTCGCCGGCGGCAATGTCGTCACCGTCGCCTACGACGGGCCCGAGCGCTCTGCCGACGAGCTCGACCGCACCGCGCGCGCACGCGATAGCGCCTATAATCTGCGCTACAGTCTGCACGATCTGCTGGCGCAGCGGCGGCAAATTGCGATCGATGGCGGCACCGTCATCAACCAGGACGCCAAGATCCTGACCGACGACTTCGCGCCGGTCGAGTCGCTCAAAGCCATAGAGGCGCATAACCGAAAATGGCAGTAACCACGGCAAATCGCGCGCTGACGATTTTGATCTTCGGCAACGCCTTCGTCGTCGGCGGGGTGCTGATGGGATTCGAGATGCTGGGCAGCCGCTATCTGTTTCCCTATTTCGGCGGCGGCATCGGCACCTGGGCGAGCCTGATATCGACGGTACTGTGCGCGCTGGCGATCGGCTACTTCGCCGGCGGCGCCGTGGTCGATCGCTATCACTCGTCGCGCATCATCGCCACGGCGATCCTCGTCGCGGCGATCTATCTGATGCTGGTTCCGGCGGCGGCCGATCCGGTGATGGCGAAGATCCTCGATGCGTTCGGTGACGGGCCGACCGCCATTCTCCTGGCCTCGGCGGCGCTGTTGCTGGTTCCGCTGTCGCTGCTCGGCACCTTCTCGCCGGTTGCGGTCGGGCTGTTGACGCGGTCGGCCGAGGAGAGCGGCGGCGTGGCCGGACTGGTCTACGGCGTTTCGACCATCGGCAATATCGTCGGCACGCTGCTCACGACGTTCCTCTTGATCCCGACCATCGGCTCGCGTTCCATCACTTATCTCTATGCCATCGCGCTCGCCGTTTGCGCCGCCATTTTGTTCCTTCCAGTGGGAAAGAAATCGTCGTGACGCGCAGGCTTGTCTATTCGATCGCAGTGCTCGCGGCGGCGCTCGCGGTTGGCGCGGATATTCTCTGGTGCCGTCCGGCAGCGGCGCAAGCCCCCGATGTCGCCACCGAGAGCTGGAGCGGCGAGCGGGCCATGGCCGACATCGCGGCACAGCTCAAATTCACGCCGCGCTCGCTCGATACGCCGGGCCACCAAGCGACGATCGACTATATCGAAGCGCAATTGGCGCCGACGCCGTTCAAGGCGATCACCAAGCAGCGCTTCACGTATCGCGGCGACGACGGCGTCGAGCACGCGCTGACAAATCTGGTCGCGCGGCTCGATCCCGGCAATTCGCGCCGTGTCATCGTCGCCACGCATTATGACAGCATCGTGCATGCCTATCGCGACGCCAAGAACCCCGACGCGCCGATGCCCGGCGCCAACAATTCCGCTTCCGGCGTCGCGGTGCTCCTTGAAACCGCGCGCGTTCTCGCCGGTCTGCCGCCGCCGCCGTTCGGCATCGATATGATTTTTTTCGACGGCGAAGAGGGCCCGAAATCGCTCGGCGCCGGCGATCCCCACTGGTTCGCGCTCGGCTCGCCGTATTTCGCTACGCACCTCGGCGATTTCTATTCGAGTCGCAAGCCCGAAGCCGGCGTCGTCTTCGATATGGTCTGCTACCGCGATCTCAGGCTCAGCCCGGAACTGTATTCGCTCGCCAATGCAAGGAATGAGACGGTGAAATTCTGGAACATCGGCGCGGCGGTTGCGCCGTCCGTGTTCCTGAATGCACCGACGACTTATCCGGTCGGCGACGATCAGACCGCGCTCGTCCGCGCCGGCATTCCGAGCTTTCTCGTCATCGATTTCGAATACGACCCGTGGTTCAACACCACGGAAGACACCATCGACAAATGCTCGGCGGCAAGATTGGCCGATGTCGGCCGCACTCTGGTCCGCTATCTGTACGCGCGCTGAATCAAGCCGCGGCGCGCCGGCGGGCTCGAATTTGCGCGCTGTTTAAAACTCTAGCGGATGACGCCGGACATGCAGCACGGGTGATGCCGCGGCAGCGGAATTTTCGCTTTGAGATAGCAATGCGCGGCGGCGCCTTGATAGCCCGGGCGCATATAGGTCCAGGCCCGGCAGCGCTGTTCGTCCTTGCACGCCTTGGCGCAGGCCGCGCCGGCACCGTCCGCCGTGGTTTCGAACGACCGGTAATCGCCGCCGGTGCGATCGATGCCGTATTCCAGGTCCTTGGAGATCGGCTCGTTCAAGCCGGCGCCACGCACGCCGGAGACGCAGCATTGATTTTGCACGCGCGGCGGCACGTGGTTTTTCAGCCAGCAGACCGCCTCGGCTTGTTCGGTGCGCGGATAGGAGAAGGCCCATGCGCGGCAGCGCGCGTCGCGCTCGCAGCGCAACGAACACTCGGCCGGATCGCCGGATTTGAGGACGAATTTGTCGTAATCGCCGCCGGGCCGGTCGAAGCCCACATCGGCGCGGGCGAGGCACGCGGCGAAGCCGAGGACCACGGTCGCGCAGATTATCAGTCGCCAATGTCGCGTCATGATCGGCCGCCCGGTCGGCCTATCCTTACACGATCTGGCCGGCAATATCCCATGCCTCGCGCGCAATAAGTCGCCCGCCCGAGAGATCGTGTGTGCAATAGGCTTGATGCGCGGGGAGGGGGCCTGGGGCCGAAACGCCGCCGCAAACGCGCTTGCATGGCGGCGCCATCGCGTTTATTTCAACGCCAGGCTCCCTTCGTCTAGCGGCCCAGGACGTCGCCCTCTCACGGCGAAAACAGGGGTTCGAGTCCCCTAGGGAGCGCCATCTCACGAACGTAATGACGGCGTCGGCGGGTCGTCGGTCGCGTTCGCCTCAAGCACCATATGCGCTTTTTCGTTTATGTCCTGGGAAGCCGGCGTAAAAATGATCGGCGAACTTATGTCGGCTGGACCACCGACCTGGCAAGGCGCCTTCAACAACATAATGCGGGACGCGGCGCCAAGTCGACCCGAGGGCGAGCGTGGATTCTGCTCTATTCCGAGGCTTGCAAAACCCGCAACGAGGCGATGAGCCGGGAATGGCACATTAAGCGAGACAGAAAATTTCGTACTTCGCTGCGCTCGGCTCTTTGAACACTACGTACTTCGACGCCCTTAGGGAGCGGCCGAGCCTCTGGCGAGCGCGATCAGCGTCGCCGTGTTCGGACAATATGTCTCCCACACCGGATCGTTGGGATCGCGCCTTAAGTCGAGTTCGCAGGCCTTGCCGAACGTGCAGCGCTTGCACTGCTGCCTGATGGTGTCGACCGCGACGCCGCCCTTTTCGAGCGCGTCAAGAGCAAGGCCGAGGAGCCCCGCCCGCATTTCAAGAAGATCGTCGCGCATGATGGCGTCGGCGTTGTTGTCTTGCATCGAACCCTCCTGCGTTTGTTCCCGCACGCATGTCGAATCAATCAGATTTCTTCCGGCACCATGGCGATGGCGCCGCACGGGCATTCCTGG
>PLTE01000165.1 GCA_003164375.1 Hyphomicrobiales bacterium | reverse complement strand
CATACTTGGGCACAACTCGACAGGCTGCCGCCGGCGCGGGCGCCGTGCAGCGTGCTGAGCGGCTATCCCTGCCATCCCTCGTTCTGCGGGGTTTTCGACGGCGGCCCGTGCTTTCCGCAATATCTCCCGCCGCTTGGCGAGGATTTGCAGCTGACCATCGTTTCCACCGACGACAATGATCCGGCAAGCCGTCGCGCTCCCGATCCGGACAAGAGCGCTGACGACGCCGACAACGCGGCGGAGGAAAAGCCGCTCAACTCGATCGGTGAAATGTACGCGGCACTGCGCGCCTGCTGGGTGCCGCCGCCGAAAGATGCCGGGCGCCATGGCATGCAATACACCATACGCTTTGCCTTCAAACGCGACGGCGAGATTATCGCGCCGCCGCGCGTCACCTATTCCAGCCATGATGCGCCGGCAGAAGTCCGCGATGTCTATCGCGATGCCGTGAACGCGGCGCTTAGTCGCTGCAGGCCGCTGCATTTCAGCAAGGGCATGAGCGGCGCGGTGGCCGGGCGTCCGATCGCGATCCGCTTCGTCGACGACCGTTCGATCGAGAAATCGCTGCAGTAAAGTCTTTGCAGTAAGGTCTTAGCGCTCATCGCCGCGCCTTCTCAAGGCCGAGATAAGGCTCGATCGCCGCGATTGCCTGCTGCGGTGAAATCAGCGGCATGCCGCCAGGCACTGGACCGCCCTCCGGCACGATGGCGTGGATGAATTTCGAATAGGTCAGGACAGGCGTCGAGCCGAACAGTCCAAAGGATTCGGTCGCGCCGGCGGCGGCGAGGTTCAGCGGGCCGGAACTCGGGCCGACGAAGAGGTCGGCTTGGCGTAACAGCGCGGCGGCTTCGGTCAGCGCGAGGCCGCACGCATTGACGGCCGCGGTGCCTTCGCTCTGCGCGATAAAAGTTTTTGTCCGCGCGCTATTGGCGCCGCCGCCGATCAGAAACACGGTGCCAGGCGCGCGGCTGCGCAATTCGGCGAGGAACTCCGCCCAATTTTCATCGGGCCAGTCCTTGTCGGGATGCGACGCGCCGATACCGAGCACGAGCCACGGCCGCGGACAGCGCGCGAATTTTTCGGCGACAGCGGTGATCGTCGCGTCCTCCAGACGCAATGCCGGTTCGGTCGAGGGCAACGGCACGTTCATCGCCGCCATCAGTGCGCACAGCCATTCGATAGGCTCGTCGTGAAAATGGCTGCGGTCGATGCCGCGATTGGTGATGAAAAGCTTTTGCGGGCCGAGCCCTAAGCCGATGCGATCCGGTATGGCCGCGAGCATGGCTGCGATCGCCGGCCGGGTGGTGCGGTCGAGAATCCAGGTCACGCGGAAACGGCGCCGCCGCAACAGCGCCGCCAACCGGAGAAGATTGATGCCGCGCTGCAGTTCGGAGCCGGCATGCTCGAAATAGATGGTTTCGGCGACGCCCGGTTCGGCGGTCAGCAATTCGCGCGCATGGCTCGTGGGCGGAGCCAGAAAAGCAACCCTGCCGCCAGGCGCCATCGCCGCGATCGCGCGGATAAACGGCAAATGCCAGATCACGTCGCCGATGCCGGGTTTGACCTGGATGACCGCAACGTCGACTGCATTGGGACCGGCCGCATTGGTCACGTTGATTGCCGCGTAAAGGTTTGCTCCTTGCGCTTTTAGAGCATGGTGCCGCAAAGTGGAAACTGGATTCCGGAAAGAGGCCGCTTGGCCTCGCATGGATAGGGCAGCATGAAAGAATTGACGATCGGCGATGTCACCATCACCAGCATCATTGAGCGGGACGGGCCGTGGCGGAAGCCGGAAGATATGTTTCCGGCTTACGATCCCGGGATCGGCAAACGCCATATCGCGGAACTCGATGCCGAAGTTTTCGATGCCGCGTCCGGGCGCATGGTCATCACCTATCAGACCTATGTGGTGCGCACGCCCAAGCACACGATCCTGATCGACACCTGCACCGGCGAGGACAAAGGCTATGCCGCGCCGATGGATTATCCGAAACAGCCTTGGCTAGATGGCTTTGCCGCCGCGGGCTTGCGGTTCGAGGACATCGACTACGTGTTCTGCACGCATCTGCATATCGATCATTGCGGCTGGAACACGGTGCTGCGCAACGGCCGCTGGGTGCCGACATTCCCGAAGGCCAAATACATCTTCCACAAACGCGAATACGCCGCATGGGAGGAGGCGACCAAACGGGGCGCTACGCCGCCCGGCAACGTGTGGCGCTATAATTGCGAGCCGGTGGTCGCGGCCGGTCAGGCGCTTTTGGTCGACGATGATTTTGAGCTCGACGATACGCTTTGGCTGACGCCGACGCCCGGGCACTCGCCATGCCATTGCTGCGTCAACATCCGTTCGCGCGGACTTGAGGCGGTCGTCATCGGCGACCTCATGCATCACGCCTTGCAGTGCCGCGAACCGGACTGGTCGACGGTGTTCGATTGGGACGCCGAAGAGGCCGCACGCTCGCGGCGGAAATTTCTAGGCGAGACCGCAGGCACCGGAAAGTTTGTGCTGCCGATCCATTTTCCCCATCCGACCACGGGTCTGATCGAGGCGGACGGCGAACGCTTTCGCTATAAGTTCGTGCGCTAGGCCACCGTGATGGCCGGCGAGCCCCGGCTAGTGGCAGGCCCCTTGCGAACGCGCGGTATCGAGCGCTGCGGACGCCGCCAGCCAATCGGGAAGACCGACCGCAATTTTGGTCCATCCGGTGCCCCACGGCGTTGCGCCGCTGTCCCACCAGATCTTGCACCAGCCATCGTCCAGCTGCACCACGGCATAATCGGCGCGCGCCGGGGTTGAAGCGGCCAAACCGAGTGCCAACACGCTTACCGCAAAGGCCAATCGCTTCATCGTCTACTCCTAATGTCGAAGCCCAATCCGGAGGCCCGACCGCCGCAGGTCTTTAACGCCAGCCGCTGCGGCATGTTCCGATTTAAACGAATGGGATCGTGGGTTAGACAGATCTATCGCCGCCCATCCGCTTAAGGACCAATGCGAACCGATCTATTCGACTTCGAGCTGCCGGAGGACCGCATCGCCTTGCGGCCGGCCTCGCCGCGCGATGCCGCCAGGCTTCTGGTGGTGCGTCCCGGTTTGGCATTCGAGGACCGCACCCTTTGCGATTTGCCGGCGCTGCTGCGGCCGGGCGATGCCGTGGTGGTCAACGACACCAAGGTGTTTGCCGCCAATCTGCGTGGTCGCAGGCTCGGCCGCGGCGACCATGAGCCGGCGATCGCGGCCACCCTGATCAAGCGGCTCGACGGCTCGCGCTGGCGAGCTTTGGTCAAGCCGGCCAAGCGGCTTGCGGTCGGCGACGTGGTGCGCTTCGGAGCCGAAGGCCGGGTCTGCCTGCTCGAAGAGCTAGACGCCACGGTGGAGCAGAAAGGCCAAGGCGACCAGGGCGGCGAGGTGACGCTTGCCTTTTCATTCAGCGGCGTCGCGCTCGATCAGGCGCTGGCGGAGCGCGGCGACATGCCGTTGCCGCCCTATATCGCCAGCCGTCGCGCCGTCGATGCGCAGGACCGCAGCGACTATCAGACCATGTTCGCCCGCGCCGAGGGGTCGGTGGCGGCGCCGACAGCGGGGCTGCATTTCACCGATGCCGTCGCTGCGGCTTTGCAGCAACGCGACATCGCGCTTTACCGGGTGACACTGCATGTCGGGCCCGGAACCTTCCTCCCGGTCAAGGCCGACGACACGTCCGCACACAAAATGCACCCGGAATGGGGCAGCGTCAGCGCCGAAACCGCGGCCGGTTTGACTGCCGCGCGCCGCGCCGGCGGACGTATCGTTGCCGTCGGCTCGACGTCGCTGCGGCTGATCGAAAGCGCGGCGGCCGAAGACGGCACGCTGGCACCTTTTGCCGCCGAAACGGCGCTCTTCATTACGCCCGGCTACCGGTTCCGCGCGGTCGATGTGATGCTGTCCAACTTCCATCTGCCGCGCTCGACGCTGTTCATGCTGGTCTCCGCCTTCAGCGGCCTCGACGTGATGCGCCGTGCCTATGCGCATGCGATCGAGACTGGCTATCGCTTCTATTCCTACGGCGACGCGTGTTTGCTGTGGCGCGATGGCGCAAACCTATGAACGGCCCGGCAGGTCGCGGTTTGCTGCGCCGACGTCACGTTAATCGCGGCCAGCCGCATTGCTCTACGGCGGATCGCTTTGCTTGTCGGCGGCCGATGAGAACTGAACGCCGACCGTCGTTTGTTCGCTCCAAACTATCCGGCACGCGTGGCTGCGACGCCCGTCGCGCGACAGCCACAGGCTGAATCGGTTGGGGATTTCATCGGCGCTTTCGAGGACAAGCTTGGCGCCGCTGCCGGACATGTCGATCAGCGTGCATTTGAGGAGCGGCAGACCGTCACCGACGCTAATCCAGGCCGGCCGATTGATGATATTGCGAAGGTCCTGGCGCAATTGGAAGGTCATAACCAGAGTCACCAGTGAGCGTAAATTTCGGATATCACGCTGTTAATCGCAGCCAGGTACCGGCCGTCAAACATGAGGGCGTCAACGCCGTAGAGAACGGCAATGCAGACAAGCGCGGTATCCACCCTCATCAGTGCCTCTCAATCCGCAACGGAAAGGCGTGACGTGTCAGAAGCGGCGAAGCGCGTGCGTAGGGCGCTCGTCCGTAAACCTACGGATGCCGATGGAACGAGCCGTTAAACAGATCGCGAAAATTCTCGTCGAAACAGCGCCAATAGGTCGTTCGCGACCCTAAGCGAAGCGCGACTATGGCGACGATCGCACGCCCCCAGGCGACATTTATCGATAGACGGGCTAAATGAAGCCGCCAATGTCGAATCCCTTCTCGTTCCACCGCATTGCAACCGACGGCGCAGCGCGCAGCGGCGAAATCGCCACCGCGCATGGCGTGGTGCGCACGCCCGCTTTCATGCCGGTCGGCACGCAAGGCGCGATCAAGGGTGTGCATCATGACGACGTCCGCGCTTCAGGCGCTGATATCATGCTCGGCAACACCTATCACTTGATGTTGCGGCCGGGTGCCGAGCGCATCGCGGGCTTGGGCGGCTTGCATCAATTCATGAATTGGCCGCTGCCGATCCTCACCGACTCCGGCGGCTACCAGGTGATGTCGCTTACGCCGTTGCGCAAAGTCGCGGAGGCGGGCGTCACTTTCCGTTCGCATATCGATGGCGCCATGGTCGAGCTAACGCCAGAGCGCGCCGTCGCGGTGCAAATCCTGCTCGGCTCCGATATCGCCATGCAGCTCGACGAATGCGTGCGCCTGCCGTCCGAACGCAATGATATCGAGCGCGCCATGCGGCTGTCGCTGCGCTGGGCCGAGCGCTGCAAGCGCGCGTTCGAAAGCGCAGCGCCAGGCCGTGCCTTGTTCGGCATCGTGCAAGGCGGCGACGATCAAGAGTTGCGCGAGGCAAGCGCGCTGGCGCTCGTCGATATCGGCTTTCACGGCTATGCCATCGGCGGGCTCGCCGTCGGCGAACCGCAGGAGGTCATGCTCAAAATCGTCGGCGAAACCACGCCGGCTCTGCCGGTGGAGCAGCCGCGCTACCTGATGGGCGTCGGCACACCGGACGATCTGCTCGAAGCGATTGCGCGCGGCATCGATATGTTCGATTGCGTNNGATTGCGTGTTGCCGACGCGCAACGGCCGCCACGGCCTCGCCTTTACCCGCTTCGGCCCGATTAACATCAAGAACGCGCAGCATGCCGAGGACCCGCGGCCGCTCGATCCCGAGAGCCGCTGTCCGGCCGCGCGCGACTTTTCGCGCGCATACCTGCACCACCTTTTTAAGGCTGGTGAAGCGCTCGGCGGCACGCTTCTCTCTGTCGTGAATCTCTTCTACTACCAAGACCTGATGGCGGGCGCGCGCTCGGCCATCGCGGCGGGCCGCTATGCCGACTATGTCGCCGGGACCAAGGACCAATGGGCCGCCAAACGCGATGTGAAAAGCTCGTGAGCGCCCGGGGTTCGGACGATGGACAAGCCGAGGGCAGAGGGCAGGGAATGTTCAAGATTGCGCCGGCTTCGACGCCTGCGCCAATGGGCGCGCAGATGCGCGCCGCGATAGATAGCCGCGATGGATAAGCGGGCGAAGCTCGTCGAAATCGGCCAAATTCCTAAACAATAACGGCAGCACAAGGAGGATAGGACATGCCGGGTGACTCTCATCGGATAATAGGCATCGTGATCGCCGCGGGTCTCGCTGGCTTTGCGTTGCCGGCGCTTGCGCAAACCACCCCAGTGACGAATGCGGTCGTCGTCACGGTGCCCGGCGCGCNNGATCCGCCGGAAGCGAGCAATATGCGGCTCGTCGGCTACAACGATCTGCAGCACCGCGCCGCCTATCAGCCGACCATCCACCGTCAGGGCGACCGATACATTGCCTATATCGGTCACCATGGCGGCACGCCCGATGTGCCCAAACCGCTCAATACGCTGACCGGCCAGAACGAGTTCAACGGCACGTCGATCGTCGACGTCACCGATCCGGCGCATCCGCAATACCTCGCCCACATCCCTGGCACCGAAGGCTTTTACGAGCAGGGCGGCTCGCAAATGACGCGCGTGTGCGATGGCAAGTTGCTGCCCAAGGGCGATCCCAACAAGTTTTATTTGTTGCGGGTGTTCGGCGGCCAAAGCCATGAAATCTACGACGTGACCGACCCGGCAAAGCCAGTCCGCATTTGGCAGCGGCCGGGGCCGCTCAACGATACCCACAAGAGCTTTTGGGAATGCGAGACCGGCATCGCCTACCTCGTCTCCGGCGTGCCGGGATGGCGCGTCAATCGCATGACCGAAATCTGGGATATGAGTGACCCGGTGCATCCGGTGAAGATCCGCGATTTCGGGTTGCCCGGTCAGGAGCCCGGCGCAACCGGCCCGATCCCGACCGAACTGCACGGCATGATCTCGCTGGGCCCGCAAGCGAACCGCATCTATTTCGGCTACGGCACCAATAAAGGCGGCTTGATGCAGATCGTCGATCGCGACAAGCTGCTCAACGGGCCGAAGGAGCCGACGCCGGACAATCTGCGCTATCCGGAAGTCGGGCGACTGGAAATGACTCCGTTCAACGGCGCCCATACCGCTTTCCCGATGCCGAAAATGCCGATCCCCGAATTCGCCAAGGACGCGCAAGGGGCAGTGCGCGACATCGTCATGATCGTCGACGAGGAAATCCGCGACGAGTGCCAGGAGCCGCAGCAGATGGCCTGGTTCGTCGACGTCACGATCGAGAGCCACCCGATGGTGATTTCCAACTTCCAGGTGCCGGAAGCGAGCGGCAATTTTTGCGCCCGCGGTGGCCGCTTCGGCACCCATTCGTCGAACGAGAGCATGGCGCCGGTGTTTTATAAGAAGATCGCGTTTCTCGCCTATTTCAACGCCGGCGTGCGTGCCGTCGATATCCGCGATCCGTATCACCCCAAGGAGATCGGCTATTTCATTCCGTCGGTCATGCCGGCGACCGACAAACGCTGCATCAAGGTCAATGGCGAGGATCGCTGCAAGATCGCGATTCAGACCAACAACGTGGAGACCGACGATCGCGGCTACGTCTATATCGTCGATCGCGCCGGCACCGGTTTGGACATACTCGAACTGACCGGGGACGCGCGCTCAGTCGCCGGACTGCCGTGAGACCACTTTTCGGAATCATGCTGTAAAAAAACCGCCGGCCCCTCGCGCAGGAGCCGGCGGGTCGAGGCCTCGCACTTGGCACTGACGCAACGACCCGGTGCGACTACGATTTCGTAAGCTGGCCGCGCAACTCACCGCCCGGGTTCGCCGCCGTGTGCACGTTGGCGTACCACAGTCCCGCCGCCAGATCGGCGGCCTGCGCGTCGGTCAGTGTCGCCGAACCCTTGAAGGGGCTTGCGAACGGGGAGCCCTTCTCCGAGATCCAGATCGCGACGCCGGCGTTCTTGCCGGCTTCCGCAGGCCCGTGAAAGTGGGCCGCCGTGACCGGGCCGGTGAGACCGGAGTAGCTGCCTTCCCAGGTCAACAGTTTGGTCGCGGGATCGTAGATTGCGGTCACTGTGCCGGTCCCGGCAGTCGTATTCGGCGGCACTTCGGTCGAGCCTTTGAGATCTGCCTTAAACGACGTGGTGGCCGCGAAGCTCGGCGAGGCCGAAGCCAACAGCACCGCGCTGGCGGCGCCACTGACGCAGTAGCCCAATATCGATCGACGGTTGAATGACTGATGGATATGCGTTTGACGCATGTGATCCTCCTGGTTGACGGCTCCGCAATAACAACAACACCGGACCGGCCACGGTTATTGCCCATTCCGGCAGCTCGAACCAGCCGTGCCGGTTCGCGCGCGTGGCCCCTACCAGAAAACAATACGCTGTATTTTATTTAACAAACACAATGGCCTGCATCGCCATGCTGATGTTTTCGTCTAGCGCCGCCACAACCTCACGGAGGTCGCAAATTTGTGGCCGCAACCGTCGCACGACCAGTCATGGTCGATACGGCCCTTAGCATTGAACCGGGATTCTTCGGCGACGAGCATCACGCCTCCGCAGCACGGGCATTTTGGCCGGCTGAGATTCTCGGTCGCAACGACCCTTGCGGACGCATGGCATGCGGATTCGAAAACCATCGTCGATCCTCCTCGACGCGCCTCACCGCACCCATGCTGCCAATTCTGCGCACAATCTGTGGCGCCAGCGCGACGGCCGCGTGAAACTCTCGTGGCGTTTAGGACAGTACCGAACCGAGGCGCCGATGGGTCAACGGGATTGCGTGTCGATCGGCGCGCAATTGGTCCGGCCGGACAACAGGCAATCCTGCAATTTGCCATTGGAATAGAGCGCCTGGGCCAACAGCCACCCGACCACGAAAAGGACGACGACGACGCCCAGCGCAATCACCGGACCGCGCCGGCTGTTGTCTGGCTTGTTATTGTTCGCCATGAGCACATTTCCGAAAGGCGCAACTATTCGAAAAGCGTAAGTTTCCGATAAGCGAACGGCTGTAAGCCGTTGATTTGATGGTGAGCCCGGCGGGATTCGAACC
>PLTE01000278.1 GCA_003164375.1 Hyphomicrobiales bacterium | reverse complement strand
CCGGGGACGATTGAGTGGGAGTGAATTAGGGTGGTTTCAGACCATCCCGCTCTGTGCCAGAAATCGCACGATCTCTTTGACTAACAAGGATTTTTCTTCCTACCCCGTATCACTGCATGTCACCCCAACCCGGTCACTTTGTTGGTAGCGATGTTGGTATGGCGCAGGATGGTCGAGAAACGGGCTTTCGCTACCAACAACCCCTTTGTTGGTATCCGTTCGCCCCCCGACCGGATGCGATTTATGGGCGATCTCACTGATAAAGAACTGAAAAATCTCAAGCCGAGCGCCAAGCTCTACAAGGTGACGGACCGCGAAGGGATGCACGCGGCCGTCACGCCGACCGGGGTCATTTCGTTCCGGTATCAGTACCGGGTGAACGGGCGGCAGGAGGTCTTGACCATCGGCCGCTATAGCGCCGAGGCGGCGCGCAAGCTGACACGGGCGCCCGACGCGCTGGAATACGGAATGGAGGTGTCGCTTGCAGAGGCGAGGACGCTGTTGGCGCGTGCGCGGCGTCAGGTCGAGCGGGGCGAGTCGCCGTCGAAAGCCAAGGTGGAGAAGCGCACCGCGTCAGCCGAGGCGTTCACGTTCGGCGGATGGGCGGAAGCCTATTTCAAGCACAAAGCCGATCCCAAGTCGGGGGCCGAGAAACTGGCCGACAGCACCTTGGCGATGCGACGATCGGTCTATGATCGCGCCATTGCGGGAGAGTTGTCGAAGCTCAAGCTGGGGGAGGTGACTCCGCAGCGTCTCAAGCGTCTATGCGACGATGTTAAGGAGAAGCGCGGACCGGCCGTCGCCGTGCATGTCCGCGAGGTCGTGTTGCTGGTATTCCGCCATGCCCAGGGAAGCGGGCTGGACGTGAGCAACCCGGCCGAGTCGATCCGCACAAGCACTATCGCCACCTTCGAGCCGCGCGAGCGCGCCCTGTCTCCATCGGAGGTCCGCGCGGTCCTGACGGCTTTGGATCATGTGGCAGCGGCGCCCACGCTGCGGTCAGCGGTGAAGTTCGTCCTGCTGACCGGCGTTCGCAAGTCGGAGTTCATCGACGCCACTTGGAAGGAAATCGACTTCGCCGCCGCGCGCTGGACGATCCCGGCCGAGCGCATGAAGGCTGGCAAGGCGCATGTCGTGCCGCTGAGCGATCAGGCGCTCGACATTCTGACGGCGTTCCGCACCATGTTCGGCGTCAGCCGATACCTGCATCCCGGCCGGTACGACGGCGGTACGCCCATAAGCAATGCCACTCTCAACCGCGTAATCGACACGGTTGTGGAGCGTATCCGCGAAAATGACCCGGACTTTCAGAGCTTCGGCGTTCACGACCTGCGCCGCACGTTTTCGACCGGCCTGAACCGCGCCAAGTTCGATGATCGCTGGATCGAGATGAGCTTGGCCCACGCACCTCGGAACCGGATCGCGGCTGTTTACAATGTGAACCGCTACCTCGCTGAGCGTAAGATCATGCTTCAGTGCTGGGCTGACATGCTCGACGCTTGGGTAAAGGGGGAGTCCGCAAAGGACCTGATCGCCGATGCGAAGCAGTGTGCCGCCGAGGTCCACGACGACGAACTGGATGACGATCTCTGAACTACGTGCGGCTCGCGTCTATTCTGTTATCCTCCTTCCGGCCATTTGTCGGTTCATTGGTAGCTCGCCAGCCGGCGGGATCGGAAATCCAGCGGTCGATGTCGGATTCCCGCCAGCCCGCACCATTGACGCTGATCCTCACCTGGGCTGGGAAGGTGCCCTCGGCGATCTTGCGATAGATGGTGGAACGGGACAGGCCGGCGCGGGCGAGAACGGTTTTCATGCGGACGATACGGTCTGCTACGAGCATGGTTGCGCTGCCTCCTGCTGGATGCTTCTGACATTGCAGAGACCAGACAGAGCGATGATTTTTTGTTGTGCAATAGATATTTAGAGGTCGTAGTTGTGTGGCGTAGAGGCGGCGGAAAATAGGATAGTTCTACAGTCCGATACCCCGGCCTCTGCCGAGGTCGATGCCGTGGCTGAACGCGAGCTCCCGACCAAGACTGCGACCCGAGTCGATCCCGATACCGAGGTCCCGCTTGCGGCCTTCGAGGATGGATTCAAGCTGCGGATCGCGTTCAAGGCTCTTCGCCATGTCGCCCATCGCCGACCGCGTGGACTTGTAACCGGACATGTCGCCCGCCTGATACTGGCGCTGGCTGGCTTGGCCGAGTTCCCGCCAGCGTTCCACGAAGCGGTCGGCGCGGCGATGCGGATCGGTGCGCAGCTCGGTCTCCAACTGGAGGGCGCGCACGGTGCGATTGACCTGGCCCGTGGCCGCTTCCGAGGCAAGCTCCGGGTCCTTCTTGTAGGTGGCTTCGGCGTCGTGCGGGCCGTAGGGTCGCACCTCCTCGAAGGCTTTGCGGGCGTCCTGCAATTCCGTCACCTGCTCCGGGCTGGCCCTGCCGCCTCGCTCCTGCGCCTCGAAGATCGCACCCACGGCGCGTGCATGGCGGACGAGCGCCCTGGTCCGGGCGCGGCGCAAGGCCTCCTCCGGGTCTGCCGCCTTTTCCCTTTTCGGCGTCGCCCGTTCCGGCTCCTGCCCTCCATCGGCTGGCAGGCGTAGGCCATCGAACATACCGCGCACTTTCTCGGGAACCTGTTTGACGATCTCGACCACGCGCTCGCGGAAGGTGATGCCGCGCCGCTCGGCGTAGCTTTGTGCCGGCTCGTAATCCGAGGCCATGTCCTTGGCGCGGTCGCGCGACAGGGTGCGGGCAAGGCTGTTCTCGTCAGCGAAGTCATCGCGGCCATAGTACAGGTCCATGCCGTCGCGGTGGCGCGACAGGGCAACATAGCTGCCGTGAGCGTCCAGGCCCGGCGTCGCCAGGACATGGGTGCGGTCCACCGTCATGCCCTGCGCCTTGTGGATGGTCGCGGCATAGCCGTGGTCGATGCGGTCGTAATCCTTGAGGTCGAACGAGATGCTGCGCCCGTCGTCGTTGCGCACGGACATGGATCGTGCGCTGACTTGCTCGATGGTCCCGAGCGTGCCGTTCTTCACGCCAAGCCCGCGCTCGTTTTGCAGGAACATGACGCGATCCCCGCTGGCGAAGCTGCGCTCGCCGCGTTCGACCCTGACACGCACGTCGTCGCCCAGATCACCGGCTTCCCGCAGCCGCTCGCGCGCCGCCTCATTGAGCGCGCGCACCTCGTCATTGGTGTGGGTGAGGATGATGCGGCTCTTGTCGGGCGACGCCTGCCGTTCGCGGTCCCAGCCCTCGATCAGATCGTCGCGCGCCTGCTCGCGTGTTTCGGCGGCATGGACCATGCCGTGCGCGTCATAGGCATGGATTGCTTCGCCCGTCCGGCCGGTCGCCAGTTCGCGCGTGGCGTCGCGCTGCCAGTCCTCCCGCTGGCGGCGCACCTCGCCGATCTCCGCCCCGCCGTGGCGCTCAAAGATCGAGCGGAAGGCCGCGCCCGCCTCGATGGATTGCAACTGTTGCGGATCGCCGACCAAGACCACTTTGGCGTCCGCGTCGGCGGCATGGGACAGCACGCGCTCCAACTGGCGCGTGCCGACCATGCCGGCCTCATCGATCACAAGTACATCGCGGGACGTGAGTGCGTCGCGGCCCTGTCCCCAACCATGTTCCATGCTGGCAATGGTGCGAGACGCGATGCCCGATCCGCTTTCCAGATTCTCGGCGGCGATGCCGGACAGCGCGACGCCCCGGACCTCATAGCCCGCCGCTTCCCAGGCTTCGCGCGCCACGCCCAGCATGGCGCTCTTTCCCGTTCCGGCATACCCGACGACGATCCCCAGATCGCGCCCATCCGTGACATGCTCCAGCGCCTCGGCCTGCTCCCCCGAGAGCACAAGGCCGCGCTGCTCGGCGCGCGCCAATGCGCCTTCGCGGTCCCTGTCGCCGACCTCATGGCGTTCCCGTTCCGCCATGAGGTCGGCGGCGCGGTGCAGGCGCTGCTCGGCCTCGATCATCTCGCGGGTGGTGAAGCGGTCCTCGCCCCGGCCATCCCTGCCAAGTTCGACCAGATCGGGAGCACCGCGCATCGCGCCCATGACTGCGTTGAACTGCTCAATCCCGTCGCTGTGCCGGTGCGCGAACATCGCCATGTCGCGCCGCGTGAAGGTCGATTGCTGGTGGGTGATCGCGTCGAACGCCACCGAAGGATCGGCGATGATCCGTGCGCCGTTGTTGCGCGCGATCTCGCGGTGCATGTCTGCGCGGTCGGCGGCCTCTAACCCTTCGCCCTCGATCCGCTGTGCGGGTGCGCCGATCTGGCTTTGCGGCTCCAGCGCGATACCCTGCGCCTCAAGGCTGCGATGGTCGATGCGCGCGTCGATGTCGAGCTCGGCCAGCCGCTCGTTGGCAAGGTCGGCCCAGCGTTCCCGCCAACGCTCGACCATCTCGGTGCGGTTCCAGTCCCGCACCTTTTGGCCGAAGCCGTTTTCGTCCACGGATCGCATGGTCAGCATGACATGGGCGTGGGGCTTGGGCATCCCGTCCTCGGCCATGTCCCAATGCACATTGAGGTCGGCGATCATGCCCTGATCGACAAACTCCGCCTGCACGAAGTCGCGGGCGAGTTCGACGCCCTGGGCTTGCGTCATCTCGCGCGGAAGGGCGAACTCGACCTCGCGGGCAAGCTGGGCGTCCTTCCTGACCTCGAACGCCTCGACATCGTTCCAGAGCTGTTCGCGGTCCCTCCATTGTTCGGGCGCATCCTCCGGCAGCATGACCTCGGAATGGACGACGCCGCGCTTGTTAGAGAAGTCGTGGCTGCGCTCAAGCCGGTCGTCGCGCAGCCGCGAGGCCGAGCGGTAGGCGGCGGAGGCCACCGCGCTGGAGCCGGCCTTGCGGCCGATGACCTTGACGTGAAGATGATAGATCGCCATCGCGATCCGAACATCACCACGGCGAAGCGCACGTCGGAACGACGTATAAGCGCGCCCTCGAAACTAATTTCTCGGGAAGACCCGCGCCGTTTCAGCCCGTCCCGGCAACCTTACAGCATTGAGGCGGGCGCTCAACTACCGTCGCTCCATCGACAGCTTATGGAGGATATGATGCGCAAGCCACGAGACTTCGATGCGGAACTGAAGTCGCTGGAGGATAAGGCAAAAGACCTGAAAGCCCGCAAGGTGCAGCAGCTCGGCGAGCTGGTCATCTCGACCGGCGCCGACGCCCTCAACGCCAACGAACTCGCGGGCGCGCTGATCGTGCTGGCGGAGACGAAAGATGCGGGAAAGAGGGAGGCATGGGCGAAACGCGGAGCTGCGTTCTTTCAGAGCCGGACGCGGCGATCTGCATCTGCGCCTGATCGCGACGCTGGCGGCGCTCAGTCGCAACCGGGCGGCGTGCAACCGGCATCAGGGGGCGCGGGCGCGGCATGACATGCGCACTTGGCAGGTCGAACGCCGCAAGCGCACCCGGCATCTAATCGAACTCGGCGGCCTCGTGGTCAAGGCCGGGATCGTGGACCTGACGGGTGATGATCGCGCTATGATCTACGGCGCGCTGCTCTGGATGGCCGACAAGTTGCAGAGCGAGGACGGCGAACGGGTGCGCGGCATCTGGATAAAGCTGGGAAAGATGGCGTTTGAGGCGGATCATCCAGCAGACACGCATGGCAGGACGAGACCGCCGCAGTACCGGGCGTGAAGGAGCGAGGCTCTGCCTATGACTGGTGACAATCAGGGGCGCACGTGAACGCCAACCTTCATTGGAAGCCGCAAACGATCCGCAAACCGGGCGTCGAGCTTGCCGGATATCTCGCCGAAATAGGCGCGATCATCTTCGAGAACAGACAAGATTGTCTGCGTTTGAGCGGTAAGCGCCGCGATCAGCCGTTCAAGCGGACCTCGTAATGCACCCGCTTTCTTGTGCGAGAGGACTGCCGTCTGCGCGGCCTTCGCTGCCCAATTCGAGAGCGCAAGATATTCAAGCACTCGCTGTTGCTCGGACTCATCCGGCTCAACGGTCAGGCTTTGCAACGCCCTTGTCGCGCCGAAATGCTGTAGCAGCAATCGACCGATCAGACGCGGCCAGTCGTAACCTTCCGCCGTATATACGGGAAGGATTTGCGAAGGTGAGAATGAACCCGATAGGGGCTGCGCGTGAGAGAGAATGATCTGCATGAGCGCGCGAAGTCTGACCATCTCCGATGTCGTGATCTTCTTTTCCGAGAGTGCCTTGCACCGAGTCTCGAAAGCGGTGACGGCCTCTTGAAACTTCTTGGCGGTCGCGCGGCTTTGCGCCGAAAGTGATCTGGTTGGGGATGCTCTTTCCGTGCGGGCGTTACCGCTTCGGTCATCATCTGCCGATTGCGGTTCTGTGGTTCGGAAATCTATCGCACCAAGAGCATCGATGTCCTCATCTTCCATGCCTCTCAAATCAGGACCGACCAAGCCGATCATTTGATTAAGACAGGCGCTGATCAAACTGGCCGCGCTATCGTGGCGACTATTCAGATATAGCCCGAACGATTTGCCTTGCGCGTTCGCATGGGTGCGCGCACGGATAAAATCATCGTATGAAAGGACTTCATATGTCGGCGGCGCAGTATCGAGGGCTTGCGACTTGGCTCGCGGCGTTTGGTCGGGCTGGCTTGCGCGATCTTCTTCCTCCAACGCTTCGAGCTGATTGAGCGTTTCGATCAGAACCAAATCTTCGTGGATGGATTCCACGAGCGTATCCATCAGCCGCCGCTTGCGCCCGCGTTGCGCAGGCAAAGTTGTCACGGCGAGATAATCAAGGTCGACGATTTGGACCGGGGCCGACATCGCGCCGTCCGCGAATGCCACGATGCCATATTTGGGACGCTGGGCGTCGGGCGAAACCACGTAGCTCGCCGAACTGCCGTTCGATTCCATCTCCGCCAAAGCTAATCCATCGCGATCATAGAGTTGGATCGTCGCCGGGGCCGCCGGCGACGCTGCCGGGGTGGTCCATGACAATTTCCCCGCCTGCAATATCAAGGTGCCGCCATCTATCGAAGGCTCCGCCTCCTTGGCCTCCTCGAATGATTGCTGAAGCTCCGCGAGTTGATCGCCCTCAATGCGGGCATCTTTATAATCCGCCAGTCCCAATGCTTCCAAGGCTGAACCGCGCGGAACGCGCTTGTAGATTCCTGCTTCCGCATTTCCGTGGGCTGCCGGTCCCATCAAGGCTGGGAACGTGCAATTCATGCTGCCGGAAATCACATGGTCCCAGCGTTCACCGTGAACGACGATGAGCTTTGCATGAAGGAATCGGCTCCCCGCGTGCGCGCTGACATCGAACAAAGACGTATCTGAAAATCCCGACAGCGCAGCTGAGGGGAAACCGTTTGCATCGCTCTCGATCAGAATATCAGTGATGGGATTTTCGAGCGCCGCGCGGAGCCGTGCCAATCCTTCAAGCCGCACGTCCCAATAGGGCGACACGATGACAAGCCGTTCAATCGGATCATCGCCTATGGATGCGATGATCTGATCGAGGAAATTGACCTCCGGGCGGTCGAACAAGAGATTGAGTTCTGCCGTTCCCGCTCTATCGAACGTGTGATCGAAATTATCATCACGCAACCATGAAGCGAATCGCAGCGCCCGTTCCAGGCTGATCGGAAACCATTGATCGTCCAGCGGCACATAGCGCCGAAAATATCCAAGCGCGCTTTTGAAAAACTTCGCGTTCTCCTGCGCCTCCGGCGAATATGAGATGCTGGCGATCTGCTCCTTGTTACCGCCAAGGCCGAGAGCGGTCAGGTTTGCCGAACCTACGGTCAACCGACCTTTGGTCTCGCCGATCAACATCGTAATTTTGGGATGGAAAGCGCCCGGCGCGTCGGCCTTGATGAGATGGTAGCTGGTTCCGGCAAAGCGCGGCGGTCCAAACTCCGAAAAGGCCTGATTGAGCATCCCCCTATCGGCGAGGACGGTGATGTTGCGACATCCGGCACCTCGGAGCTTCGGGAACGGTATATCCTCAAAGGCGAGCGATCCGAACGCATAGGTCGTCATGAACGCCGAATGGAATCCGCCTTCGCCAAACGCTTCAAAATACTTCATGCGGTCGCCATCTCCGCGCGGCCGCGTTCCGTGATTCCGTTCTCATCAATGAGGCTGATGTCGTGCAAAAACCGGAGCGCCTGATCCAGCCGCGGGCTGCTTGGCGAAACCCGAAAGTGGCTGCGGTAACGTAGCTGCCCTTCTTCCGGCTCCATGTGGAAGGTGTATGCCTTCTGGTTTCGGAATTTGCGGGACGCGACCCACATATGGCGCTTTAGAATCCGCTCGCGGATCAAATCCGCGATCACGCGGCTCGCCGAAACTGCACGAGCGCGATCGAGGAATTGCACTTCCGTCCGTAGCGACTGAAAATAATCCGCGCCGCTTAGCGCCTCCTCGATCAAATTCGTGGCCGCCGATGACCTGTCATAGAGGATCGCGATTAGTGATACGGCGAGGCGCACCTGTTCTGCCGTTTCACCTTCCTCCATCGCGGACAGCATGGCCTGAGCATGTTCGCGCGCCGCCGTTGCTTCATCGGCAAGGCCAAACGAAAAATCCTCCCACGTTTGATCGCCCGCAATTTCAACGAAGCCGATCAGTCCGTCTGTGAGGTCGGCAAGAGTCATCCGGCGTCGTGGCGCTGTTTCTAACAAGGTCAGTGCGGCTGACAGGATCGCCTCATAGGCAAGACGCACAAGATCGCAGGCTTGATACAGAAACCAGAGATGCGGAACCTCGCGGGCGTTGCCGCCCTGCAAATTCGGCACGTTCTCAAACCAATGCCATTTCACCTGCTCGGCGCGCGGGATCGAGCGCGAGGTCGCGGCTACATCGAGGAGCATTTGAAGCGTGCTGCGCCGCATCCTATCCGTTTCGCTGCGCGTGTCGCTTTTCCCCAACAGAATCTCTGTCAGCAAAATATGCTCATCGCTGTCTTGTTTGAGCTGGTTCGGCTTCATGGCCTCGAACGATTTCAGGGATGGCAGAGCGATTTTCCCGGCTGCCACCACTTCAAAGAACTCATCCGCTGTTGCGCCAAGCTCCCGCGAAAAAGCGTCCGCCAACTTCAAGGCAACATCGGAACACACAGGATTGGGGTTTGGATGGCCCGCACCGGGGAAATGAATCAGTCCCATTTCCGACATTTGCGTTGCGTAAATCGCGCCGAACGCGCCGCCCTTGTTTCGCAGATAGCGCAGACTCTCATCGGTATTGGGATCGGCACCGACGCTGAAATCTATGATTGCCGCTTCACTGGATTGGGCGCGCGCGTCGCTCAGCGTTCGGTTGGCCCAGTCGGACCCCGTAATGCCCAATTCGCTTTCGCCGTATGTGCAGATAAGCGCGAAAAGCGCCTCGCATCGGCGTTGAAACTTTCGAAACTCATTGGGATCAGAATGTCTGATCTTTTCTTCGTAGTGTCTCAGTATGAAGGGAAAGAACGAGTAATAGCGATAGCGCAGCGTGATCGTGCTGATCCCCGGCACAATCGACTGATAGATGACTTCTATTGGCCGCTGCATGCCGAGCGGGTCGAGGCCACTGTCTTGACCCAGTTCGGTCCATTCTGGAAATCCATACCCTAAGTCCATTCAAACACCGCCCTTTTTGTTCTTCGTTATATCGCTGAACTATGGTGTCGGCGCAGGAAGGGAAAGCAAGCGTTCGAGGATGTCTAGATTCCGAACCGTTCCCGCATTTCCCCGGCCTTCGCCCATTCGTCACCGGGTATCAGGTCAATCAGTTCGTTCATCACCCTGACGAAGGTGGCTTTGAGCGTTTCGTCGGTCAGCGCCCTGGCGCGATCTGTCTGAAGCAGCGGGCGCATATCGGTGAAGAAGGTCGGGTTGACGAGTTTCTGGAACATGCGCTGCTGCGCCTCAGCCCTCGAAATCGCTTGCTCTGCCTTTTCGAGGTAGAGCCGGAAACATTCGACGATCCGGGCCGTGTTCAACCCCTCGAACACAGTGAGCGCGTGATCGAGATCGAACAGATCACGGCCCTTGTTGCGTTGAAGCAAAGCCCGCAACTTGGTCGCCAGCATTTCCTCCCGCGAGAAAGTCGGGATCGCGGCCTCGCCGGCGAACCACGGATTTTCGACACCGAACGGAATCTCGATGGGCGGATCGTAGGCTTCCCGCTCGCGTGTGTTGATTTCGATCTTGAGCCTTATCGGGCTCGACGAATCTCTGTCTTCGGCTTCGACCGTGTATTTGAGCTTGGGTGCAACGGGGCTTTGATCGAAGCGCGGCTTGCCCAGCCACGGATCAAGAACGTCATGCAGGCGATCCAATAGCGGTCTGATGGGACCGGCGGTCGTCCGGACAAGGTCGATGTCCTCTGAATAGCGCAGCGGGGCAGGGAAATGCAGCTTGTTAAGCGCCGTGCCGCCACGGAAGCGCAGTTCGCCGCGAAGGAACGGATCGGAGAAGATGGTGACAAGCGCGCGGCTGATGATGAGGTCTTGCTCGACCTGCCGCTGGCTTACCCACGGTGCGACGCGGCTCCAGGCGGTAATGTAGTCCGGCGGGATCATTCGTCGATCTCCGGCGGCCGGCGAACGATCACGCGCCAGCGGTCATCGCGTTCGGACGGCGGCGGCGACAAATCGGGATCGCCCGCCTGTTTGGGATCGAGTTCGACCCATGGCAGCGGTCCTCGCGCCGACAGCGCCACGAACATCGGCTCCGCAATCTGCGGATAGCCTAGCCTTCCAAGCAGATGCCCAAGGCGTTGCACGACCGCTTTCTCGAAGGCGCCCGACAGGGAGGCGAGCTTTTCCGATTGCAGCCGTTCGGCAAGCTCGGAGATCACCGTCGCAATGTTGTCCAAGCCCGCGCCGGAATGCGGATAGCGCAACAGATCGAGCGCCGTCAGTTCCGGCGAAGACAATTTCATATAGCCCGATTGCGTCTTGCGATCGTCGATCCCCGACGACACTGCCGACATATCCTTGCGGTAGGAAAAGACGATCCGCGTCCGCCCGGCCTCGATGTCGGGCAGGAGTTTGTCCGTGACGACCTGAAACTCCATGACGGCCTGATGGGAAGCGCCATGGGCCGCCGCCGCAGCCAGCAGCCCCACATAGTAGGGCCGTTTTTCGTGGCGCATCAGGGCATCGATGTACCACTCGGGGGGCGGCGCTCCTGTCGTGGCGTGCTGTGGCGGTACAACCACGTAGAAGCCGCGCCGAGGCCGGATGAGCTGGCCGCGCCGCTGCAATCGCTCGGCGGCGTCGAGGAATGCGCCCCGGCTGATGCCGATCTCCTTCTGCGCCTCATCCGCAGAAAAGACCCCTCGGCCCCTGGCCAGCAGGCCGGAAGCGTATGTGGATAGGGCTGATCGTTCGACTCGGATCATATCTTATTATCCGCTCTTAGCGCGGAATTTTCAATATAACACCATAATCGGGTCGTTCTTAAAAATCCGCTTTCAGGGCGGATTTTCCGATATGATGCTATAGCGGCTTTGGTTCCTGCCATAATTTGCCGCGAGGACTGCCGACCACCACTATCTTCTCGAATTTTCTCTGATCCTCTATACGCTTCACGGAACGCGACTCATGGCGGGCGCATGGCCGACGAAATACTGACGATCCGGGAGGTGGCCGAGCTTCTCAAGCTCAATGAGAAGACCGCCTACAAGCTCGCCCTCGCGGGCGAGATTCCCGGCTTCAAGGTCGGCGGGTCGTGGCGCTTCGAGCGGCAGGCAATCGCAAGCTGGATCAAGCGCAAGGTCGAGGAGCAACAGAAAGGGACGACCGGCATGAAGGCCGGTGCAGGGGACGTATGAACGCCGTCGAGATCGAGGAAGCCATATCGGCGCTTGCCGAGCTGCCGTTCGACGGCGGCGAGTTCCCGTTCGCCTTCCTGCAAGCCTTCGGGAACAAGGATGCCACGATCAAGCGGCTGCGTGCCGGATCGACCAACGCATCCGACCTGGCCGGCGGCGTTCTCCAACGGAACAACATCCACATCGCCGTCGCGGAGCCCGGCTCGGTGACGCAGACCCTTGCCGCGCTGCGAGCCAGCCCTGCCACGGTGAAGGCCAAGGCGAGGTTCATCCTCGCCACCGATGGCGATGGCTTCGAGGCCGAGGAGTTGGAATCCGGCGAGACGGTTGCCTGCGCCTATGCCGACTTCCCTAACCATTTCGGTTTCTTCCTGCCGCTGGCGGGTATCACCACCGTTAAGCAGGTGCGCGAAAGCTCGTTCGACATTCGAGCGACTGGCCGCCTGAACCGGCTCTATGTCGAGNNTCATGGCGCGGCTGATCTTCTGCTTCTTCTCGGAGAAGACCGACATTTTCCACGGCAAGGGGCTGTTCACCGCCACCATCGAGCAGATGAGCGCGCGGGACTCGTCCAACACCCATGAGGTGATCAGCGAACTGTTTCGCGCCATGAACACCAAGATCGCTGACCGGACGACCGCGAAGTTGCCGCGCTGGGCGGACGTATTTCCCTATGTGAACGGCGGGCTGTTTTCCGGCAGCCCGGCCGTGCCGCGATTCAGCAAGATTGCCCGATCCTACCTCCTCCATATCGGCGGCCTCGACTGGACGAAGATTAACCCAGACATTTTCGGGTCGATGATCCAAGCTGTCGCTGACGATGATGAGCGCGGCGCGCTGGGGATGCACTACACGAGCGTCCCGAACATCCTGAAAGTCCTGAACCCGCTCTTCCTCGACGACCTGAGGGCGCGGCTTGAGGAAGCAGGCGACAACAGCCGGATGTTGCTGAACCTGCGGCGGCGCATGGCGCGCATCCGGGTGTTCGATCCCGCCTGTGGCAGCGGCAATTTCCTTGTCATCGCCTACAAGGAAATGCGGGCCATTGAGGCTATCATCAACGAGCGGCGAGGGGAATTCGACCGCGCGTCGGAAATCCCGCTGACCAACTTTCGCGGGATAGAGTTGCGCGACTTCCCGGCGGAGGTTGCGCGCCTCGCTCTTATCATGGCGGAATTTCAATGCGATGTGCTGTATCGCGGGCAGAAGCTGGCATTGGCCGAGTTCCTACCGCTCAACAAGGAAAACTGGATCACTTGTGGCAACGCGCTCCGGCTCGATTGGCTGAGCGTCTGCCCGCCGACCGGAACCGGCGTGAAGCTCGTTGCCGACGATCTTCTCGAAACGCCGCTCGACCAAGCGCAGATCGACTTCGAGAATGAGGGCGGCGAAACCTACGTCTGCGGGAATCCGCCATATGTCGGCGACAAGTTTCAGACGCCAGCGCAAAAAGCCGATCTGAAGCTACTTACCCGGAACGGAGCAAAGGCCGTTGACTACGTGGCAGGTTGGTTGTGGAAGGCGTCCGACTTTATACGGCACGGAGGTTCGTTCGCCTTCGTCGCGACCAACTCCATCTGCCAAGGTGTTCAGGTTCCACTAATTTGGCCGTCTATCTTTCAAAACGGCCAAGAAATTACTTTCGCTCATAAGGACTTCTACTGGTCTAACAGCGCCAGCAACAACGCAAACGTCATCTGCGTAATCGTTGGCGTCTCAGCGACGCCGCGAGGGGAGAAGTTCATATATTTTGACACTCAGCGAAAATTAGCCAAGTCGATCAATGCGTATCTGACCGATGGACCAAATATCATCGTGGAGAAGCACCCCACACCGATTTCCGAACTGCCGGAAATGGTGGCCGGTAATATTCCGAGGGATAAGGGTCACTTCATGATGAGCCTAGAGGAACGCGATGACATTGTCGCTAAGTATCCAGACGCCGCACAGTTGTTCAGGAGAATGGTCGGGTCATTTGAACTAATCAATGGCATTGAGCGCACGTGCCTCTGGATCAATGATGACCAAAGCGCACTCGCAGCGTCGATCCCACCGATCGCACAGCGGCTAAAAGCCATTCGCGAATACCGCGAGACCGGCAGCTAACGCGGTAAACTCGGTATCGAGACACCCTATAAATTCGAGCGCACCATCACCGGTAAGAAAACTCAGATCGTTGTGCCCCGTGTCTTTTCTGAACGACGGCCATACGTAACTGCTGATTACATATCGAGCGAGACCATCGTGTCTGATGCCGCTCAGGCCATCTACGATGCGTCAATATATGTACTTTCGATACTCAGTTCCCGCATCCACCTTGCATGGATCGGCGTGACTTCCGGCCGAATGAAGTCGGACCTCAGATACTCTACGGGAGTTTGTTACAATAGCTTCCCATTGCCGACCCTAACCGAAAAGAACAAGGTGGATCTGACCCGTTGCGCCGAAGATATCCTGCTGGCACGCCAAGCGCATTTCCCCGGGATGTCATTCGGCGTGCAATTTTGACCCCCTGAGCCGGGGGATCGGCGTCCAAAATTGACCCCCTACAGTTTGGCCTGATGCGCTGCTCGCTTTGATTCGAAGCGAGTGGTGGGGGAATGCTGACAGTGGAGACGATCGGCCGGATTCGGCGCGAGCATTTCATTAAAGGCAAAACGATCAGGGAGATTTCCCGGGATCTGAAGGTGTCCCGGAACACGGTCCGCAAGGTACTGCGGTCGGGGGAGACATCATTCGAGTATGAGCGTGACGTTCAGCCTCGGCCGAAGCTGGGGCGGTGGACGGCTGAACTCGAAGAACTGTTGGAAGGCAATACGACCAAGCCCTTCCGCGAGCAGTTGA
>PLTE01000111.1 GCA_003164375.1 Hyphomicrobiales bacterium | reverse complement strand
GCGTCGTCGACGACGAAGCCGGTGGCGATCGTCAACGCCATCAACGACAGATTGTCGAGGCTGAAGCCGAGCAGATACATCGCCCCGAACGTGCCGACCAGCGACAGCGGCACCGACAGGCTCGGAATGATCGTGCCGGGAAGGGTGCGCAGAAACACAAAGATCACGAGCACGACCAGGACGACGGCCAGGCCCAACTCGAACTCGACGTCCGCTACCGACGCGCGGATCGTTACGGTGCGATCGCTCAGCACCGCGACATTGACCGCCGCCGGCAGCGAGGCCGTGATCTGCGGCAACAAGGTTTTGATGCGGTCGACGACTTGAATGATATTGGCGCCGGGTTGGCGCTGGACGTTGAGGATGATCGCCGGCGTCGTATTCGCCCAGGCGCCGAGCTTGGTGTTTTCCGGGCCGCTGACGATCGTGGCCACGTCCGAAAGCCGCACCGGCGCACCGTTGCGATAGGCGACAATCAGGCTGCGGTATTGATCGGCACTGGTGACCTGGTCATTGGCGTTGATCGTCAACGCCTGGGTCGGGCCGTCGAAATTACCCTTCGGCGTATTGACGTTCAGATTGCCGATCGTCGTGCGGACGTCGTCGACGTTGAGGCCGTAGGCCGCAAGCGACTGCGGATTGAGCTGAATGCGCACCGCCGGTCGTTGTCCGCCGCTGATGCTGACGAGGCCGACGCCTGACAATTGCGAAATCTTCTGGGCGAGGCGGGTCTCGCTGTAATCTTCGAGCTCCGTAAGCGCCAATGTTTTCGATGTCACCGACAGCGTCAATATCGGCGCATCGGCGGGGTTGACTTTGGCATAGATCGGCGGTGTCGGCAGATCGGCCGGCAAGAGATTGCCGGACGCGTTGATCGCGGCTTGGACTTCCTGTTCGGCGACGTCGAGGTTGAGGTCGAGATTGAATTGCAGCGTGATCACGGAGGCGCCGCCGGAGCTTGCTGAAGTCATCTGGTCCAGCCCGGGCATCTGACCGAATTGCCGCTCGAGCGGCGCCGTCACCGACGATGTCATCACTTCCGGACTGGCGCCGGGATAAAGGGTCGTGACCTGTATCGTCGGGTAGTCGACTTCCGGTAGCGTCGATAGCGGCAAGAACGTATAGGCCACGAATCCCGACAGCATGATCGCCGCCATCAACAGCGTCGTTGCGACCGGGCGTAAGATAAAGGGTTCCGAGACGTTCATCGCACCGTTTCACCGCCGAGCGGGGTATTGTTGATGCCATTGAGCATGATCCTTTCCGAGAACCGGCAGCCATTTTTCGGGATCATGCTCGGCGCTCACCGGGCGCGTTACTGGCCGCCCGACGGCGACGGGTTCTGCAGACGCGCGGGCTTCTCGGCTTGGTTCGCGTCTTGGTTGGCGTCTTGGCTTTGGCCGGCGCCTTTGCTTCTTGCTCCGGTCGTCCCGCCCTGCTGCCCGTTCTCGCCGGCGACGATGACACGGAGCCCGTCGCGCAAGCGATCGGTGCCGTCGACGACGACCCGTTCGCCGGCCGACAGCCCGGAATTGACGGCTGTCATATTGCCGTCGACCGCACTGGTCGCGATCTGCCGCACCGAAACGGTGTCGTCGGCGTTGATCACATAGACATAGGCGCCGGGCGCGCCGCGCTGGATCGCCGAGGTGGGCACCGTGACGACATTTTTCAGCGTGGTGACCAGAAGCCGGGCGTTTACGAACTGACTCGGGAACAACTTGTTATCGCTATTGTCGAACTGCGCGCGCACTTTCACCGTCCCGGTGGTGGTGTCGACCTGATTATCGACGGCCAATACTTGACCAGCGGCGAGTTCGTGGAGATTTGCGCGATCATAGGCAGTGACCGGCAGAACGGCGCCGGCGTTTAATTGCGGCATGATTTCCGGCAGATCGTCCTCCGGAACGGAGAAGATCACTGTGATCGGCTGCAACTGGGTGATGACGGCAAGGCCGGTGCTGCCCGTGGTCTGTATATAATTTCCCGGATCGACCAGCCGAAGGCCGACGCGGCCGGTGACTGGCGAAATAATGTGACAATAGGCGATATTCAGGTTTTCGGAATCTACCAGCCCCTGATCTTGCTTCACCGAGCCTGCGTATTGCTGCACGATAAAGACCTGATCTTCGGCCTGCTGCTTGGCGATCGAATTCTGTTGGGCGAGGAGCTGGTAGCGCGCGAGATCCATTTGCGCCTGGGCGAGCAGTCCCTGATCGTGCGCCAGCTGGCCCTCGTATTGCTCTTTCAGAATCTCATAGGGTCGTTGATCGATTTGCGCGATGAAATCGCCTTTGTTGACGAGCTGGCCTTCGGTATATCCGACCTGGGTCAGTTGACCGTTGATCTGCGTCTGTACGGTCACCGTCGCCAGCGGCGTGACGGTGCCGAGCGCGTTGACGATTTCACGGATATCCCCCAGCGTAACGGTCGCGGCACCGACCGTTTGCAGCCCGCCTGGCGGGAAACGGCCTCCCGCTGGTGCAGGCGCTCGCATCCAGTGGACGGTGGCGTAGAGGCCGAGCGCGAGCAGGATCGCGAGCAGCCCAACGCCAATTCGAAATTTTGTACGAGACCGCGTCTTTACGTCCGGCCCCGGCGCCGTCCGGCGAAGATTCGGTGCCAATTCATCATCCGTTCTGCGCGTTCGCTCGTCCATGATGGGGGTTCATCGATCCCGAAAATTTCGACTTACTGGGAGTTATAGAGTGCGCCAATATCGCCCACCTAATGAATATTCGCTAATGACCGCCTCGGCAGCAGGGCCGGCCGCCCAAGAGGCAAATCCATTCGCCTGCGATGGCCAGGTCAGTACTGTCTAAGGCTCCAGCAAGCTTCTTCGGAATGATACGACGAATCAATAACTTGGGAGGTCGGGCAGGAGCCCTTTCCGATTGCCGCCGATGGCGCTTGCCGTCAGCCTTGGGCTGCCGACACGGAAAGGCTGTTTCGGCCGTTACTGTGTCGGTTGCGGGGCACTCGACGGGTTGGACGGGGTCTGGATCTTAGGCATGAGCTCTGTGGCCAGCGGGGTCGCCGATTCGAGTTTAGGCACCAGCGAGAAACCTTTCTGTAATTCGAACTGGTCGGGTACCAGCGCCGTATCCCAGCCGCCGCCAAGCGCTTCGATCAGGCTGACGCTCGCCAGGAAAAGGTCTTGCCGGTAGGTCAGCTCGGATTCCTCATCGGCGAGCAGTGTGATCTCTGCCGTTACGACCGTGGTGAAGGCCACCGTGCCGGCCTGGAATTGATTGAGGTAGACGTTCACGGCCGTCTGCTCGTGCTTGACCGCGCTTTGCTGCTTGCTGAGTGCCTGCGTGTAGTAGTGGATGGCCGCGAGTTCGTCTTCGACCTGCTGAAAAGCGGTCAGCACCGTCTGCCGATAATTGGCGATGCTCTCCCAGTAAGTCGCGCGCGCCGCGTCAACCTGTGCCGAGGTCAGGCCGCCGTTGAACAGCGTCTGCGTGCCGGTTGCCCCGATCGAGCCGACCGCGCGCGCCGCGCTGAACGGCAATGGAATAGGGCCGACGAATTGGAGCATGCTGGACAGCGAGATAGCCGGAAAATACGCCGCCTCTTCGACGCCGATCAGCGCATTCTGCTGCTGCATGGTTCGTTCGGCCGCGGCGATGTCGGGACGCCGCTCGAGCAGGCTCGACGGCACCACGACCGGAATTTTTGGAATGCCGCCGGGCAGCAAATGCGGCGCGATGGTGAGCTCGGCGGGAGGTCGGCCGATCAACATAGCGATGGAGTGCTCGTACTGAGCCCGCTGCACGGCCACGCTCGCCAATTGCGCTTGGGTCGTCTCAAGGTTGGCCAATGCAGTGGCCACGTCGCCGGCAGTGACGGAATAGCCGGCCTTGAACTGGTTGTTCACGATGTCATAGGTCTTCTGGTATTGGACGACGGTGCGCCGGAGCAAATCTTCCAGCGAATCTGCGGCGCGGAGGCCGAAATAGGCGGTGGCCAGCATGGCCTGTTCCGACAGCTTGGCGTTGTCGAGATCGGCCGCGCTGGCTTGCGCCGCGGCGGTGTTGCTCTCGATTTGCCGACGGACCGCGCCCCAGACATCGACATCCCAGCTGCCGCTGATCGGTGCGGTGTAGGTCGTCGTATATGTCGGCCCGGTTGCGCTGGCGAGCCTGCTGTTACTGGAGCCGACGAGCGGCCCGGTACGCGTGCGGGTAACGCCGTATGCGGCGGTCGCCGTCGGAAACAGCGCGGCTTGCGCCTCCCGGATGACGGCCTGGGCCTGTTCATAGGCGGCCGCCGAAGCCGCGACCGTCTGATTGGAAATCTCGACCTGAGATACCAGCGTATCGAGAGCGTGATCCTTATACACTCGCCACCACGCACCGCGATCGCGATTGTCGCTCGGATCGGCAAGCTTCCAGCCCTTGAGTTCTTTGAATGTCGTGGGTGTCGGCGCCGGTTCGCGGTTGTAATTCGGCCCGACGGTGCAGCCGGTGAGCGCCAGCGCAATGATCAGTGCGGGGGCGCAATATTGCGCGCGGATATACGCTTCGCGTTGCACCCGAGCACCCCGACACAAACCAGCATGGGCCGACGCCAGCACTGCCGAAAACCCGCCGCTGTAAATCCCAAATGCACGACCAGGTACAATGCAACACGGTTCCGCCGGCGCGCATAGGCCCGGCGGCGGATGCGTCACATTGCATTCGCCTCCGTTTCGATATCAGGCCCCCTGGCGATCGATTAACCATGCCCGACGCCTTACGGGAATTCAACACCGCATCGGCGAGGGTGAGCGCCGCGAACCTTTATGCGGCCGATTGTGATATTCCTGCGACAGTGCGTGCCCGGCAAGCGTCTGTAATCCGACGCCCGGATCGAGCCGTCGGGCCTGGGGCAAAAGGCTCGAAATCGACCGAACTTTAAAAACGGAACTTGGAAACAGGATTTAGCTGGCCGGTTGCGGCGCCTCGCTAGGAGGCTTGGGGCGCTCCGCTATCGGCCGCTGGCCGCCTAGACGATTATTCAAGCGATCCAGGTAAAGGTAAATGATCGGCGTAGTGTAGAGTGTGAGGAACTGCGAGACTAGCAGGCCGCCGACGATCGCGATGCCGAGCGGCCGACGCAATTCCGAACCGGCGCCCTGACCGAGCGCCAGCGGCAGTCCGCCGACAATCGCGCACATGGTCGTCATCATGATCGGACGGAA
>PLTE01000362.1 GCA_003164375.1 Hyphomicrobiales bacterium | reverse complement strand
GCCAAGGACATCAAGGACCTGATCACCAGCAGCAATGGTCAGGTCAAGGAAGGCGTCAATCTGGTCAATCGGGCCGGCACGGCGCTCGACGAGATCGTCGACTCGATCAAGAAGGTGGCCGTGATCGTCGCCGACATCGCCAATGCCAGCGCCGAGCAGGCCGACGGCATCGATCAGGTCAACAAGGCACTGACCCAGATGGACGGCGTCACCCAGCAGAACTCGGCTCTGGTCGAGGAAAATGCCGCGACCGCCAAGACGCTGGAGTTTCAGGCCAAGGCGATGGACCAGCGCGTCGCCTTCTTCCGCCTCGACTCCGCCGCCGACGGCGGATACCCGGCGCAGCCGGACACGGCCCGCGAGCGGGGCCCTGCCGTCGCGGTGCCGTCGCGGGGACTGGCCGCGCCGAAACAGGCGGTTGGCGCCCCCAGGCGGGTCGCCGCCGGCGGCAAGAGCGGCGGACCGGTCGGCCGCATGCAAGCGGCGCTTGCTACCGCCGTCACGGGCGATCCGGATTGGAAGGAATTTTAAGTTCGCGTGGGTTTTCGACGAGCGGCGATGATCAGTTCAAGGTCGTCGGCCGCCTGCCGGATGTCATGACATTACGGTTGTTGGTGGCATGCCCGATTAAACCAACGTCGANNAAACGTGTGACTGCGATGCCCATGGCCACCAGCGTCAGCACGAACAGCGCCGCGGCATCGTTCTGCATGGCGGATAGACCGGAGCCCTTCAGCATGATCGAGCGGACGATTCGCAGATAATGCGTGAGCGGCAGCACTTCGCCCATCCACTGCGCCCAGATCGGCATGCCGGCGAACGGGAACATGAAGCCGGACAGCAGAATATTCGGCAGGAAGAACATGAGCGACATCTGCATCGCCTGTAATTGATTCTGCGCTAATGTCGAGAAGGTGTAGCCGATCGCCAGATTGGCGGTGATAAACAGCGTCGAGAGCAGCGCCAGCAGCAGCAAGCTGCCCATGAGTGGCACACCGAACAATGCAATGCCGATGCCGATGATCAGCGATGCCTGCACAAAGCCGACAAGCACATACGGCGCGATCTTGCCGAGCATGATCTCCAGCGGCGTAATCGGCATGGCGAGCAAGCTCTCCATGGTGCCGCGCTCGATCTCGCGCGTCACCGACAAGGCTGTGAAGATCAGCATCGTCATTGTGAGAATGGTCCCGACCAGCCCGGGCACGATATTGAGCTGGCTCAAGCCGGCAGGGTTGTAGCGTACGTGGGTGCGAATCTCGAACGGCAGCACACCGGGATCAGGAAGGCCGCGATCGTGCACGAGCGCGGTCTGCAGCACTTGGCTAAGCGCGCCGAGCGCCGAGCCCGACGCCACCGGATCGGTGCCGTCCGCCGCGACGAGCATCGCCGGCTGGTCGCCACGGCGCACCGCGCGTTCGAAATTTGCCGGAATTTCAACCGCGAACAACACCTGTCCCGAGACGAGCAATTGGTCAAGCTCGGCCTCGGTATGCGGCAGCTCAGTGATCTTAAAATATTTGGTATTTTCCAACGCCGCCAGGATCGAACGGCCGAGATCGCTTTGCTCCTGCAGCAGCACGGCGGTCGGCAAATTCCGCGGATTGGTGTTGATTGCATAGCCGAACAAAATGAGCTGAACGAGTGGAATCATGATGATCATGGCGAAGGAGACGCGATCGCGCCGCAGCTGGATGAATTCCTTCAGCAGCATCCCCCGGGTCCTGCGCAAGAATCCGTTGCCGCTAAGGCGGCGCGGCGCATCCGTAGGCAGTAGATGGGTCATTGGAAATTGTCTTTCGACTTGCCCATCAGGTCGATGAACACGTCCTCAAGCGAGGGTTCGGCGCTCTTCCAGGTCAGATCCTTGCGCTTGCGGTAGTCTGCGATCGCGGCATCGAGCGCGCCCGCCTCGCGGCCGGAGACATGCAGGCTGGTGCCAAACTGCGCCACCATGTCCACACCCGGTCGCCCGGTGAGTTCGTCGGAGAGTTGGCTCAGCCCCTCGCCGTGCGCGGCGCTGACCGCATAGGTGGTCAGATGCGAGGCCGCGATCACCTGCTCGACGGTGCCGTGCACCAGTAATTTGCCATAAGCAATATACGCGATCTCGTTACAGCGCTCGGCCTCGTCCATGTAGTGGGTGGTGACCAGCACAGTAAGGCCATGAGCGGCGAGACCGTGAATCTCGTTCCAGAATTCACGCCGCGCCTTGGGATCGACGCCTGCGGTCGGCTCGTCGAGCAGCAATAATTGCGGGCCAGGCAGCGTGCAAGCGCCGAGCGCCAGCCGTTGCTTCCAGCCGCCGGACAGATCGCCGGCGAGTTGCTGCTCGCGGCCGGAGAGGCCCAACCGCTCGATCGCCGCGCGCGCGGTAGCGACCGGCTTTTCGATGCCGTATATGCGCGCGATGAACTCCATATTCTCGCGCACCGAGAGATCCTCATACAGGCTGAAACGCTGCGTCATGTAGCCGATCTGCAACTTGATCTTGTCGGTCTCGGTGCGGATATCGTAACCGAGGCAGGTGCCGGTCCCTTCGTCGGGCGTCAAGAGTCCGCACAGCATGCGGATGGTCGTGGTCTTGCCGGAGCCATTGGGCCCGAGGAAGCCGTAAATGGTGCCGCGCTTGACCTGCATGGAGAGGTCGCTGACCACCGCACGGCCGTCGAACGATTTGGTAAGACCCTGGACGTCGATGACGATGTTTGGGGTACCACTGTGCGCCACGTCGCGCGTATTTTTCATCGCGACGCCTCCGGATGCTGCGTTTGGACCGGAGGTGCCGGCTGCGGCGGCACCGTCACGTCGACTGGCTGACCGACGCGCAATGCGCCCGGGTTTTCCGGCAACGCCTCGATCAGAAAGACGAGCTTGGCGCGCTCCGCGAGACTGTAAATCACCGGCGGCGTGAACTCGGACTGCCGGGCGATGAAGCTCACGCGTGCGGTAAGGTCGCTGGCGCAGCCATCGCAGCCGATCCTGACGACATCACCATAGGCGATGTTCGGCACCAATGTTTCGGGCGCGAAAAACCGCACTTTGACGTTGCCGGGCGGCAGCAAAGCCAGCACCGGCCGACCGGCCGGCACCATTTCGCCAGGGCGGAAATAGATTTGCTGGACGGAGCCGTCGACGGGACTAAAGACGCTACGGCGAGCGAGCCTGGTCTGGGAGGAGNNCCGCGGCATCCAGATCCTTCTGCGTCCCGGCACCGTTTTTGGCGAGCTGGCTCGCTCGATCAAAGGTCTGCTGCGCATTTGTCAGCGAGGCCCGAACCTGAGCGAGATCGGCCTGCTGCAAGTCGTCGTCCACTGTGAACAACGGTTCGCCGGTCTTGACCGTATCCCCTTCGCGCACAGAAAGCGTCTGCACGCGGCCGACTTCATCGGGGGCAACGAAAATGAGATCGGCTTCGATCCAGCCCTGATAGGTATTGTCGTTTTTGTTGCAGGCCGAGAGCAGGAGCACGCAAGCGGCCGCGGCGGTAAGCAAACGGGCCATCATGTCGGCCTCCGCGCTGCGAATAGCCGCTCGCAACTAGCGCCCATCATCGCGCGTACATCGAGCGGCTCAAAGCGATCGAACAATCCGTTCCAGACGATAGCGACGATGCCTGGCGCGACCAGCAATTGCGGGAAGCGGATCAGCGTATCGTCGGCGAGTTCGCCGCGTTCGAGCGCGCGGCGCAGCAACGCGCGCACTGCCTTGAGCATCCGCGAGAGCACTTCGCGATAATAAAACTCCGCGACCTTGGGGAAGCGACGGCCTTCAGAGAGTATCAGCCGGATCACATCTCTGCGCCGGGTCTCGTAGACCTCGCGCACGAACAGATCGACGAACCGCTCGGCGAGCACCTGCAGCGGCATATCGACCTCGCCCAGCGCCTCGATGGCGCCGATCAGTGGAGTGAGCATCGCGCGGATCAACTCCTGGAATAGGCTCTCCTTGTCGCGGAAATAAAGATAGATCGTGCCCTTGGCGACATCGGCGCGCTTGGCCACGTCGTCGATCCGTGTGGCATCGAAGCCGCGCATGGAGAATTCATCGAGGGCTGCGGCAAGGATCGCCTCGCGCCGGTCGGCGCTGCGCCCTTTGCGCGAGCGGCGGCCAGTCTCCAGTCGGGACGCGCGGGGCGACAGCGCGGGGTCTCGGCTGCGGCGCGCCACTTTTTTCGCGGGAGCGGTATGGTTTGCTGCCATGAGCCCGGGGACCGTTTTTTGACCGAGGAATACAATGACTGACTGGTCAGTCATCATGTGGTGCGACTTTGCCGTTCTGCAAGTGCGACTGTCTCGTGATCATCCGCAGCACTTTTTTCAAATGCGGCGGCATCGACGTGCTTTGGCCGTAGCTTCTAGCGATGGCGACGATCGCCGTGGTACTGATTGCCACCAGCATTCCGCGCTTTTCGCAAATCGCTCGAATAGCGTATCCGGCCTCCGCGCTCCCACCCAGGGTGCCGCGCCCGGAGATTCGACTGCGCAGACGACGGTCGATGTGATGATTGCGTTATTGCCAATTGCAGCGCTGTTTGTCGGCTTTCTTCACTTTAGGTTGACAGCGTTCAAAACGAGCTTCTCCGCCTGGTTCCGGTTTATTTCGCCTGGCCGCAGCACTTCGTCAGCCTGTTTATCGTTGCCAATATCTCGAATGCAATGCGGGTGCCCTCGTTCTGTTTACTCAGATCTGGCCGCAATACGGCATCCTGACTTTGATCGATGGCGCAGCATTTTCGCTAGCGGTGCTGTATGTCTACGGTCGCCTTACAAAGCCGGCCGGTCCCAATTTGTCCGATACCACGTCGGATGCGGCATCGGCCTATTCCGCCGGCGACCAGTTCAGAGCCTATGCGCCGCTTCTCTTCGGCGTGCGATCGTGCTCGCGACCAGAATCTCCGCCGTCAGCGAGGCGCTCGAACAACTAAGCTTCAGAGTGGGGCTGTGGGGATACCGACCGATCTCGATTAGCATCTTAACCTCTGGTCCATTTCTAAACAATGATTCACGCCGTCGGTCTGCTGATTCGATCGTCATGACGTTGTGTTGACGACCGATCCGACTTTACGCCGCGCTCGGCAAGCGCTTGGCACCGGCACCCCACCATGATAGGCTCATTTGGCGCGCAATGATCGAGCCGACGAACAAGTGCGAAGGCTCGATGGCGTGGTGAGTGCGGCCCCGGGGAGACGAAAGGATACGCCATGGCAGATCTACCGCCTGCATCATTGAGCCCAGAGAAGGATGAAGCCATAGCGTCGACTCCGACCGCAGAGCGCGGTGAGGTGGCGTCGAAACTGGTCGACCGCTTCGCCATATGGTCCGGCGTCGCCGGGCTGGTGCCGTTGCCGGTGGTCGATGTCCTAGCGGTTGGGGGCTTACAGGTGCAAATGCTGCGCCGGCTTTCGCAAATCTATGACGTGGAGTTCTCCGCGAACCGGGGCAAGGCGGTAATTGCGGCTCTGGCCGGCACCATGATCCCAGCGACCAGCGGCATGGGCGCCGCCAGTGCGCTCAAGACGGTGCCACTTTTGGGCATGCTCGCGTCCGCATTCGTCATGCCGGCGCTCTCCGCTGGCGCTACCTTCGCCATCGGCAAGGCGTTCATTGAGCACTTTGAGTCGGGCGGAACGCTGCTTGATTTCAACCCGCCGGACTATCGTGAGTTCGTCAAGGCGCAGAAGGCAAAGTGGGACTCGCGGTCGAGCGCTGAGAAAACTCAATCTTCGTCGGCGGCCAGTTCCTGACATTCGCGTGCCTGGGTCTCTCGACGAGGACCAGGCTTATCCAAGCGTGAGAATCATCGACCGACGCGACCGATCCCTGATCCGAGCGCCAATTCGAGCCCCAATTCGAGCCCCATGGCCGTAGCCATCCTCGCCTACATTATCGTGTGCCTGCTGACGGGATTTTGCGGCACGCATCGTCGCATGGGCTTCTGGGGGACATTCGTGTTCGCACTTTTCACTACTCCCTTGGTGGTGTTGCCTGTGCTGTTCGTCACCGGCCCATCGCGGCGCGTCGAATGGCGTCAACGAGACTAGATCGCCGGCCTGACAGTGGCGGACGAACGCAGTCGCCGCTCTGCCGGCGGCGCTATATTGTAATATTGTAGACGGGCGGCATCGTAGTCATGTCCTTCATCGATCTCGTTCGCCGCGAAATGCACGGCTCGATGCCGAAGCTGATCTTCATGTCCGGCGTTGGCGGCATCAGCAACGCGTCGATTCTCGCGGCCATCAACTCTGGAGTGCAGGACGCCGGCAACGGACAAAAGCCCGGGCTGTGGGCGGCGATGCTTTTTTTGATCGCGCTCTTTTTGTTCATGAAATCTCAGCAATACGTCACCATCACGGCCACTGCCGAGATCGAGGCGATCATCCATAAAATCCGGCTGCGCCTTATGGATCAAATAAGGCATTCGGAGCTTCTGGAGTTGGAAGGCATCGGACGTGCGCGTATCGTTGCGGCCATCACCAGCGATACCGCGGTGCTGACGCAAGCGAGCAATATGCTGTGCTTTACCGTGCAGGGCGCGGTCCTCGTCTGCTTTGTGTCGATCTACGTCGCCTATTTGTCCGTTGTGGCTTTCGCTTTGACGGTCGTCATCGTCGGGGCGTCCGGCGTGGTCTTCCATCTGAAAAATCGCCGTCTGAGCGCACAAAAGGCTGAATCAGCGGGGTGGGAACGCCGGTTTTTCGATCGGCTGACCGACTTCCTCGACGGTTTCAAGGAAGTGCGGCTGAACAATGCGCGGAGCGCCGATTTGTACGACGACGCGAGCGACGTGTCGAAAACCGCCGCCAATATCAAGATACGCACACAGGCCGAAACCTTCAGGATGATCGTGACGTCGCAGATCTCGATGTACATCCTGCTCGGTGCCGTGGTGTTTGTGGCCCCCAATCTCAGCGATACGCTCGGCGGTTCGTCGGTCGCGAAAGCCACGACCGCGCTGTTGTTCGTTGTCGGCGCGTGTTTTGGTCTGGTGCAATCGATACCGATCCTGCTCAACGCCAATGCGGCGGCATACCGAATCCAGCAATTAGAGGTCGCCTTGTCGGGTGTGGCGCGGACCGACGCGCCGTTGCTCGAGGCGCCGAAGCGTTTCGACACCATCGAGATGCGCAATATGGTATTCCGTTACGTCGACAAATTTTCCGACATCGCGTTTAAGATCGGGCCGATCGATTTCACTCTGAAAGCCGGCGAGCTGGTCTTCATTACCGGCGGCAACGGCTCGGGCAAATCGACATTCCTGAGGGTGCTCTCCGGAATTTATGCGCCCGATTCCGGCGAGGTTCTGCTTGACGGCAGGCTCATCACCGACGCCACCCGCGACAGATATCGCGGACTGATGTCGGCGATTTTCTTCGACTATCATCTGTTCCGGCGGCTTTACGGCATACCTGATGCTGACCCGGCCGAGGTCGCCCGCCTGCTCGCGCTATTTCGGCTTTCCGACAAGACTTCGCTGACCAATGGCGAGTTTCGTACGCTCGATCTGTCGGGCGGCCAGCGCCGCCGTCTCGCCCTCATCGTGAGCCTGCTCGAAAAGCGCCCGATCATGCTTTTGGACGAGTGGACGGCCGAACAGGACCCGGAATTCCGCCGCAAATTTTATGACGAATTGCTGCCCGAAATGATGCAAGCTGGCGCCACCATCGTGGTGATCACGCACGACGACCGCTATCTTGACGAGCTGCACTTGCCTGCCCGCAAGATCCGGATGGACGAAGGCCGTATTGTCGAACAGCGTTCAATGGGCTGATGATGGGCCGGTGGAGTTAAGGTAGATGACGATGTACCCGGAGTCCATTGATGACCTACCACCGCCGCCGACGCGGCGAAGCTGGTGGCGTTCGATCGGACGCCATCTGCCGGGCGTGACCGTGTTGCTGCTGATGGCGATGCTGGCCACGGTCGTGCTGTGGCCCTACATCGTGATCAACGTTCCGAGCGGCCAGGTCGGCGTCCTTTGGAAGCGGTTCAACGGCGTCGACATTTATTGCTGGTGCTGGGTCGGCCGCGGCACGGTGCTCGCGCCCCGCGAGTTGCGAGAGGAAGGCCTGCACTTGGTGTGGCCTTGGGACAAGCTCTACCTTTACGACCTTCGGCTGCAGTCGGCGTCGCAGACCTACAACGCCATTTCCAAAGACGGCGTGAACGTGACCGCGCAGATCAGCGTGCGGTATCAGCTCTTGCATAATTCGGTAGGCGTGCTGCACAAATTCATTGGTCCGGGATACATGGCCTCGGTCGTGAATCCCGAAATCGGCAGCCAAGCGCGCCAAGTCATCTCCCAGTACACGGCCCAGGAGGTCTACACGTCACGGGAGGCGATTCAAAAACAAATTCGCGAGAACGCGCAAAGGACCCTGGGCGCCAATCTCGACAAATTGGTCCAACCTGAGGCCATGGAGCAGCCGGACCCCAAGCACTACAACGACTTCCTCCAGGACTCGATCCAAATTCTCGATACGCTGGTACTGAGCATCGAGTTGCCGGCGGATATCGTGGCCGCCATCAATCGGCAGACTGAGCAGTACTACATGATCCAGGAGTATAAATTCCGGGTCGAGCGCGAAGCCGAAGAATCCAAGCGAAAACAGATTGAGGCCGACGGTATTGCTGCGTTCCAGAAGACGGTCAGCCAGGGTATCTCGGAATCCTATCTGCGCTGGCGCGGCATTGAGGCGACGCTGCAGTTGGCGCTGTCGCCCAATGCCAAAATCGTGGTCATTGGTAGCGGCAAAGACGGCCTGCCGATCATCCTCGGTAATGTCGATAATCCGCCGGCGCCGGCCGCGACGCCGCCATCGGGGACGACCGGCGCGACCACGCCGAATGCTTCGACGCCGCTAAGTTCGATGCCGCCAGGTTCGGCGCCACCCGCCGCCGGCGGATCGGCCGCACCCAAGCCGCCCGGCGGCACGTCGGGCGCAGTGACGCCGCCGTCTTCCGACAAGACGACGAGCGCTGCTCCGGCGTCTCCGACCACGGATAACACGGCAGCCTCGGTGAATCCGCTCGACCTCCCCGCTGTCCAAGCCATTCTTTCGCGAATCTCCGGGGTGATGCGTCCGTCGGGACCGGATGTCAGTACCCAAGCCGACGTAAGACAGAAACAGTGATCGGAGGAGCAAAGTGACCGATAGCACGGGTGGCGGCCGCTCGGTCCGGAGCAGTCTTCGACAGCGCTTGCTTGCGACGGGAGAAAGCCGTTTCGTCGTGATCGCCGCCTGTTTGATCGCTCTCCTCGGCATCACGATCGGCGGCCACCTCTACGGCCGGTTTTTGTCCGCGCGTGACTTGGGTGGACGCGATGCCGCCATTGAACAGCTCCAGTCCGAGAGCCAGAAGTTCAAGCGGGAGATCGACGACAAGAGCGCGCAAATCGGTGCGTTGCAAACCAAACTCGCAAGCGCTCAGGCGACGCTGGAGGCGATCATGCCTTCGGAGAACAGCTATAACGTCAATCCGAATCAAACGCTGATTGTCGCCAATGGTCATTTGACTCTTGGCTTGGTCGGCTCACCCGGAAACGAGGGCGTTATTCTCAACATAAACGGCAAGCAGCAGACAGTGGCGGCCGGCCAGATCCTTGCCGTTACACCCGATGCGTCGACCAAATGCGCGGTGACGGTGCAGTCCTTCGACATGTTCAGGGCAGTCGTCAACGCATCCTGCGCGGACGTGAAGCCGCAATAGCGCGTGATCGTCGCGCGGCAGCCATGCCACGTACCGCTATTCGACCACCGCGTCGGCGCGGCCGAGCAACGAGCCCGGCACCGTGAGGCCGAGCGCTTTGGCCGTTTTCAGGTTGATGACGAAATTGAATTTTGTCGTGTCTTGGACGGGCAAATCGCCTGCCTTCTCGCCTTTCAGTATGCGGTCGACATAGGCGACGCCTTGACGGACCTGTTCGTACAGATTGTAGGAATAGGACATCAGGCCGCCGTCATCGACGAAGCGATTATCCCAATATATCGACGGCAGCCGATAGTGCGCGGCAAAATCGATGATGCGTTGGCGATGCACCAAAGTGAATGCGCTTGGCAGAACGATCAAGCCCCCGCCCGACGTTGTTTTAAGCACAGCGATGATGTTGTCGATCTCGACATCGTCGAGGACCGGCGCCTCGCTCACTTCGAGATTTGAGCGCGACGCAGCCGATTGGATCAGTGGCAACCAGCCTCCAGGAGTGGTCTCACGATGATAGACGACCGCGACGCGGCGCAGCCCGGGCGAAACGTCCCCGAGCAATTGGACCCATGTCGCCCCGAGGGAGAATTCGAAAACGCTGAAACCGGTGACGTTGCCGCCTGGATGCGTCCGGTTCGCTACAAAACCCTGGTACACAGGGTCGGTCACGCCCACGAAGACGATAGGGATCGTGTCGGTGCTGGCTTGCATGGCCTTCAGCGCCGCCGAACCCATGACGAGGATCACTTCCGGCTTCAGGCCCGCCAATTCCGAGGCGGCTGACCGGAGCTGCTCCTCTTTGGTTCCCGCCGCGCGGTATTGAAGGTCGAGATTTTGGCCGATGTTCCAGCCTATGCGCTTGAACTGCTGGATAAAAGTATCCGCGTCGTCTCGTGCGGCGGTATCCTGCTCGTTATAGGGCGTCAGCACTCCAACATGCCGAACCCGTTGCGCCGGTTGCGCGCGGACGGTGAGCGGCCAAGCGGCGGCCACTGTGCCGAGCGAGGCTACGAATGCTCGCCTTACGATGTCGATCGTCATTGTCCGGGACACGCTATCACGATTAAGACGCGGAACGCGAGATTGCACGGTTCACACTGAACAGTTTCGTGCGGTGGCACCGAGCTGTGAATCCTTTCACTCTTGCGGTGCGCAAAAGCCCGGCTATTCCCAGATTACGACGTTGGGAGGAACGGCGCCGGCGTCCGCGGCTTGACGTAATAGCGTGTAGCCAACGCCGGCGAGACCGCGAAACAAGCCCAGATTGAATTGCCGCTTACCGCTGTTCCAGCGGTAATCGCCGGCAGTGCCGGCACGCGCCAGCACCGCCTGAAGCCGTCGCGCGGCAAGTTCCCGCAGGTCGCCACGATGCAGCACAGTCGCCGCCTCGCAAAAGAACTCGATGCCACCGAGAGTGCCGCAGCAGAGCGTATCCACCGGCATTGGCGAGCCGTGTTCAACGGCTTCGAGAGCATTGCAGATATCGAATTTCAGAGAATTGGCATCCATCGCGCCGCGTTTCGATGTGGCGAGGCGCGCCAGCCCGATCCCGGGCGCGCCGTGACACCACTGGCACGGCCATTGTGGTTCGCCGCCGCCGCGCAGATCCGGCCAGTTATGCCGCGCGGCATCGAAGCTCGCATTCTCGAACGCCAAACATTCCGCTGCGGCTTGGCCAAATTCTTCACGCCCCGTTGCCGCCGAAAGCGCGGCGAGCGCATAAGCAAAGCCCGCCGCGCCGTGCGACATGCCGTTCAAGCCCCGCGCGCCCGAGCCCTGTCCGACCCAGCTCCGGCGGCCCTCGGTTCCGATTCGTTGTTGCCGCAACAGGTGTTCGCCGCACTTTACAGCGCGCGCGAGCGCCTCGCCGGATTGGCTGTCGCGGTACAGACGCAGCAAGGCGAGGATCGCGCCGGCGCTGCCGCCCATGACGTCCAATTGTTTGTCCGCCGCGATGAGCTCATCGGTGAAGAGTCGCGCTGCCGCATGCGCGTCAGCAAGCAAGCCGTCGTTGTGAAGGCACTTTGCCATGACGGCGAGCGCATAGACGATCGAGCCTAGGCCGACGGCGCCGCCGATGCCGAGCGAACGGGCCATGCGTGCCGCGTTGCGGCTTTTTAGATTCTTGCGCAGATGCGACAGGGCGGCGAGCGCAAGCTCTCCTGAGGGCGCCGATCCGGTCATCGCCGCATGGGCGGCGAGAAAAAGCGCGATGCCGGTCGCGCCGTTATAGAGATCCGGGCCGAGGCAAACGAGCTGGAAAACCTCCGCGTCGCCAAGCCAGTCGAGGCCGATCCAAGCTGCGCCCGGTCCGCGCCGAATGGCATAATGCGACAGTTCGGCGGCGATCCGGTCGGATTCGGCGAGAAAAATCCGCTTGGTCGATGCGCCCATGGCGCTGCCGCCGAAGTGGTCCTGGCGCGGCTCTTTGGCAGCGGCCGGCAACGTCGCCGCGCCGGCAGCCGGCGGCAGCTGTTGGGTGTTTTCCTCGATCACCGCGATCTGCCAGGCGATCTCTTGTGCATCGAAAGTTTTCATACGGGCTATGGCCCGGTCGAGACCAGCCGTTGCCGCTGTGCGGATCGAAACGCCCGTCGCGTCGCAGATTGCGTTGCCGTCGCTCGGGGTTATAAAATACGGCACGTTCAGACCGAGCAGCGCCGCGCGTTCGGCGCGATGCAACGGCCAGAGCGGATCGGCATCCTGGTCCCACTCCGAAAGCCTAGCGACGAAGTCGGCTTGGGCCGACCAGATCGCGCCGTCGTCCATGGTCCGGTGATCTTTCAGACGCTGCAGCAGCATGTAATAGAATCGCGTCGGGCGGATGATTTTGCGAACCGGCAGGCCGGCAAAGTTCTCGAACAAAGCCGCCGGCGTCTCGGAGCTTGTCAGGCGCCGCAGGAATTCCGCGTAATCTGCAAAACCTGCGACGAAACGCTCTGCGTGGTCGGTGAATCGCGCGTAATGCCCACCGACGTGCGGAAGATTTGGCGTGATTGGGCTTTGCTCTTTCGCTTTCGTCGGCCGCATCGCGTCGGAATTGATCCCGTTCCATTTGATGACGGTTCTTAAATTCCCGTCGGCGGTCATGCCACCGATCATGCCACCCATGGCGAAAACATTATTGTCGACAGATCGTCCATAGGCGGGCAGAAGACCGACCGTCATGACCGAGTTGCCGACGATCTCCATTGCGGCGTCGAAGGCTTCGCCTTCCGGATCATTCGCCTTGTGCTCCTCGGGGCTCGGCTGCAGGATCGTCTCTAGATCGATCGGCACCGGGTGTTCGCCGGCGGCGATCATGTTCTCCTGATGCATATCGGTCGCCGCGAAGCAGTGCAGCAGCGCGAGCCAGGCACCGGCGCGCTGAAAAAATCGATCGCAACCTTTGGCATCCGCGCATTCGGTGTGTTCGATGAATTCGGTCCAGCCGTAGCCGTTCCGGGCGATCGCGCGCGGCGCCTTCAGGTCGACCGGAGGATCGGCGCGGTTGAGCCGCGCGACCAGTTCGTACCAGGCGACGTCGAGCCGCAGATCCTTCGGCTTATATGCAATACGTGCCCCGTCCTCGAAGTTCACGATCAGGACCGAATGACCGTTATTGTGGGGGTCGGAGAGGTCGCCTTCGATCCTGGTCACGCGGCTTTCGGCGGGTGATCCGAGTAGCTCGCGACGGATGACCGGCAGATCGCGGTCAAGCCGCAATACGAATTCGCGCGAGGTGTCGATCCATTGCCGCGTCAGGCAAGCGATCAGCCGCAACAGCACCGGCTTGTCCTCGAACAAGCGCCGGAAGCCTCCCGCTTTCATGTCGGCGACGAATTGATCGTAGCGTGCGCTTCCGGTGTCGTCTGTTGGCCGCGCCACCGGCGCGGTCTGCGTCGTCGGATCGGCCGGGTTTGCCTCGGCGTTCCGCGATTTTGCAAAGCGCTCATAGATAGCCGCGACACAAAGCCCCGACAGTTCCATGAGCAGCGAACGGCAGAGGCAGGCGCGTGCGCTTGCGGTCAGGCTCGCGGCGTTGAGGCCGGCCCACACGAGCGCCTCCGCCTGTTCGACGACCGGCCTATACAGCTGTTCGAATGCACACGGCTCGGGTCGCCCGGCCGAGGCCCTCGGTTCGGCATCCGTCGATGGGGCGTTCTTGGCCGGGCCTTGCAGGGCCGCCTCGATCCAGATGGCATCGCCAAGCCAGGCGGGCAGCGCTGCGGATGCACGGTGACGGACCGCTGCCAGCCGCTCCTGGACCAAAGCGACCGACCAGCGATCCCGATCGAGCCGCCGGCTGAATAATGCGTCGTCGCCCGCGGCGGATGACCGGCGCCACGCCGCGAGCCGCCGGGCCAATAGAACGTCGTCGCTGCCCGGACGAGCCTGTTTCGCGCATGGCTCGAAGCCGTCCGACAGGAGTTCGTCGATGGTTGCCGCGCCAACGATCAAGCGCTCATGAAAAGCATCCACCGATTGCCCTCCGATCGAATCCGCCATCCGTAGCCGGGCCGCAATTGCTCTCGTCCGCCGCTCTGCTGTCGCCCGCGCGTTGCTCGCCCTTTAGCCGTGGAAGCAGTATTCCACGCCGGGGCGTATGGCCGGCGGGGCGCCTGAAGGGCCGTCAGATGGTCTTTCTGGCGGTTGGCTTGCCCCAGATCAAGGGCCCGCGGACCACGCCGTTGGGACCATTCTGGAGCCGGTATCTCGGCCGCCAAATACGCCACAGAATTTGAGCGGTTTCCTGTCATAAATCAGCCACCTGTCCGGTCTGCCGGATAGTCTTTACAGTGTGCGCAGCCGATGATTTAATGGGCACTAGGCGGGGGGGTGTTTTTAACGATTTCTCGTCCTGCCAGGTGACCGCCGGCGCCGCTGGCGAACGAAAGGAACAAGGCTATGACTGACAGCAACATCGACCAGAGGGAAGAAGAGATCCTCACCTTCGACGTTTCCGACGAGGCGCTGGAAGCCGCGGCGGGCACGATGAAGGAGAAGGCAGGCGCCTTCACGCTCGCGTTCTGCTCGGGCTTGGATACCTGCCCGGCTTGATCTTGATCTTCGACTGGTCGTGAGACCGGTCTCGGCTTTCTAGAGCGCGATCGCTTCAAGCCGAAGCGATTGGCGCTCTAGCATTTTGATGGGGTATAATCTTTTCGGAAGGTCGGATATCGTCCCGGATCAAATCCGGATCAGGCTTGTTCCCGAAGATGCGCCGTTCGCCCTGACCGTCGTACCGATCAAAGTCTTCGACGAGGTGCCGGAGATGCTCCGGCGCCTCGTTTTCTATTGTTCTGTGAATTTGTCCTCTGCCCGAGCCGGTGCTGCAGATCGTGGTACGGCCCCGGAGGCACAGGCCCGCGAATTTGCCGATCGACAACGCCTGACAGGACGCTCTGCGGCCGATCCGAATCCAGCCAATATCGCTGCCGCATAAAATGGAAGGCGACGCGTTACCCCCGTAATCGCGCCGCCCCACACGCAACCTATAACGTAGAAGCTACTTAGTTGCGAGCGCGACGAACTTGCTCCCGAGCGCCCTACGGGCGCTTTGACCTAGATCAAATCACTCGGGGCATTTTGCGTGCGTCCAGCCGGTCTCGGGGAAATACAAATCCTACGGTCGATTGAATCGCTGTTCGAGCAGTCGATCAAGTAAGCTGCGCCAGCGTTCCAGACCCATTTGCCGGGTGAACCGCGCGTCGAGCATCGCTCGCGCCCGCCCGCCCATTGCCGCGACCGTTTCGGGCTCGCGCAACAACCGCTGCAAAGCATCGACCAGTGCGTCGGCATCGCCTGGCGCGATGGCAAATCCGCAGCCATATCGGGCCACCAGTTGTCCTAGTTCTCCTTTCTTGTCGGCAATGACAACGATCGGCTTGCCGCCCGCGGCAATGCCGTAGAATTTGCTGGGCACAATGAGGCCTTCGAGTTTCGGATGAAGTGACAGCCAATGCGCATCGGCGACGCCGAGCGAGAACGGCAGCAATGTCCGCGCCTGGTATGGCATAAAACGGAATGAGCCAGCGAGGCGGCGCTCTTTAACGATCCGACCCAATTCCTCGAACCGCTTGCCGCCTCCGATCATAAGGAAAACAAGGCGCGGATCGTGGCGCAGCCGTTCGGCGGCAGCGAGGACGGTGTCGAATTCGTGCGCCCGCCCCAGATTGCCCGAATAGCCAAAGACGAATTTGTCCGCCAATTCCCAGGCCCGACGCAACGGATTTTCGGCCTGCGCGACGGGCTTGATGTTCTCGTCATTGCACCAATTCGGGATCACATGGATCGTCGCCGGCGCTCCGCCAAGCGCCACGGCCTTGCGACCCATAAGCTCGCCGACGACGACGGTCGCCGCTGCAGCCCGCAAGGAGCGATCGCGCAAAACGGCAAGGCCCGCGGCGACAGGACCGCGCATCATGGGTACGCCGATCTCCACGGCGGTTTCCGGATAAATGTCTTGCAACCAATTGATCAAACGAGCGCCTGTGCGGCGTGTCGCCGCCATGGCGACGACGGAAGTCAGCGGCGGGTCGGTTTTGGCAATGACGAGATCGCCCACCCGAGCTATATTGATGAGACGATGGTAGGCCGACCTGTAGAATGACAGATAATCGATTCCGCGGCCGACCAGGGCACCGCGACCAAACCGGGTCGACGCGACGCGATGTACGTTCACGCCATTGACGATTTCATGCTCCGGCAACGACGCCTTGGGATCGTCGTAGATTTGCCTACTGGTGACGATATGGACGTCGCGGCCGCTACCGGACAAGTGGACGGCGAGATCGGAAAGAATTTGACTCGTCGCTGAGTGATCCGGGAAAAAATACCGATTGACGAAAATCAAGCGCGGCATCTGAACTCGGTATCAAGCTTCTGCGCTCTGTTCCTGAGCGATGAATGGGCGAATGGCATCGTCCTTCAAGAGATTTTCGAAATAGGCGATGGTGCGTATGAGGCCGTCGCGTAGTGCAGTCTGCGGCGCCCAGCCGAGCAAATCGTCGGCCTTCGAAATGTCCGGGCGGCGTTGTCGTGGATCGTCCTGCGGGCGGGGCCGATGCACGATGCGCGAGCGCGACCCGGTAAGTTCGATGACCTGCGCGGCAAGCTCCAACATTGTAAACTCCGTCGGGTTGCCGATATTGACCGGGCCCGTCATCTCGTCGGCTGTGTTCATCAGCCGGGTCAGGCCATCGATCAGATCGTCGACGTAACAAAACGATCGCGTTTGCAGGCCGTCACCGAAAATAGTGATGTCGCGCCCGAGCAATGCTTGCACGATGAAGTTCGATACCACCCGGCCGTCGTTCGGATGCATGCGTGGACCGTAAGTGTTGAAAATCCGCGCCACCTTGATGCGTAATTTGTGCTGGCGCCAATAATCGAAAAATAGCGTTTCTGCGCAGCGTTTGCCCTCATCGTAACAGGAGCGAGGGCCGATCGGGTTGACGTGGCCCCAATAGCCTTCGGTCTGCGGGTGAACGCTGGGGTCGCCGTAGACTTCGGAGGTCGAAGCCTGAAGAATCTTGGCGCGCAGGCGCTTCGCCAGCCCAAGCATATTGATAGCGCCGTGAACGCTGGTCTTTGTGGTCTGGACGGGATCGTGCTGATAATGGATCGGCGAGGCCGGGCACGCCAAATTGTAGATCTGGTCGACTTCGACATAGAGCGGGAATGTCACATCGTGACGGATCAATTCGAAGCGATGATGGTCGAGCAAGCCGTCGATATTGCGTCGCGTGCCGGTAAAGTAGTTATCGACGCAAATGACGCTCGCGCCTTGCTTGAGCAAACGCTCGCACAGGTGGGAGCCGAGGAATCCGGCTCCCCCGGTCACCAGCACGCGGGTTTCTAGATGCATGTGCGGTTACCCCTGAAGAGAACTGCCCCTTAAGTTACCGCACAATGCGATCGTGAATTAAGGAGGGGCCGTCAAGCCCTAAAACTCGCAGATCGCCCCGGGGCGGCTCATGCCCCGACGCCGCTTCGCTACAACTTGTCGAGAAAAGTGTTACCGCGTAACACATTTGCCGATTTCCAGGCTACTCTACATCAGTAGTCCGCGACAACGAACTCGATTGTTTTTCGGGGCCGGATCGCACGTCTGGATGCTCAGGCTTGACATTTTCGAGCGCTGTTTTCGTCGTATCTAGAACCGAACGGTATTTGTCGCTTGGGCGACGATGAAATGAATGCCGATCGAATTTCTCGATCGCCACGAGACTTTGCATTTCCGATGCACGTTTCCGTTTTTTGATAATTTCAGTGTAAACTCGTCTGTCACTTCATAAGGCGTCTGCAGCTTGAGTTTTGCGCCTGTGGCAGACACGTCCTCTATCATGCACAAACAACATATCGATCCGTCGCCATTGAGTATCAGTGCGGGCTGCTGCACAATTCTGCGCCGACTCTTTCGATTCTCAATGCTCATGAGATTCTACCCAGCAGGTGTCTCACCAATATCGCAATTAGCTATCATGGGAAGCAATCCAGAGATTTTCGTTAATGAACAGATTTAGTAGTATTCCGAACGATCCAGAACCGCAGTGTGCGCTGAGCCGTGGCGCTTGATAATGCAATAAAATTTGCCTTGTACAGGGCAAGGTCATCTTCCGATATTGAATGACGCATGATCCTGTTTTTTAAGATAACGCTCGCCGTTTCCCATTTGAGTCCGGCAGCCTTGAACGGGATAAGTAATCCATTTCCTTTGGCGCTCTTCATCAGGGGTTTGATTATTTCAATCGGCGATTTGCACAGCAACGACAGCGCAACGACCATTTCCTCGTATTGCTTTGCCTTCGCAAATTCCAAAAGAACCGTTTCGTTCAACTGGTTGTCGTTTTGCAATGAACCTACGAATTGCAGCGCTTTCTCGAAGTCGCGCGGCGCGGTGGCCTCCTGCGTGACTTGACTGGAAATTGACAGAAGAACCTGTTTAATCGCATCATGAGCTTCTGGGTTTGCCAGCGAAATCAGACGGGATCGTACCGCCTCGGTCGCTTTCAACAACAGTTCCCGCAATAGCCGTATTGGCAGGTCCAGCCGAATCCCGATTTTCTCAGCCAGGACCGCGTCGGTTTCGCCGGCCTTGACGAGGGTTTCGAAGCCCGCTTCCGAAAAGCGCGCCCCTGAATTGGTTGCCAGCCGATTCGCAACTTCCCGATTGCCGCGATTCAACAAGACATCGGTCACCGTCTCGTCGATCTGGTCGCGTCCGGAAATTGCTAGCAAATGGCTTTGGCTTTTCGTCTTGGCAACTTCAATAAGATCGCTTGCTGTGAGACGTGACGATTGCGTGAGAACGGGCCCTGCGACCGTGATTTCATCGTGTCGCGCGAGACGCCGTATGACATCGATAGGTGCGTTATCGATCGGTGCCAGGCGCGAACTGAGCTCAGCGACGGCCTTGGTCTCAATTCGTTGAATGAGCGCTCCCAGAACGTCGTCGAACACTCCGATTTGCTCATCGTTCAATCGATCGGCCTCACCGAGAAATAGGTCGGTGACCCGTCGCAGTGTTTCAACGCGTCTGTCTGCTGAGCCGTTGTGAACCGCTTCTTCTAATTCGGCGATGAGGGAGCTGCAGGCGGCGGTCATGACACTGGCACGATTTTTATTCGTTGTTGCACGGCAGGGTTGCGATTTTGATCAGACTACGCAACGCCCCTTTTGAAACTCTTAATAGTGCCATTTGTCGCCGACGTGGTATCCAAGTATGGTTAACAAATTTAGTGCGGCGCCGGTTCAGTCGAAAATTAGGCAGGTCCTCCCCACCCCATTACGGGAAGGGCTAGAAGCAAAGACAATCCATAATTCGGCCTTCTCCTCACAGTTTATTGCAGCGCGTCACTAGGCTATACACTACCTCAACGAGTGATATCGCTTTAAACAACTTGGTGCTTCCGGCACATAGATTGTTGCCGGTATCGTGCTTATTAATTGCGGAGTTCTGGCAATACGGGCAAGTTCTGGATGTCGAAATCACCCACTAAAATCGACCGCCTTGTTGGCAAGCGAATTCGTATCTTTCGGATAGCCAAGGGATTGACGCAGGCCGATCTCGCAAACGCAATTGGCGTGCGCTTTCAGACAGTTCAAAAATACGAGAGCGGTACAAGCCGGATTGCTGCTGGACGGCTTTTAGTGGTCGCGGAACTCGTTGACGTTCCGGTTAGCCGCTTCCTTGAAGCCGGCGCAAACGGCACGTCGATATCTCGGAAAAGTCCGCTCGTTACTGATCTTCTCACCGGACCTTACGCAGTAAGAATGTTGCAAGCATTCTCTAAAATCTCCGATGCCAGTGTACGCCGCACACTTTCGCAGTTAGTTGAAAGCATTGCCGGGCGAAGAAATAGCTGATCGCGAATCAGCCGAAATGGATCGGTTACCTCAAGCGAGTTACTCGTTGCTACGATTAATGCCATTCTTTAAGGTGGCATAGTCTGGCTTTCGGTGGTTAAGCTTTGCCTTGCCATAGGAGCCGCTGTCGCACCTTCGAAAAAAGCTATCTCGCCCGCGATGAAGCTCGATCGCATTCGACTCGCTCAAATTGCCGATTGGGCGGCTGTTGCCGTCGCTGCGTCGCTGCCGTGGTCGACGACGGCGACGTCTATTCTCCTTGTCGTGTGGCTTCTCACATTCGTTGCGACCGTGGACCTCACGATGCTCCGGCGTGCGCTCACGACAGCCGCCGGCGCGCTGCCGGTATTGCTGTGGCTCCTCGCCGCGCTGGGCATGCTGTGGGCCGGTGTCAGCTGGACCGAGCGTCTTGCGGGCCTTGAAGGGTTTCACCGCTTGCTGGCGATCCCTTTGCTTTTGGCGCAATTCCGGCGATCTGAAAACGGCATGTGGGTCGTCTACGGGTTTTTCGCATCCTGCGCGGCGTTGCTGCTCGCATCGTGGGTGGTGCTGGTGGGTCCGTCGTGGCTGAACCCCCATCAAGTCAGAGGTATTCCGGTAAAGGACGCTATTTCCCAAAGCACCGTGTGCATCATCTGCGCGTTCGCTCTCATCTGGCGCGTTTGTGATTTACTGCGGGAGCGGACTTGGTGGCTGGCTCTGGGACTCGCCGGCGGGGCTCTGCTCTTCATCGCCAACGTGGTGTTCGTTGCCATGAACCGCATCGATATCGGCGTCGTGGCGTTTCTCGCGCTATTGCTCGGCTGGCGGCAGTTCCGGTGGAAAGGAGCGTTAATGGCCTGCTTTGCAGGATGCATTCTTGCCGCGGTCAGCTGGACGACCTCGTCCTATCTGCAGCTTCGCGTAACGAGCGCCGTTGAAGACGTGCGGACCTACCGCGCGACCGGCGAAGGGACCGATATCGGCGAGCATATTGAATTCTTCGAGAAGTCGCTGCTGTTCGTCCGCGACGCCCCGCTGATAGGTCACGGCACCGGTTCTATCGCGGAACAGTTCCGCCGTTCGGCGGTCGGCAAGACAGGCGCGGCCGGCGTGGTTTCGGTCAATCCGCACAATCAGATCCTGGGCGTCGCCATACAATTGGGTCTGCTCGGGACAGCGCTGCTGCTCGCGATGTGGATCGCGCATTATTTCCTTTTCCGTGCTACGGGTTTTGCGGCCTGGATCGGCGCTGTGGTGGTAGTCCAAAACGTGATCTCGTCACTGACGAGTTCACATTTGTTTGATTTCATGAATGGCTGGCTTTACGTGTTCGGCGTCGGCGTTGTCGGCGGCATGGCGCTGCGTAGCACTTCCGCTGCGCCCGCGGAGCACACGATACACGTCGATGCCGCTTCTGTTTGGGTGGATACGGCGTCTGCGGGGTAATTTGCGAAGATCGGAATGTCACGATTCTGGCAGTATCTGACCACGCAACGGTTGGTCGTGGCGGTGGTCCTTCCCGCATTCCAGGATCGTTCTGATGAGCAGACGCGGAGCCGAGATATGGCCCAGCGTCTTGGCCGGCGTGACGGAAGGCGCGGTTATCGCTTGCGGCGATTGGGGCGTTCGCGCGTTACTCGTACAACGTCAAGGGCTTGTGCTAATCTTGCGGCGATGTCCGGTCCCTGCCGCAGCTATCTTTTCGTCGGTCTGATCGCGCTGGCCGCCGTCGGCTGTGCCCAGACTAACGCGCCGGAAACGCAAGCGGCAGCCGGCGATACAGTGCCGCGGCCGCGGACGGTGCTCGTCAACGATCTTGGGTTTCCTCCCGACTTGGCGGTCGTCGACCGCGACCTCGACGCGCGGCTGGAGAAAAGATTCGGCAGCGATTTGACCAGCGACGTCCTCAAGTCGCTCGCCGCCCGGAGGGTGAATGACGAGATTGTCGCCACCGTTATCGCCCTCGTGCGGGCCGCCGGTCTCAATGCGCAGCCGGGCTACCCGAACGAGCCCGCGCCGAAGGGTGGCGCCGTGGTCATCGCCGGCGAATTGCACGCTGTCGATCAGGGCAAGCGTCCCGAGCGCGGCCCGGTCGGCTTCGGCACCGGCAGCAGTGTCGTCGCCGACATGACGCTGTCGCAAATCTCCGATGGCCCAGAGAAGCAATTACTCGCCTTCTCAGTGCAAACGCCGAACGGGCATCAGACCGACTCCCTCGTTACCGGGCCGGCTGCAGACTCGGCGATCAGTACAGTGATCGCCGCCAAAAGCGCGCCCGACGTGAGTTTGTCGCCTAACGTGGAAGCCTCGGCACGCGGGCTAGGCCGTGCCGTCGCTGACAGGATCCTCGCCTTCGCCGCGCAACAAGGTTGGCAGCCCAAGCCCGTTTTGGCTGCGCCCCCGGCGTCAGACGCCAGGCCGGCGAATCAAAAACCGGAGAACGTGCCGGCCGCCGCCGCGAGACAGGTTGGCCCGCCGGGCCAAATCAATACGATTCCATGCGAAGCACTCACAAAAAACGATCGCGGCAATTGGTACATCAAGCGGCAGATCACCTTCGATCTTGGCCGCGCAGAAAACGAAACTCTGCAAAGTCAGGAAATTCCGCCAAAATTTTACACCATCGGCGGTGTCGATCTTTACGAGGCCATTCAGAAAAAATGCGGGCCCCCGACGCGCCCGGGCAGCGGATTCCCGCGATGACGATACCAACGTCATCATCCTTCGCGCCGCAAAGTTCTTTAGGGATCGTTAACTTTCATATAAATACAATATCTAATGGTATAATTTAAAGTTGTCCCGTTCGAAGCGGATGATCCGCGCATTTGTCTGATTGGCAACTTTCGGCCACCTACGTTTTGCGCAGGGTGGGTATAAGAAATCAAGCAATGACGTTAGCCTCGCCAGTTCCCGCACTTATTGTCGATGATTCCTTCACGACGATCAATATTCTGCGGACTTTGTTGCGGCAACTCGGCTTTGTCGATGTCGATGATGCTAGCGATGGCTCCACCGCGCTCGCCAAGATGCGCGACCGACGCTACGGCTTGGTCATTTCCGATTGGAATATGACGCCGATGACCGGTTTTGACTTCCTCAAACAGGTGCGGGCCGATCCGGCCTTGAAGCGAACGCCGTTTATCATGGTGACGGCGGAGTCCAAGACTGAGAACGTCATTGCGGCGAGGCGAGCGGGCGTAGACAATTACATCGTCAAGCCGTTCAATGCGCAGACTTTGAAAACGAAAATCGAGTCGGTGTTTACCGCGCGAGCTACCGGCGGACTTCCGCGATGACGAGGCCGTTATCGGCGTGGCGAACACGTATTTCCGCCACGCCGGCGTGAATGGCGTCCTTCTTTGGGCGCTAAATATCGGTGATCTTCAAGAGCTTCGCAGCATTGTCACCGAGAATGGCGGCGCGTTGCGGCCCTGACAGATCGGGGGTTCTCATGATGTGCTCGACCGGATAGATTTCCCAGGGGATCGGGCTGTCAGTACCAATTGACAGCTGGCTGGCGCCAACCTGGGCGACCAGATGGCGCAGCCCCTCCGGGGAAAAGACCAGCGCGTCGAAATGGAGCTGATTGAGGTATTCGGTCGGTTTTTTCTTCAACACAATGTCCGGGTTGCAGTTGGCCGGCGAGACGAAGCAGGCGTGGTCCGAACGCGCAGCGTAAGATGGCAAGTAGCCGCCGCCATGCGCGGCAATGATTTTTAGGCCGGGATATTTGTCGAGCGTGCCTTCAAAGATCAAATGCTGTAGAGCGATGGTGGTGTCGAGCGGGTTGCCGACGAGGTTTCCGAGCCAGCCATTGCCTTTGAATCGGCTCGCCAGCTGCGGCGTGCTTTGTGGGTGGATAAACAGCGCCGCGCCGAGCTCCTCCGCTTTGGCCCAAACCGGGTGAAATTTGGGATCGGAGAAGTCCACGCCCAGCACCGTGGCGCCGATAGCGGCGCCGCGGATGCCGGGCAATTTCATCGCGCTTTCCAGCTGCTGCACCGCCAGGTCGGGGTACTGCAGCGCGACCGAGCAAAAGGCGGAGAATCGTGTCGGATGGGCGGCGCAGAGTTCGGCGAGCTTGGTGTTGTTGATATTGACGATGTCGATTGCGACGTCGCGGTCCTTGCCGTACCAGAACGGATTGATCGACAGAACTTCCATGTCGACGCCCTTGGCATCCATATTGCCCAAGCGCCAGTTGACCGCGTCGGTGTCGCTGTTCGAAAGGTAGAATTGCGGGCCGCCCTTGACCGCCGCGTTCACCGAAACGCCGGGTCCCGCCATCACGACGGTCTCGTGGAAAAAGCAGTGCGCATGGACGTCGATCGTCTTGATTCGTTTGCCGTCGATGACAATCGGCTTGTGCTTCTTGCCGAAGTCGGGATGTTTGTAATTAAGCGCCGGGTTGTCGCCGTTATCGCCGCCGCCGGTCCGCGCCGAGGCGAGCGACTGGGCCTGCGCCTGTGCAAAAGCGGCGTGCATGCCGCAAGAGCAGAAGACGATGCCGCTCGCGGCGCCGCCAAAGAATTTTCTCCGTGAGATCATTTTTTATCCTCCCTTTGTTGTCGTGTCATTATTCGTACCGCGGCTGGGTCTCTGCGGCGATATCGCATCCTATGCCGCCGCGACGGGCGCCGCCGAGCGATCGCTTGCAACCAGCCGCCGAACCGCCTCGGCGATCGTCTTCGCGTTCGGATAAAGCGGCAGTTCGAGCGTCGGGCTGTAAGGCAGAATCACGTCGGGCGTCGTCACCCGTGCGATTCGTATCGGCTTGGCCGCGCTTTCCACGGCCCGCACCAGCACTTCCGGAGCGACGCCGCCGGTTCGGGTGCCTTCCTCGACGACAAGAAGCCGGCCGGTTCGCGCAACGGAACGGGCGATGGCGGCGTGATCCATCGGTCTAATCGTTCGTGGGTCGATCAGTTCAACTGAAATCCCTTCTTGATCGAGGACGCGCACGGCGTTCTCGGCTTCGCTTCGCATCCAGCTCCAGGCGACCAGCGTGACGTCATTTCCTGGGTGAACGATTTCAGCGCTGCCCAATTCGATCATGAAGCCTTCGTCATCGGGGACCTCGCCGGTCATCTCATAAATGCGCCGATGCTCCAGGAAAATCACCGGATCGGGGCTGCGCAGAGAGGCCCGCAGCAGCCCTGCCATATCGCGCGGCGTCCCCGGAGTGACGATAACCAGCCCCGGTTCATGATGAAAGAAGCCCTCCATGGCCTGCGAATGTTCGGAGCCGAGCGCTCCTTCCATGCCCGGGCCGGTGCAGCCGCGGATGACGATCGGCAGCGGCCCGGGGAGCGCCTGCTGCTGCCGCCATTTGGCGATGTCCCCCATGATCTCGTTGGCCACCACGAGCAGGAAATCGGCGGTGTAGATTTCGACAATCGGGCGGTAGCCGGAGAGCGCCAGCCCTAATGCGGCGCCGAAAATTCCATTCTCGGACACCGGCGTTTCAATGACTTGTCTCGGCCCAAACCGATCGTAGAGGCCGCGCAATACGGTGCGGGTGGAACCGCCGAGGCGAACGGTCTCCCCCATGATCAGCGCCCGCCGATCGGCCGCCAGTTCGGAAGCTAAGACGCGATTGAGCGCCGCATGGCCGGTGAGTTTCGTCGTGCTCATTGGGTCTCCATCTGTCGCCGGGCATCGTCCCAGGTCGCGTCGGGAGCGGTCTCGAGCGCCGCGAAGGCACGCTCGACCTCTGCGTCTGCCCAATTTTCGATCGACTGGATCTCGTCTTTGCCGGCGCCGAATTCGATCAAGCGCTTAGCCGCGCGCAACAGCGGATCGCGCGCGCGCCAGAGCTCGATTTCTTCGCTCGGCTGGTAAGCGGCCTTGTCTTTCCAAATATGTGGTTCGATCCGGTAGGTGAGCCCTTCGACCACCGACGGACCGTTTCCGGCGCGGGCGTGAGACACCGCGCGCGATACCGCGGTAAAGACCGTCTCCGAGTCATTGCCGTCGACGACTTCGACGGGAATTTCGAAGCCGCGCCACACCCGGCTCATGCTGCCCTCCGGGTAGAGCCATTCGGTCCGCGAGGAAACCGACCAGCCATTGTGCTCGGCGATGTAGACCACCGGCAGTTTCCACAGCACCGCCATGTTGAGCGCTTCGTAGAGAATTCCCCGTGCGCCGGCGGCTTCGCCGTAGAAGCACACTGCGACGTCATCGCGGCCGTCCAATTTCGCCGCCAATGCGAGACCGGCGGCAATCGCGAACCGTGAGCCGAAGGCGCCTTCGCGTCCCGGCACGCCGAGATCGGGACGGTTGACATGCATCACCCCGCCCATCCCCTGGTTGGTGCCGCCGGCTTTCATGAACAGATCGAGCACGATTTCGCGCAGCGAGATGCCCTTGGCGAGCAGATGGCCATAGCCGCGATGGGTGTAAATCATCTGATCGGTGCGCCGCAGCGGCATCACCGCGGCGACCATGAGGGCTTCCTGTCCGATGCCCGAATGATAGTGCGGCACCGGCACGCCGCGACGGTTCAGTTCGCCCATCCGTTCGTCGAAGCGGCGACTGAGCGCCATGAGCCGGTAGGCGGAAGTGAGTTCTTCCAGGCCCATCTGCTCGGTCGAGTTTTTCCCAAGAAACAAGGCCTTCGTCCTCCTTACCGCCGGCTCGTCCGCACTGCCGCAATCGAAACGGCTGAATCTATTCTCAGTTCGCCAGGCCCGCGGCGGAAAATGCCGGCTTCGAGTCGACATCTGACGTCGCCAATTTGCGCAAGACTTCGCGCTGATCCTTGAGCGCCTGGTCTTCCGGCACCAGAAGCGAGACGAGGATCAATACGACGGCGTTTACCGCGAGCGCATCGACGCCGGCCAGCGGTCCGAACGGCGGCTTGAAGACGAACGACCACAGGAACATGCAGGCCACTCCCACAGTCCAGCCCGACGCTGCGCCGAGCCACGTTACCCGGCGCCAAAGGAATCCAAGCGCGAACATCGGCAGGAATTGCAGCAGAGAGCCAAGGGTGATGTTGATCAAGGACCAGATGAACGGCGGCGGATAGAAACTGACGCCCGCGGTTATGACGATCATGCAAGTGATAAAGATCCGCGCCGCGAACACGATCGGGCGGTCGGATTCCGGCCCGGCCGCCAGATTGTGGCGGCGCCGGTACCACGGCTCGAACATGTCCTTGATGAAGATATTGGCGACCGAAAGCAGGCCGGCAGTGAAGGCGGACATGCCGCCGCCCCAAGCATTCATCACGAACCATGGAATGAGCCACGGTGCGGCCAGTTCCAGTCCGGTCGCGAGCGTCGTATCGGTTTGCTTGATGTCCGGCGCATAGGCGTGCACCGAAAGCGCAATGATGAGAAAGCTCAGGCCCGAGAGGCCCACCATGGCGCCGCTGATGATAACGCCGTTGCGCAGATTACTTTCGTTGCGGACGGCAAACATCCGGAAAGCGCGATCCGGCTGCACGCAGGTGCCGAGGCCGACATAGAAGATCCAGGCCACAAAGAGCTCCAGTCCCGGCCCGGAACTCGATACCACGGCCTTGGGCGTGTCGAGCACGCGGACGATGCCGCCGGCATACAATACGACCGTGACAATGACGCCGACGAGGAACAGCAGAAGAAGCACACCGTGAAAGATGTCGGTATTGGCAACGGCGCGCAAACCGCCCTTCAAGGTGTACACGGCGGCAACGACGATGAACAGTAACACGCCGGCGGCGTAGGGAATGCCGGTGTAGTGGTTGAGCAAGTAGCCCAGCGCCACCGGGCTGGTCATCAAAATCGGAATCGAAAAGGCAATGCCGGCCAGCGCAACGGCCCAGCGCAGATAGCGGCTCTGATAGAAATCGCCGATGAAGACGGCCTGCGTCTGGTAGCCTCTGGCCCGCCCGAGACGGCGCAGCCGCGACCCGACATACCAATAGGTCAGCGGCATCAGGAACGAATAGCTGATGAGATAGCCGAGCATATTGGCGCCGCCGGAATAGAACAGGCCGATAGTGCCGACCAAGGCGGCAGCGGGAATCGTCGTGGTAAATACCGCCATGGATTCCTGCAGCCAATTGATACGCCGGTTGGCCACGAAGAACGACTCAGTGTCTTTGCCGGCGCCGTGACCGGAGTAAACGCCGACAACGAGGATCGACACCAAATAGAGTCCGAGAATGGTAATGGTCCAGAAGATCATTTGGTGTCTCCCTTGCCGGAAAATCCCGTGTCATCAGGAAGGGTGCACACGTACAAGGCAATGAGTCCGAGCGTGACGCAGATCGCGCTGAGAGGAAACACCACGAACCGCTGATTTAACAGCGGATTGAACGGCAACGTGCACATGACGAGAAACGTCACGACGTACAGCGCCCTTGCCCAGATTTTCATTATTGAGTCCCTCCCGTTGCGCGACGGTCTTGTGCCGTCCCTGCGTCAGACTGAATTCAAGCCGATCCGATGAGAGATCTGGCTTGACTGTTCTAGGAACGCGCCAGCCCGAGGATCTGGCGGGCTTCCTTCGGCGTCGCCACGTCGCGTCCGAGCCCCTGTGCGATCTTCACCATTCGCTCGACCAGGACGGCATTGTTCTTCGCAAGCTCGCCCGGCGCGATGTAAGGATTGTCCTCGTAGCCTACGCGGACGTGGCCGCCGAGCGAAACCGCGAGCGACAGCAAGTCCCACTGCTTCTGCGGATTCATGACGCTCACGTTCCAGATGCAGTTCTTCGGCAGGTGATCGACCATGTAGATCAGCGCCTTTTCGGTCGCCGGCGTCCAGGTGCCGCCGGGCCAGCCGAGAAACAACGTGGTATAGGCTTTTTCCTTCAGGTAGCCTTGCTTGCGGATGAATTCGAGATTCCAGAACGCGCCGGTGTGGAAGCATTCGACTTCGAGCTTCACCTTGTGCTCGTCGGCGGCCTTGGCATAAGCGAGCAGTTCCTCCACCGGATGGATCGCCATCATGCGCTTGGGCGGGAACTGCGGGTCGGGATTGAAATATTCGTCATGCGCGTTGAAGGCGACCGCCATCATGTCGGGGCTAAGCCCCATGAGCTTGACCTTCTCCTCGATTCGCGCGCTCGCTACGCCGAACTGCATGACTGGGCTGCTCTTGGACAGAATCGCGTCGTTCAGACGTTTCCAGCCCTCTTGATTCATGCGCGACACCTGCCGGCCGTCCGCCTGCATCGATTCTTCCAGCGTGCGAATGCCGTGAATATGCGCAATGGCGGCGCCGGCGCTGATGCCGTCCAGATATTGCTGCGCGACGGCTTCAATATCTTCCTGCGGCGGACAATAGTGGTTGATCGGATACGAGGTTCGCGAATCGCAAGCGACGGTAATGATCAGCTTTTCCATGGTCTTCCCGATCTTTGTTACATGAGGTGATGGGTAATTACTTCCGCCGTCTGACGCACCAGTTCTTCGTGCTTGATCAGCGGTTCGAGTTCGCGGCCGCTCACCCCAATCGCTCCGACCGGCCGATTGTTTGCATCGAAGATCGGGGCGGCCAAGCAGTACGATTTCGGCACGAGCTCGGCGCGATCGATCGCATAGCCGCGCTTGCGCGTGTCCGCGAGCTCCTTAAAGAAGGCGACCCGGTTGGTAATGGTGCTCGGGGTATGCGCTTCGAGCGGTTTGCGGCCCAAAAGCGCACGGACGTCAGGCTCCGGCAGGTAGGCCAGAATGGCCTTTCCGAGCGACGAGCAATGTGCCGGCGCGTGCTTGCCGAAGCGGGAATAGATGGTCGGAAGCGAAGGTTTTTCGACGCCTGCGATGTACAAGACGCAATCGCGATATAGGATTCCGAGATTGGCGCGCTCGCCCGTCCGCTTGGCGAGGGCGTGGAGATGAGGCAGTGCCTCGATCCGCATCCGATTGCGGTCGAGCAGGCTCGATGCCAGCGGCAACACGGCAAATCCGATCGACAGTCGGCCATCGAGCGGGTCCTGCGCAACATAGCCCGCGGCGACCAAGGTCTGGACCAACCGATACGCCGTCGGCCGCGCGACGCCGGCCTTGATTGCCACATCCGCTACGACCAACGGGTGTTCGGCTTCAGCGATGGCGTTGAGAACCGCAAGCGCTTTGCGCAGGCTCTTGACTGCCGAGCGATCGGCGTCATCCGCGGCGCCGGCGCTGTCGGCTCTGATAGGACCTGATCGGACCATCGGGACGTTGTCCGCATTATGGACAGTTTGTTCGATTGTTATTCTATACTTTCCCGTTGCGGTCAAGCCGACGGTATTTTTCGCAATGGCAGGCGCGCTAGAGGCGAACTCAAGACCCCGAAGCTTGCGCTATGCCAACGGCGCGATGGCAAGATCTCGCGCCACGGTGTCCAGACTGTCACGCAAGCTCTTCGGCATCGGCACCCCGTGGGCGCGGCGGTCGAGCAATTTGGCGTGGCTTTGCTCGCCGGGCAGCCAGATGCGCTCGACGCCCGGCAACCGCCTTGAGTTGCGGATATCGCGGATCACCTGATCGACCGCGCGCTTGAATTCGCCGGCTGGCATGAAAGTCTCGACTGCTAGGGCGGCGATGGCCTGGCCGGTATTGGTGGCCTTGCCGGTTTCCTTTACGAAGTCGATCACGTCGCGGCCGAGCGCCGCGCGGTTGAGCGCGCCGGCAAGGAGCCCAATGATAAGGCTCAGCCCATAACCCTTGTAATCACCAATCGGGAGCAGCTGGCCTTCGTCGGCGCGTTTCGGATCGGTCAACGGCTTGCCTTCGCGATCGATCATCCAGCCGACCGGCATTTGCTCGCCGCGCTGCGCCTTGAGCCGGACTTTGCCGTAGGCCGCAACCGTCGGCGCCATGTCGAGCACAATCGGTGGCTCGTCGAGCGCCGGGACGGCGACCGCCATCGGATTGGTACCAAGTAGGCTCTCGCTGCCGCCCCACGGTGGCAGATGGTTGTTGCTGCCGACGGCGAAATAAAGCCCGACCATGTCGTGCTTGAGCGGCATGGTGACATAGAGCGCGGCCGGGCCGGCATGATTGCTCATGCGAGCACCGACCCAGCCGATGCCGGTCGTTTTTGCCTTTTCGATCGCAAGATCGGCGGCGCGGCGCATCACCAGGTGGCCCATGCCGTTGTCGCCGTCGATCAACGCCGCCGACGGCCGATCGGTGACCACGCGGATATTCGGCTTGGCATTGACACCGCCGGCGCGAATGCGGCGCACATAGAGCGGCAATCGGATTACGCCGTGAGTATCGCTGCCGCGCAGATCGGCTTCGACCATAAGTTCGGCAAGGGTCTGCGCATCCTCCGCCGGCAGGCCGGCCGCGACGAAGGCGTGGGCGATGAAGGTCGCAAGCTGCGAAGCCTGAACACGCGTGCCGTTGGCAGTCATGGCTTAATCCGGTTGGTGGTGACGGGAATTCAACTCTGCCCAGAGCGGGAAGGGAAGGAGACTGTCTTGAGGCGCTGTCCGGTTATATCATCAAGCGGATTTGTCAGGTTAGTCCTCTGGCCGTCGATTTGCGCTCACTCGCATTCTGCTGCGCGCTTGCCATCTCGCGAACCAGTTGGATGAAATTGGCGATAACTGCGGAGTCATTCCGCGTCCGGCTGACAATGGCCAGCGGGGCTCGCGGCACGATCGGGCCGCTGATTGGCCGATATGCGACCTCCGTCGGCAGCACCTGTCGCATCGACGACGGCACTATCGAAACCCCGAGTCCAGCGGCGACCAAATTCAAAACCGAACTCATTTGCGGTGCGGCATGACGGCTAAGGGTAGGGCTGACGCCGGCGGCGTGGAATGCGGCGATAATGCCGTCGGTCAGTCCGGAGCCGATATGTCTCGGCCGCATCAGGAATGTTTCATGGCTGAGCGCGGCGATATCGAGCGCTCTTTCACGGGCCAGCGGATGTGCCGCCGGTAAGGCGACCAGCAGGTCTTCTTCCAACACGGTTTCGATCGTGATGTCATCGGCGGTTTCGATCGGAGGACGGATAAAAGCGGCGTCGAGCGCGTTCGAGCGGACCGCCTCCACCAGCGCCAGCGTGTTGTGCTCCGCCAATGACAGTTCGACAAATGGAAATCTCGAACGGAAGGTTCGAATGGCGCGGGGCACGAATGGGTTGAATGCCGACGAGCCCGTAAAGCCGATTTCCAAATGGCCCTGTTCACCGCGTTCGGCGCGTTCGGCGACGGCGACTGTGCGCTCGACATCGGCGACGATGCGGCGGCACTCGTGTAAAACCAATTTACCAGATTCCGTGAGTTCGACCGACCGCCGGGTTCGTCGCAACAGTAATGTGCCGAGCTCGCGCTCCAGCGCCTTGATCTGCATCGACAAGGGCGGTTGGGCCATGCCGAGCCGCTCGGCGGCGCGACGAAAATGACGCTCTTCGGCGACAGCGATAAACGCACGTATGTGTCGCAGTTCCATCCCCTGATACGTACAGAGTATCACAGGCCCTGAAAAGATATATTGGACGGGCGTCTGCCGGCCTCGGTATCAAATGACCAAGCAAGCAAGAATGTGCCCGTTGAAGGTGGACTAGCGATTGGGAGCGATAACGCGAGGCTACGAGAATTATCGCGTCGGCTCGGTCCTGCCGCGGACAGCAGGGCAGAGCAGGCGGCAGGGCGTTCAGCGGGACAATCGGAGCGTCGACGCGATTGGCATCGGCTGCCTCCTTTCGGACCGGCCGCGTTTTGTTGTGCCGTGCGGTGGCGCCCAGCAGAATTTAACCGTAACTAACGAGGGACGTCGTGATGAAAATATTGGTACTCCCGGGTGACGGCATCGGTCCGGAAATCACCGCCGCGACGGTCACCGTAATGCGCGCCGCGTCCCAGCGCTTCGATCTGGGCCTTACTTTCGCGGAAGAGCTCGTCGGCCATGCCAGTCTCAAGCGCCACGGCACGACGGTGCGCCCTGAGCTGCAACAGGCGGCGCAGGACGCCGACGGTATTGTGCTCGGTCCGACCGCGACGCTGGACTTCCAGGACCCATTGCGCGGCGAGATCAATCCTTCCGCGTTCTTTCGCCGGCGGCTTGACCTGTTCGCGAATATCAGGCCGGCGCGCACCTATCGCGGCGTGTCCGGGCCGGTCGGCGAATTCGATCTCGTCGTCGTGCGGGAGAACACCGAAGGCTTTTACGCCGATCGCAACGTCGAGTCCGGCAGCAGCGAAATGCTGATCACCCACGATGTCGTCGTGTCGTTACGTCGCATCACGCGGCTGTGCTGTGAGCGGATCGCTCGCGCCGCATTCGAACTGGCGCGGCGTCGGCGTCGCCACGTCACGATCGTGCACAAGGCCAACGTGATGAAGCTCGGCGACGGCATGTTTAACGAGGAATGCCGCAAAGTGGCGAAGGAGTTTCCGGAAATTGCGGTCGACGACGTTATCGTCGATGCAATGATGGCCCATGTCGTGCGCAAGCCACAGCGGTTCGACGTAATCGTTACGTCCAATATGTATGGCGACATCCTGTCGGATTTAACGGCGGAGCTGTCCGGCAGCCTCGGCCTCGGCGGCTCACTGAATGCCGGCAGCCGGTATGCAATGGCGCAAGCGGCCCATGGATCGGCGCCGGATATCGCCGGGCGTGATATCGCCAATCCGTTCTCGCTGATCCTGTCGGCGGCACTGCTGCTGGATTGGCTCGGCCGAACCAAGGATAATCGTGCCTGTGAAGCCGCCGCCGCCGCGATCGAGGCGGCCGTGGACGCGGCAATCGGCGCGGGCGACGTGACGCCGGACGTGGGCGGCAAACTCGGCACGCGAGCAACCGGTGATAAATTGGCGGCCCGGCTCGTTGCAGCCTGAGGAGGACAGAAATGCCCCTGTTGCAACGTAAAAATGACCCGGCGCTTCACTTCGAACTGGACGATTTCACCGATCCTTGGAAAGACGCTCCCTACATCCTGCTTCAGCACGGTTATGCCAGGTCTTCCAAATTCTGGCGGGCGTGGGTTCCTTATCTAAGCCGGTTCTACAAAGTCATTCGGATGGATTTGAGGGGGCTCGGTCAATCGAGCAAAGAGTTCGATCTCACGACCGGCTTCAATCTCAAATCGCTGGTCGGCGATTTCATCGACCTCCTGGATCATCTCGGCGTCGAACGGGTCCACTATTGCGGCGAATCCTCGGCCGGCACGCTCGGCATGGCTTTTGCCGCCGAATGTGCCGCACGCGTCCGCAGCCTCAGTATCATCTCGTCGCCGGTCGCGATGACGGAGANNCGGAAGAAGACAAGATGAGTTCGTTGGGCGGTTATCCAAACCGGGTCGAGGCGCTACGTGCTCTCGGCTCGAGAGGCTGGCTGGAGGCCTCCAATGCCGGCCGCCGATTTCCGGCGGATGCCGATCCGGCGCTCCTGAATTGGACGCTCGACGAAATGGGTAAATCGGACACCGAGGTCCTGGTCGAACTGTTCCGCTTTGTCTCGTCGGTCAATGCGCAACCCTATCTTGCGAAAATCACCGCCCCAGTGCTGGCAATTTATCCAAAGGCCAGCGTGATCACCAAAGAAGAGCACACCGACCTGCTCCGCGAGGAGATCCGCAATCTCAGATTAGTCCGAATCCCGCTGCATGCGCATAGTCTACAGGTGGTCGCTCCCGCGACCTGCGCCCTCGAAGTGCTTTATTTCATTTCGCAACAGGACGGCATCGTCTGCCGCGAATAGGCGGGCTATAAGATCAGCCATCTTCAAGAATTGGAATTGACGATTAAACGTCCGGGGCAGCTTCGCTCGTTCGGTTTCTTGGGGGAAAGTCGCATGGCCACCATGCCTGTCGACCCTTTGCCGCCGCCAAAGTCGAGGTCATACAGAAAAACCTGGGGACTGTGGATCGCAGTAGCCGTTCTCACCAGCGTCGTATTGCTGCCGCATGCCGACGGCCTGCCGATTGCCGGGCAAAATACATTGGGCATATTTTTGTTCGCCGTGATCGTCTGGGTTACGGAGGCGATCGATTATTCGGTCAGCGCGTTTGTGATTGCCAGTCTTTTGGCGTTGCTGCTGGGACTGGCGCCGGACATTGCCAAGCCGGACCAGATCCTGGGAACCAGCGCTGCGATGTCTCTCGCAATGGATGGTTTTACCAACCCCGGCGTCGTGCTCATTGCCTTGGCGCTGTTCGTTGCGGAGGCTATGGAAGTGACCGGCCTAGACAAGCGCATTGCGCTGAACATCCTGTCGAAGATCGGCAGCAGCCCGCGCCGAATTCTGGTCGGCGTCATTGTGGCGCAGGTCGCGCTCAGCTTTGTCCTGCCATCGACGACGGCGCGCGTCGGCTGCCTTGCTCCGATCATATTGGGTATCGTCGCCGCGCTCGGACTGGAGAGGCGAAGTAAGTTCTCCGGGATGTTGATGATTGCGGTCAGTCAATCGGCAACGATCTCGATCATGGGCGTGAAGACCGGCGCGGCGGCCAATCTGATCACCGCTGGTTTTATGGAAAAATTGCTGCACGTTACAGTCACTTGGCTTCAATGGTTTGTCGCCGCCGCGCCATTCGCAGCCATCATGACGGTCGCGCTCTATTTCATCATGATTAAAGTAATGCGGCCAGAAATCGAGCATTTCCCCGGCGGCCAGGAAGCGATCCAAGGATCAGTGCAGGCGTTGGGAGCGATGACCGTACCAGAAAAGAAGCTGGCGGCGATTCTGATTATCCTTCTCGGCTCCTGGGTGACCGAAGGGGAGCTTCATCACTTGGATACGTCCTCGACGACGGCCGCCGCGGTGGCGCTGATGTTTCTGCCCGGCATCAACATTTTGGAGTGGAAATCAACGCAAAAGCGAATTGCTTGGGGCGTGATCGTATTGACGGCGATCGGTGTCAGCCTGGGGACCGCACTGCTCAAAATGAAAGCCGCCGGATGGATGACGAATTATGTGGTGGGCGGATTAGGCCTGCAATACGCTTCCGGGTTCGTAATTTTCGCAGCGATCTCGCTGTTCATGATCGTGATCCATCTGGGTTTCAACAGCGCACCGGCATTGGTCTCGACGATGATTCCTGTCGTTATTGCCGTTCTTCAAAATGTTCACGGCCAGGGCATCGACGTGGCGGGAATTACGCTGTTGCTTGGATTTGTGGCAAGCTTCGGCTTTGTGCTGCCGGTCAGTGGCCCACACCACATGATTGCGTTGGGCACCGAGACCTTCGAAGTTCGTGATTTTACCCGTGTGGGAGCGCTTCTTGCGATCTTCGGTTACATCCTTTTGCTGATCTTTGGCATGACTTACTGGTCGTGGCTCGGCTATTTCGTCTGATGACGGAGCGGCTTGAACCGTCGGCCGCGCTTTTTACGCGCGGAGTGCCTTGCGTGCCGGCCTTGTCCGATTGGGTGAGTGCGCCAGCGAGCGGGTAACGTCGTCAACTTTATTATTGCCCATCTCTTTTTTCATTTGCGGCGTATTGACGATGGCATCGTAATGCTGGATGGGCAGCGGCTTGCCAATCAAATAACCTTGAATTTGATCGCAGCCTTCCTGACTCAGGATGAGGCGTTGGGCTTCGGTTTCGACGCCCTCGGCCAACACGGGGAGATTGAGACTCTGCGCCAACGTGATGACGGCGCGAACGATTGCGGCGTTGTTATTATTGGTGTCTAGATCGGATACGAAGGAACGGTCGACCTTGATTTTATCGAAAGGGAAAGACTGTAGGTATGACAGGGACGAATATCCTGTGCCAAAATCGTCCATCACAATTTTAACGCCAAGCGTCTTCAGACGTCGCAGGACAGTCTGGGCTCGACCGAAATCATCGATCAAAACGCTCTCGGTGATCTCAAGTTCAAGTCGAGATGGTGACAAGCCGGTCTCGAGCAAAACCGTGTGCACAAGCCCAGGCAAGTCGCCGTGACGGAACTGCGCCGGAGATAAATTCACCGCGAGAAGAACCTCCGACTTCCATGAGGCTGCCTCGCGGCAAGCCGCGCGAAGGATCCACTCCCCGAGCGGTATGATCGAGCCGCCGTCTTCGGCGAGCGGTATGAACGTTGACGGCGGGATCGGGCCGCGAGTCGGGTGCTGCCAGCGGACCAAAGCCTCGAAGCCGGTAATCGTGCCGTCAATCAGGGCTTCCGGTTGATAGGCTAGATGAAATTCACCCTTTTCAAGGGCCGAGGTGAGGTCATGTTGGATCTCACGATTATCGCGCAACTGGCGATCCATCTCGGGTTCGAAAAACCGATAAGAGCCGGGGCCTTCTGCCTTGGCGCGATAGAGCGCCGCGTCGGCGTTGCAAATCAGCTTCTCGCCGTCGCTCGCGTCGTTCGGGTAAACCGCCACTCCCACGCAGGCGTTTGCCGTCAATTTTCGCCCATCGAGCAGGATGGCATCGCCCAGCGCCGTAACGATCCGCTCGGCCAAACGCGCGGTCGCATCAAGTACTTGGGTTCCCGTAACGATGACTGTGAACTCGTCGCCGCCGATGCGCGCTAGAAAGGCGCTGCCGACTGCAGCTTTTAGACGCCTTGCCACCTCGCACAGAAGAGCGTCGCCGACCGCATGACCGAATAGATCGTTTACGTGTTTGAATCGATCAAGGTCCAAACAAGCGAGTGCAAACTGTTCGCCCAATCCTTTCGCTCGCTCGAGCGTCGTTGCAAAGCATTCGTTAAATGCCGCACGGTTCGGCAGGCCAGTAAGGGCGTCATGATGCGCAAGATGTGCGATCTTGGCCTCGGACCGCTTTCGCTCAGTAATTTCCTCGTGAGTGGCGACCCAGCCGCCATCGGCTATGGGTTGGTTGACCACTTCAATAACGCGTCCGTCTTGCAGCTCGACGGTGAAATTCAGCTTCTCTCTGTTGCGCGCTGCCATCCTCAGTTTGAGATCATATTCCGCCGGATCGTCCATAAAACTACCGCAGTCTTTGCGGTATTCAAGCATCTCAAGCAGCGTGCAGCCAGGCTTAATCACGTCAGCGGAAAGATTGTACATACGAATGTAGCGTTCGTTGCATAGAACGAGTCGCCCGTTGGCATCGAACATGCACAGGCCTTGCGACATATTCTGTAATGCGGCGTCGATGTGGGCATTCGCGCTCTGTAGCTCCCACGTTTTTTCGGCTAGACTTATCTCACGTTCAGCGAGCGCGGCTTCGGACGAGACAAGACGGTGAAATTGTTCGCTCAAGAGTCTGAGCAGGAACATAGAGCATATCAATGCAAGTATGGTGCCGATGCCGATTAAGGTCGCCCGGCGGTACCAATTCGCCAGCGCGGCGGCTTCCGACCCGGCGACATTGATGACCAACGGATACTCATGTAACGGCTGCACGGCCACAAGGCGTGGCACACCGTCGAAATATCCGGGCGATCGATAGTGTCCGCCACCCGCGGCGACTAATTGGTACCACGGCGATCCCTCCGGCATTTTCCGATTAGCGCGGTCTATCGTGTCCGGGTAGCGGATGAGTATCGTCCCGTCGGGGTGCAAGAGGACGAACGATTGATTGCGCAATGGGGTGATCGAATTATAAATGTTCTCGAAATAGGAGAGACGTAACCCGATCAAAACTACGCCAAGAAAATCATTATTAGCGGTTCTAATACGTTTACTGATAAAGATCGTTCGCTCTCCCGAAACGCGGCTGGTAAGAAGGTTGCTGATAAAGATGCCGCTATCGTTTGTATTCTTGAAGTGCTGGAAGTAGTCGCGGTCGGCTACGTCCATTTTTGGCGTAGGCCAACGTTGCGTTGTGGTTGCGACCTGTCCGTCCTTATCTATGAGCGCAATAAAGCCGGCTTGAGACAGGCGATCTAATCGTTCGGTCAGCAGCCGGTTGAAATCATAACTTCGTATTTCTTGATCGAATTCATCTTGCGCGGATGCGCTTTGCGCTTCTGTCCGGTCTCGAATGTCGGTTAGAACGATATCGACCGATTGGATTGATTGGGCGAGTTGCTCGCTGAGCACCGCGGCAATATTGCCGGTATCGTTGTCGGCCTCCCGAATTGCATCCGTACGCAGGCCCCAAATCGTAAGCCCCACCGCTAAAACCGACAGCGTGATGAGGCCGAACGCGACGAGGCGCAGAATTCGGAAATTGTTGCGGTATATATTCGACGGCATGCGGATTTATGGGGCGATTGCCATTGTTTGGAGCTTAGCTCGATTCGACTAGTCGCCGTTTAATCCGAGTCGTGATCTCCAGATTGTATGAATCAGAGCTTAATGAGGGGCGCGTCGGGGCTTCGTAAACAGTTGCTCGTCGACAATTATGGCAACCGCCCCAACAATACCTCAGATTTCGACAAAATCTGACACGGTCCCGCCCTGCCGCTCAGCTGATCTAGTGGCCGGTTGATCGGGGAGCCGCGCCATGCGTCGCCGGGGGATAGCCGGTATCCTCACGGGCCTTTTTGTCATCGCTGCTTGCGCATCGGGCGTCGCGGCGGACACTGCGGATTCCAAGGCCACCGATTCCGCGATCACGGTTAACGGCAATCGGCACATCGGCTCCGATATGATCCGATCCTACTTCCAGGCCACGCCCGGCGGTCACTTCGACGCTGCCGCGCTCGACGCTGCGCTCAAGCGCCTTTATGCCACCGGCCTGTTCCAGGACGTGAAGATTGCGCACGAGGGCGACCGCGTCCTGGTTATGGTCGCCGAAAATCCGACCATCGGCGCTATCGCATTCGAAGGCAATAAGAAGCTTAAAGACGAGGATCTTAAAAGTGGCCTGCAATCCAAGACCGGCGGCCCGCTATCGCGCGCTTTGGTCCAAGGTGATGTCGTCTACATCGTCGATCTTTATCGTCAGCGCGGTTATTTCGATGTGCGCGTTGCGCCGAAGATGATCAACAGCAAGAAGGGCGACAACAGCAGCAGCGTGAATCTCGTGTTCGAGATCAAGGAAGGCGGCAAGCTCGCGGTTCGGCAAATCCTGTTCACCGGCAACACCGCGTTTTCGGCCGCCAAGCTCAAAGCCGTGGCTAAAACCGGAGTGACCAATGTCTTGAGCTTTGTTCTAGACAACGACACCTTCGATGCCGACCGCATCGAGAACGACCGCGATCTCTTGCGTCGCTTCTATCTTGCTCATGGCTACGCCGATGCTCGGGTTTCGTCCGCAGCGGCCTATGATGCCGTCAACAAGGGCGTCGTTGTCACGTTCAAGATCGATGAGGGCCCACCCTATCACCTCGGCAAAGTCGCCATCGAATCGGGACTTAAGAGTGTCGACGCGACGGCGTTGCCTCGAATCGTGCATACGCAGGCCGGCGATCTGTTCGACGCCGATGCCGTGGACAAGACGGTCGAGAATCTAGCGATTGCAATCGCCAAGGCCGGCGAACCGTTTGGGAGCGTCTCGTTCCGCAGCGAACGTCATCCCCACGACCGCCTCATCGACGTCGTCTACACAATCCAACAGGGCAAACGCGTCTACGTCGAGCGTATCGAAATCCACGGCAATACCAAGACACGCGACGACGTGATCCGCCGCGAATTCGATTTCGCCGAAGGCGATGCGTATAACCGCGCACTGCTCGACCGCGGCGAGCGCCACTTGAAGGCGCTCGGTTACTTCAAAACGGTGAAAATCACCCCGCAGCCGGGCTCGGCGCCGGATCGAATCGTGCTCGACGTCGCAGTCGAGGAGCAATCGACCGGAAATTTCTACGTTTCTGGCGGCTATTCCACCACCGACGGCTGGCTCGCTTCCATCAGCATTGACGACAAGAACTTCTTGGGCAGCGGCGACATCGCCAAGGCTTCGGTAACCTACGGCCAATATGCCCGTGGCTTCGAACTCGGTTTCACCGATCCCTGGGTCCTTGGCCAGCATGTCTCCGCCGGCGTTGACCTGTTCGGCCGCGAAACCTTTGCCAACAGCAATCAGTCTTTCAACACCAGTCTCTACGGCACGAAATTTGCCGTCGGTACGACGCTCACCGAGAACCTCACGGTCGGCTGGAACTACGCGATCTACAATCAAGGCCTCTCGCTCGATCCCGCGCTCGGCACCGCGTCGCTACCGATCCAACAAGCGGCGGCAACGGGCGCGTACTGGGTGTCATCGATTGGTAATAGCGTCATTTACTCCACGCTCGATAACGCCAAGAATCCAACAAGCGGCGTTCGCGTTCAGACCAACAATGAATTTGCAGGCCTCGGCGGTGCCGCCCAATTCGCGAAAGCCACCGATGACTTGCGCTATTACCACTCGATCGTCGGCGATGTCGTCGGCATGGTGCACGCGCAAGGCGGTTATGTGACGCCGTGGGGAGGCCAGCAATTGCCGCTGCTCGACGGCTTCTTCGGCGGTCCGCAGCTGGTGCGCGGTTTCGCGCCTGAGGGATTCGGCCCGCGCGACATAACGCCCGGCACCACTATGGATAATCTCGGTGGCAATGCCTATTGGACCACCTCGGCTGAACTGCAGTCCCCGGTGCCGTTCATTCCGCCGGACGCACAGCTGAAAGTGGCCTTGTTCTCNNCGGCAGCCTTTGGGCGACTGGCGCTTCGACCGTTTCGAGCATGGCGACCACGCTTTCGCCGGCGCAGCAGATCGCCAATTCGCGCGCCGTCCGTTCCTCCCTCGGCGCCGGCCTGATCTGGGATTCGATGTTCGGGCCGATCCGGGTCAATTATGCCTATCCGATCGTCAAGCAGCCCTATGACGTCACCCAGCGATTCCAATTCAGCGCGGGAGGGTTTTGAAACGCGTTTCCTCCCCCGCGGAGTGCCGCGGGGGAGCAAAAGGAACGCAAGACTTGGAAAATTGCGACTGGTCGCGCCGCTTGGCGCGCCTACGGAGAAGCGACTTGGTCCAAAGTGGGGCAAGTACGTGCCTCGACCGGCGTCTCATAGGACGAGAAGTTCGTCGTATCGATGACGGCCGGCTTGAGGATCAGCTCCCGCGGCGTGGGTTGCTTACGCAAGTTGCGCACTGCTATCTCCACGCCGATACAGCCCTGGATGAAGCCGTTGAAATCGCCGCTTGCCAGGAGCTTGCCTGATTTGATCAACTCGACAGCTTCTTTGCTGCCATTGATTCCGACCACCAGAGCCTTGCGGTTGGCGCCTTCGAGCGCCTCGATCGCGCCGACCGCCATTGGATCGTTGGCGGCCATGACGCCGTCAATGGTCGGGAAGGATTGCATCAGATTTTCCATGACTTGCAGCGCCTGCAGGCGCTGATAGTTCGCCGGCTGCGAAGCCAGAAGCTTGACGTTGGGGAATTCCTTGAGCGCGTCGTTGAACCCGCGTACCCGGTCCGTGTTGCTGAGCGCACCCTTAACGCCCTCGAGAATGATCACGTTGCCCTTGCCGCCCATGGCTTTGAGTAAGTCGGTCGCGGTGGCGAGACCTATGCCGTAATCATCGGCTCCGACAAACGACACGAAATCGCCGCCGGCCGAACGGTCGGTGATGTTGACGACCGGGATGCCGGCGGCATTGATCTTTTCGACCGCGGGAACGAGTGCCTTGTAGTCGACCGGGATGAAGACAATCGCATCCGGCTTTTTCACGATTACGTCTTCGACCTGAGACAGTTGCTCGGGGATACTGTCCGGCTTCGTCGGGATATATTGATCGACCTTCACGCCGAGCGTCTTGGCCGCGGCTTCGGCGCCGACGCGTACCGCTTGGAAATACGGATTGGTCAGATTTTTGGTAAAAACCGCGATCGTTTCGTTGGCGGCAAGCCCCGCCCCCGCGGCAAACATCACCGCCGCCGTCAGGCCAATTGCAAGATATCTCATTTTTCGCTCCCGTTTTTACATGTTGAACAATTTAGTTCGGCTATCGCAAACCTATTCGCCGCTCTGGCGCGTCAGCGTGCTGATCCACACCGCCACTAGAACGATCACGCCGGTAACCAGCGGCTGCCAGGAGGCGTTGATCTGTAAAAGATTCATGCCATTGAGGACCAGAGTGAGAATCAGCGCGCCGATTAGCGTTCCCATTACCGTGCCGGAGCCGCCGAACAGTGACGTGCCGCCGACCAGGACAGCGGCGATGGCGGGTAGCGTGAGATTTTCGCCGATGTCTCCTTCCGCCGAGTTGATGCGTGCGAGAATGATTAGCGAGGCAAGCCCCGCCATCGCTCCACTCACCGTGTAGACCAGCACTAGTCGCGAGTGCACCGGCACGCCGGAGAGCCGCGCCGCGACTGGATTTGCGCCGATGGCATAAACTTGCTGGCCCCAGATGGTGCGCTGCGCGAAAAACGTTCCGATCGCCAGGAACAACACCATCACGTAGACCGGCATGGGGATGCCGAGCAGATAGCCGCTGCCGAGCTGGCGGAACGCCGGTGGGAAGCCGTGAATGGTTTCACCGCCCATGTAGAAATAGGTCAGGCCGGTCAGCATCCACATCACGCCGTAGGTGGCAATGAACGAAGGGATGCGCAGCGCAGTCACCAGCACGCCATTGGCGAGGCCGATGAAAGTGCCGCAGCCGATACCGGTCGCGACGCCGAGCGAGGCCGAGCCGGTGGCCTTCATTACGCTAGCCGAGAGGCATGCCGACAACGCGATATTGGCACCGACCGATAGATCGAGCCCGGCGGTCAGGATGACGAGCGTCAGGCCCGATGCCATCAGAAACAAAAGCGCCGTCTGGCGAAGCACGTTGAGGATGTTGTTCTCGGTCAAGAACACATCGCTAAGGCTTGCCAGGACTGCGCATAACAAGGTCGCCGCCAGCAGTCGATAAAGCGCCTGCATGGCGTTACTGGAAAATGCGAGTCGCGACCGCACGGCAATGTCTACGTCGCCCTTAGTATTCTTGTTCATGGCGTCATCGTTCATGGTTCGCTTCGCAGCCCGTCGATGAACAATGCGACAATGACAAGCGCGCCGATCGACGCGACCTGCGCGGATGAAGGTACTGCGAGAAGATTGAGGCCGTTGCGCAACACGCCGACGGCAAGCACACCGAGAAGCGTGCCGAATAGCCAACCGTTGCCGCGCTCGAACGAGGTGCCGCCGACCGCGACGGCGGCTATGGCGTCGAATTCCATGCCGACGCCGGCCGTCGGATGGGCGGAATTAAGCCGCGCCGTCATCAGCAATGCCGCGAAGCCGGCCATCAAGCCGCCGAACAGATAGACTCCGATCAGCATTCCGCGAACCGAGATTCCGGCTATTTTCAGCGCCTCCCGGTTGCCACCGAGCGCGAAGATGTAAGTCCCGAAACGCGTGTGATAGAGCAAAATATGAGTGACGGCGTATGCGAGCGCCGCGATAAGGATAGGCAAGGGAATGCCGGCCAAGCGTCCCGAATAGATACTTTCGATCGATCGCGGAATACCGACGACGCTCTGTCCGTCAGTGACCAAGAGCGATAAGCCCTGGGCAATGCCGAGCGTGCCGAGCGTCGTTATGAACGGCGGAATGCCTAGGACGCTGATGAGGACGCCATTGGCCAGACCGAAGCACAATCCCGCCGCCAGGGCCGCCGACAAAGCAAGGGCGAAAGATCCGGTCGCGATAACGATGACGGCGAGTATGATGGAGGCAAAGGTCAACACGGCGCCGATCGATAAATCGAGCCCCTCGGTCATGATGATGAGCGTCATCGGGAGCGCCAACAGCAATAGAATGGTCGACTGAACCAGAATGTTGGCGATATTGGTTGGCGTCGCGAATCTTGCACTCACTAAGCCGAACACGGTGCAAAGAACGATCAGTGCGATCGCCACTCCGGGAACGCGCGCCAGCAAGTTCGGCATTGCGGTTCGGACGCTCATCGGTGCACAGCCAGACCGACGATATTGGCCTCCGTGAGTTCGTCGCGGGCGAGCTCGCCGACGATGCGTCCGCTGCGCATGACATAGGCACGGTCGCAAACATGCACGATTTCGATCTGTTCCGAACTGATCATCAGCACAGCAGCGCCGTCATGCACCAGTCTGTCGAGCAGTCGGAAAATCTCGGCCTTGGCGCCGACGTCGATGCCACGCGTCGGCTCGTCAAAGATGAAGAATCGCGCCCGCGCATTGAGCCATTTGCCGATGACGACCTTTTGCTGATTGCCTCCGGAAAGCGTGCCGACGGCACGGTGCACGCTGGGTGTCGCGATGCGCAGCTTGGCGATGATCGCGCGCGCGGCCTGGATCGCTTTCCCCGGCGCGAAGATGCCTGACGGAAATAATTTGCGTAGCCCGGCCAAAATGACGTTGTCACCCACCGAACGGGCGAGCGCGAGACCTTGCGTCTTGCGGTTCTCCGGGATCAGCGCCATGCCACGGCTCGTGGAGTCCTGCGTTGAGCCAGTGATGCGCTCACCGAACAGCCGAATCTCGCCTGAGCTAATGCGGTCGGCGCCGAAGATGGCTCTCGCAACCTCGGTCCGGCCGGACCCGACCAGGCCGCTCAACCCGACAATTTCGCCGGCGCGCACCGTGAGATTGATATTGGCAATGCCGCTCGGCGCGCCGAGGCCCTTGACTTCGAGCACCACCTTGCCGGCATGCGGACGTGGCGGCCGAGCGTAAGTGGTATCGACCGATCGACCCACCATGAGCGCGACCAGTTGATCCGGCGTCGTCTCAGCCGGCAAGACGGTGGCGACCTTACGCCCGTCGCGCAGCACCGTGATGCGGTCGGCGAGCGCGAACACTTCGGCCAGCCGATGCGATATGTAGACGATCGCGACGCCGTTCGTTTTCAGCCGGCCGATCATCGTGAACAGCAGTTCGGTTTCGCGATCGGAAAGCGCCGCCGTCGGTTCGTCCATGACCAGGATGCGGGCGTCCTGCGACAAGGCTTTGGCGATCTCGACCATCTGCTGCTGCGCGACGCCGAGCTTGTGCACCTGGATATAGGGGTTGATGTCGAATCCGATCGCGTCGAGTACGCGTTTTGCCTCGGCATGAATCCGACGCTGATCGACGAGCCCGGGGAGCGGCCCGCGGATTTCACGGCCAAGGAATATGTTTTTGGCAATATCGAGATAGGGAACGAGCGTAAATTCTTGGAATATGACGGCAATGCCGAATTTGCGTGCGTCGACGGGGTCGGCGATGGCCACTTGCCGACCATGGTGGAAAAAGGAACCGCGATCGGCGCGATAGGCGCCGCAAAGCACCTTCATCAAGGTCGATTTGCCGGCGCCGTTCTCGCCGACAAGCGTATGCACCTCGCCGGCACGAATTTCGAAAGACACGTCGTCGAGCGCTTTGACGCCGGGAAATTCCTTTGAAATTCCGCGCAATTCAAACAATGTTGGGCTGCGCACTCCCTCGGCGTTCATGCTCGAACTCTGCATCGCATGCATGGTCTTCTTCTGAGATTTAATGCGACAGATTTTGAATCGAGGAACGCGGGCAGCCCCGGCATTTCCGACCCGCCATTCTTAGACTTTCGATACGTGGGGCATTGACATGGATCAAACGCGCGCCGCTGTCACGAATGCCGGTCGGCGCGCGAGTGTCGTCTACGCGGGCGCTCCGAGCCTCGTTGACAACCAGGCACCAGCCGCGGAGATAATGTCCGACAACGCCCGGCGGCTAATGACGGAACGTGCCCGCCCGGCACTGGAGGAAGCCCGATGACCCGCCCGCAGCAAGCCTTCCCCCCCATCCTCGACCGGCGCGGCGCGCCTCAGGTGCGCCGTTTCGATGAGCAACGCTGGCTCATCGACAATATCATCCGAGCCAACGGCATCGACTGGGATCAGCCGCGCTCGCTTTATATCCATGCGCCGTGCGGTATCGAGGCCAATGCCGATTTCGCCGGCATCCGCGAGCGGGTGAAGAAGATGGCCGATATCGGTCCCGCCTTTGCCGTCGTCGCGCGGCGCCGCGAGGCCAAGGCCAATGCGGCCGCGCAGGCGGATCGCAAGGTCACCGCGCGCGATAATTTTTTCATGGCCGCGGTGCACTGGGGTGCGGCGCAATGGCCTTATGATGAGAACGACGAGACCAACGTTGCCTACAACAACAAGAAGCGCGAATGCTACGCCAAATATGCGGCGCTTGCCGATCATCACGTCGAGGCGGTGTGGGTGCCGTTCAAGGACAAGGCGATCCCGGCCTGGCTGCATCTGCCGCCGGGTCATGCCGGCGGCCGCCTGCCGGTAGTGATCGCGGTCCCCGGTATGGACAGTTACAAAGAAATCCAGGTCGCGCTTTACGGCGACAAGTTCCTCAATCGCGGCATGGCGGTGCTGGCGATCGACGGGCCGGGCCAATATGAGGCGCCGATGATCGGACTTCACTTCAGCATGGAAAACTGGATGGCCGCGGGACCGGCCCTGGTCGACTGGATCGCCTCCCGGTCTGAGCTCGACGCTGCGCGCATCGGCGTTGCCGGAACAAGCTTCGGCTCGCTGTTCAGTACCGTGCTCACCGGCAACGAGCCGCGCATAAAGGCCTGCGCGGTGATGTCGGTCTGCCATGAGCCCGCTGGACAAACCATTTTTCAGGAGGCTTCGCCAACATTCAAGAAGCGGTTCATGTACATGTCTGGCATCACCGACGAGCACGAGTTCGACGAATTCCGCAAAACCATCACTTGGCACGGCCATGCCGATAAAATTCGCGTGCCCTATCTTTGCGTCGCCGGCGAGGCGGAAGAATTAAGCCCGCTCGAACATTCCGAACGCCTGATAGCGGCGCTCAAGGGACCGAAGCAGATGGTGGTGTACCAGGAATCGCGGCATTCCGTCGGCAATGTGCCCGCAGCCAATCTCGGTCCGTTTCCGCAGATCCTGGTCGCCGACTGGCTCGCCGATCGGCTTGCCGGAAAGCCTTTTATTAGCGAGCGCTGGTATGTCACCGGCTCGGGCGAGATCAATAGAACGGCATATTGATCGTGCGTAGGCGGCGAGTCGCTATTGTTTGGTAATGCCGCACTGCCGCGCCGTGACTTTGCTGTCCCAGCACCCCGTTGACATGCATGTCGCGAGCAGCTGACCGCAGGTCGCTCTGCATGGCGGCGCATTATTGTAGTTCTTCACGCAGTAAGCGAAACAGACCTGTTGGCGGTCCGTGCATGTCATGGCAAAGGCTGGCGCCGTCGCGACGGCGCCAAGATAGATGGCCACAAGCACGCTTTCCCCAAAGACGTATCGCATGACCTGGTTCCTATGGGTTCTGCTAGGCCGAATTAGGCCGCGTTCCATTTAATCCCACGATCAAATGAAAGTCATGCGCGATATGCGGCCCGGCTCTAGCAAGATGTCCTTTTGGCGCCGACCCTCGATGCTGGCCGAAGAGATCGAGTTTGATAATGCCGGCTTAAATGTAGTGGCGCTGAATGCGCGGCTCGGTGTGCTGGAAGCCGGCTTCTCGAAAATAAAGGTAGTCGTCGATGTCACCCTGCTGGCGCGAACCGACGCCGAGCGCTCCTGATATTCTAGAGAGATGCCCCGGCGCTCAGTTCGATAAACGCCTTCAATTGCCGCAGCGCCTCCTGAAGCGCTTTTAGATCCAAAGGCTTTCTTACGACGTGAAGGATGTCAAACTTCATTGATTCGGCGTAGAGCGCCGTTTCCGCGCGTTTTGTCTGGTCGGCGCCGCTGATGATGAGGACGGGAATTTTGCGGCCAATACCCCAAAGATAGCGAAGCACTTCGATCCCGGTGTGCGATTCGATCGAGAGATCGAGCGTGATGCAGTCGAACTGACCCTCATCGAACAGCGTGATCGCGCGCTCGTAGCTGCTGGCCTCAGCGACGTCAAATCCCAATGCAACGGCGAATCGTCTGATGATCATGCGGTGGACATTGTCGTCCTCGATGATCAGAAGCTTTATTCGACCCGGTTCGGCGGCCTCGGCCGGTGGGTTCGATAATGCCATTCTGGACATGCTTTTGCTCTTGGACTATTTCCGGAGCCCTTTGATAGTGTGCAATGGCAAAGAGCGAATTAAATCGCGTGCAGTCTTAAGCTGTGCTGCTAATCCAGTATAGGGTAAATGCTGGTGCGGCGTGCCGATGAACGCCGGCTCTTCATACACCTGCAAGGGGCATCCCCGATGATCGTTGCCGCACGCATCGCTGCGGACCGACGCATCAACCGTCGTACTGGCAAGTATCTGTGTTCCGGGGCCGGTGCGTGCAACTATCGCTTAAGGCATTGCGCGACACGATTGCGGCGGGGTCAGCTCTCGTTTTTTTCCGCAGGCCCGGCGGAAGTCCCTCCAGCAGCCGCGCCCCTTATCCTAGTATAAGTTAATTGCCGCAGCGCGGCGCCTCGACGCTTTCATTCTGTACCGGTTGGTAAGCCTTTCACGGCAAATTTACGACGCGTGCCGTCGGTGCGCGGGCGTCTAGCCGAGATCGCCTCGAAAAATCACTTTGGGACGGGATCGTGACGAGCGTGCAATCACCCCTTGCAGAAGAAAATGCCGCGAGCGGCCGGCGATCGATCGAAGCGGCGTCGGCCGGCGGAATGCAATTCATCAGCTTCGCAATCGGCAATGACCAATATGGCGTCGACATCATGTCGGTGCGCGAGATCAAGGGCTGGTCGGACGTCACCCACCTGCCGCGCCAGCCGGAATACATCCGCGGTGTGCTCAATCTGCGCGGAGTCATGGTGCCCATCATCGACCTTCGTTGCCGTTTCGGACAAGGCAAGACCGAGGCGAGCCCGATGCACGTCGTCATCATCGTGAGCGTCGATAATCGCCTGGTCGGCATGCTCGCCGACCGGGTTTTGGATATCGTTTCCGTCGAAGTTTCCAATATCCAGTCGGTACCGCAGATCGCGAGATCTGCACGTGTCACTTTCCTCGCCGGGCTGGTTACGCTCGAAGACTTCATGATCGCGCTGATCGATCTGTCAAATCTACTCGCATCCGAGCAAATGTCGGACAACGATCCGTCGCTCCGGCCCGGCCAAGTGAACTGACAAAAGAACTAATTAAAGAAGGGTACGACACTATGCGCGCGCTCGGCAAGTTGAATGAGAACCTCAAAATTGGCACTCGCATCGGCGCCGGCTTCGCCATCGTGCTCGCCTTGCTGTTGACGGTTGCGGCGACGGCGGTTGTGGGGTTCACAATCATCCGGTCAAGCTTCGATACATATTCGACGATTTCGACGAATGCCATAAATGCGCAGCGCGCGGCGGCCAAGCTCGAAGCCACGCGATTTGACATGAAAGCCTATCGTGTCTCGGCCGACGACCGCGACGCCAAGAACGCGCGCGAACAGGGTGCGGCGGCCAAGCAGGACATCGACGACTTTGTCAGCAACGCGATATTGCCCGAGAGCAAGCAGGCGGGTGTCAAGATCAGCGATCTGATCGCCCAGTATCTCGTCGCCATCGATCAAATGACCAAATTGATCCCGGAGAAGAAGCGCATCATCAACGACGTCATGGTGCCGTTGTCAGCGGACATGCGAACGAAATTAACGTTGGCTTTTGAAGGTGCGGTCAAAGACGAAGATGTGGCGGCGGTGCCCCATGCCGCTCGCGCCGTGGAACAGTTGATGCTGATGCAAGTCTATGCGCTCCGCTATTATTTGTTTGGCGAGCCAAAATCCGTCGCATCATTCGATGACAGCGCTGCGGCCCTTTCGACCGCGCTCTCCCGGATGAGCGACGTCAACAAAAATGCAGAGCGCGCCGAGTTGATTCGGACCTTTGCCGCGGATCTGCCGGTCTATGTGAAACATTTCCACGACGTCGTGAAGGTCTCCATCGATATCGACCAGCTCTCCAATGAAGGCTTGGTCAAGGCCTCCGCTGCAGCCGATGCGATGCTTAAGCGCCTCACCGACACCCAATTGGACAGGCTCCGCGGCATCAAGGAAGGGGCGAGCGCCACCATACTTTGGGCACTGCTCGGCTGCCTCGTGGTTGCGGGCGTCGCGCTGCTGTTGGGCGGCATGATCGCGAGGTTTATCGGCCGCGGTATTTCGCGGCCTGTGATCGCTTTGTGCGACGTGATGAACAGCTTGACCGCGGGGAATCTCGAAACCGCCGTGCCGGGCGCCAACCGTGGTGACGAAGTCGGTCAGATGGCAAAGGCCGTGTTGTTCTTTCGCGACGGCGCAGTCGAGAAGAAGAAGATGGAAACGGAAGCGCTGGCGACGGCTGCCAGCAATTTGCGGGTCCGTTCGGCGCTCGATTGCGCCAAATCGAACGTCATGATCGCCGACGCCGGCTCCAATATCATCTACATGAATACTGCCATGAACGACATGTTTCACGCGGTAGAAGGGGAACTGCACAAAGATCTGCCGCAGTTCGACAGCAGCCGTCTGATCGGGCGGTCGATGGACCTGTTCCATAAAAATCCGGCGCACCAACGGAAAATCGTAGACGGCCTGACCGGTCCGCACGAAGTGCATCTCAAGATCGGCGGCCAGCACTTTCATCTCATCGCGGTTCCGGTCTTTGCCGCCGACGGCAAGCGCGCCGGCACCATGGTCGAGTGGCGCAACGAGACCGCAGAATTGGTCATTCAAGATGAGGTCGACCGCGTCGTCAAAGCGGCCGTCGCCGGCGACCTTACGCAACGGGTCGGGCTTGAGGGCAAACAGGGCTTCATGCTCAAGCTGTCGCACGCGATGGACGAGTTGTGCGGCAACTTCGCGAAATTCATCGCCGAAGTCGGCGTATCGTCGCGCGAGGTCAACAACGCGGCGGCCGAGATTTCGGCCAGCACAACCGATTTGTCGCAGCGCACCGAGGAGCAGGCCGCCAGCCTCGAACAGACTTCGGCGTCGATGGAACAGATTTCCGCGACGGTGAAAAAGAATGCCGAGAACGCGCGGCACGCCAATCAACTGACGTCGGACTCTCACGCGGTTGCCGACCGTGGCGGGGTCGTGGTTGCCGACGCGGTCAAAGCGATGGCGCGGATCGAGGACTCCTCGCGCAAGATCGCCGACATTATCGGCGTCATCGACGAGATCGCGCGGCAGACCAATCTGTTGGCGCTCAATGCGGCGGTCGAGGCGGCGCGCGCCGGCGATGCCGGACGCGGCTTTGCCGTGGTGGCGTCCGAGGTGCGCAGCCTGGCGCAGCGCTCCTCGCAAGCTGCAAAGGACATCAAGGATTTGATCACCAATAGCTCGGGCCAGGTCAAGGAGGGAGTCGAACTGGTCAATCAGGCGGGCAACTCGCTTAACGAAATCGTCGGCTCGATCAAGCAGGTCGTCGCCATCGTCGCCGACATTGCGACGGCGAGCGCGGAGCAGGCCGAGGGTCTGGAGCAGATCAACAAGGCGATCGCTCAAATGGATGAAGTCACGCAGCAAAACTCGGCGCTGGTCGAGGAAAATGCTGCGTCGGCGAAAACGCTGGAGCATCAGTCCGCAGCGATGCAGGAGCGCGTTGCTTCGTTCAAGCTCGCACCCTACGTGCAGATCGAGGCGGCCCACCACAGGGGCCAGGAGGCGGGCCATGCAACGACTAACGGCAAAGGCGCGCTGGCGATGAACAACGCGCAAGCAGTTCGGCAGAAAGTTGCTCCTGCGAAAGTCGCCGCGAAATCGTCCCCGAAGCCGGCGACGAAGGGCAAGGACGAGGCTTGGAAAGGGCCGGTCGGCCGCATGCAGGCCATGGTCGCGACCGCATTCAAGCAAGAACCCGACTGGAAAGAATTTTAATGGCGCTCGTTCGTCCAGCAGTCACAGCTGCGCCGCTTTCGCTTTCGCTTCCGGAGCCGCAGCGCGAGTTCGCGTTTTTCGACGCGGATTTTCGCGCTCTTGCGAAAATCGCCTATGAGCATGCCGGCATCACTTTGCCCGAGGCAAAGAAGAATCTCGTCTATGGGCGTCTGTCGCGCCGATTGCGCACGCTCGGAATGTCGACATTCGAGGACTATAGGAAACACCTGGCAGAGAATTCCGACGAGGAGCTCGAATTATTCATCAATGCGCTGTCGACGAATCATACAAAGTTCTTCCGCGAACAACATCACTTCGAGCATTTCACGTCGCATGTCGTCGCACCATTTGTTGCGACCCATCAGACCGGCGGACGGCTGCGGGTGTGGTCGGCGGGCTGCTCGAGCGGCGAGGAACCGCACACGATTGCGCTTATCCTCAACGCTGAAATCAAGAACGTCGCCAATCGCGACGTGCGCATTCTTGCCACCGATATCGACACCGACGTGCTGCGGCGCGCTTCGCTCGGCGTCTTTTCGACCGTGTCAGTCGACGCGGTCCCGACTAAATACCGTAGCGCGCTGTCGAAAGTCGAGGGCGACGACAAAGTCGCTATCGATCGCAGCGTCTGTTCGCTGATTACGTTCGGTCGCCTGAACCTGATGAACGACTGGCCCGTGCGCGGGCCGTTCGATGCCATCTTTTGCCGTAACGTGATGATTTACTTCGATCCGCCGACCAAGGCGAGACTCGTCGATCGCTTCACCGATCTCATTCGCGTCGGCGGGTGGCTGTATATAGGTCATTCCGAATCCCTGATCGGCTCGCATCCTCGGCTCAAATTGTCGGGTCGCACGATCTATCGGAGAACGGCATGAGGTCGGCCGCAGCCTATGCCGATGCCGCCTCGACGGCTGCTCCGATCCAGACCAGCCGGGCCGGGCGACGCTTCTACGACTCCGCGCAAGCCGCCTGGGTGGTGAAGATTCTGCCGGGCGAGTTCTACGTCACTCGCGACAAGGAAGAAGTGCTCGTCACGGTGCTCGGCTCGTGCGTGTCCGCTTGCATTCGCGATCCGCAAATGCAGATCGGCGGCATGAACCATTTCATGCTGGTGCAAAACAAGTCCGGCTCCAGCGGCGCCTGGGGTAACGAGCTTGAATCCGCGCGGTTCGGCAACTTTGCCATGGAGAAGTTGATCAACGGCATGCTCAAGCTTGGCTGCCAACGCGAGCGCATGGAGATCAAAGTGTTCGGCGGCGCCAACGTGACTAGTGCCAAGAACGAAATTGGCACCGACAACGGCAAATTCGTTTTGAGCTATCTCGAAACGGAAGGGCTTCGCTGCGCGGCACAGGACCTCGGCGGCGTGCATCCGCGGCGGATCATCTATTTTCCAATGACGGGCAAGGTCGTGCGCCGCCTTCTCACCGGTCGCGACGAAGCCTCAGCGTTGCGCGACGAGACGAACTACGCGACGACGCTTGTGACCCGTAAGCCGGCATCCGATGTGCAACTGTTCCGATGAGATGAAATGATGAGTGCGAAAATTCGTGTCTTGGTTGTCGACGATTCCGCGCTGATGCGGAAACTGCTGACAAATGTGTTGTCGGAGGATGCCGACATAGATGTCGTCGGCACGGCGCCCGATCCCTTTGTAGCGCGGGAACAGATCAAGACTCTCAATCCGGACGTGGTGACGCTCGACATTGAGATGCCGCACATGAACGGCATCGAGTTCCTGCGCAAGATCATGGAGCTGCGGCCGACGCCAGTGGTCATGATCTCGACACTGACCCAGGTAGGCGCCGAGATCACGCTCGAAGCTTTGGAGATCGGCGCCATCGATTTCGTCGCCAAGCCGGTCGATGCCGCCGCGGTGCTGCAGCTCGGCGACGAGCTTATCCCCAAAGTCAAGGCTGCGGCCCGCAGCCGATTGTTGCGCCGCGGCACGCCGCAACAGCGACCGACGGTACGCAAAGTGAACCAAGCGCCGAGCAACAAGATCATCGCCATCGGCGCCTCCACCGGCGGCGTCGAGGCATTGAAGGCGGTGCTGATGTTGCTACCAGCCGACGTTCCGCCGGTGGTGATCACTCAGCACATGCCGGAGCGTTTCACCGCAGCCTTTGCCCGCCGGCTCGATTCGGAGTGCCGGATGCGCGTGCATGAGGCCGCGCACGACCAGCTGGTGGAGCGCGGGAACGTCTATATCGCCCCGGGCGGGCATCATCTTGAATTGGCTCGGCGCGGCCCGAACCTTCACTGCAGCCTGAACACCGGTCCGCTCGTTTCCGGTCACCGGCCGTCGGTCGATGTGCTGTTTAATTCCGTAGCGCGGATCGCCGCGCCGCAAGCCGTCGGCGTCATACTCACCGGTATGGGGCGGGATGGAGCGCAAGGTCTGCTCGCTATGCGTAAGGCCGGCTGTCTGACGCTCGGCCAGGATGAAGCAACGGCGCTGATATACGGCATGCCGCGCGCGGCTTTTGAAATCGGTGCGGTCCAATCCCAGCACGGTCTTTTCGACCTGCCCGAAGCGATTCTCGCCGCTTGCAGCTCGACAAAAGCCTCCCCGTCCCTCGCTACAATAGGTCATTCATGACACAGCCCCATCGTACGCCCGGCAGCGATCCGAAGACTTTGGCTCTACCGGCGGTTCTCGACGCCGAAAGCGCCGCCGCGCTTATCCAGCAAATGAACGCGCTGTCGCGGTCCAGTGAAATTCGCCTTGATGCCGCAGCGGTAACGGCGATCTCGCCAGGCTATCTCCAAATTCTTGTCTCGGCATTCAAGACGTTTCCGCAACTGAGCGTATCCGATGTATCGGCAGTATTCGCCGAGACGTTCGCCGACTGCGGTATCGACTATCCGCAAGCCGTGCCGGCAGCGGAAACCGATACGGTCGGTCGGTCCGACGCCGATGAAGGAAATGATGCGAGTCCCACGGCCGAAGCCGCACCCGAGATGGCGGCTGAACTTACGGCCGGAGCCAAGCCTGACACGGAGTCCGCCCCGGTGGCCGAGCCGACCGTACGGACCGTTCTGACCATCGATGATTCCCGCACCATGCGCGACATGCTGAATATGGCGCTGAGCGGGGCGGGCTTCGCAGTCGTCCAGGCGGTCGATGGCGAGGACGGGCTGGTCAGGCTGGCCCAGCAGCCGGTCGATGTGATCATCACCGACATCAACATGCCCAAGCTCGATGGTTACGGCGTCATTCGCGCCGTGCGCAGCGATCCAGCCTACGACAACACGCCAATTCTTGTCCTCTCAACCGAAGGGGAACAGGAGAGCAAGGATATCGCCAAGGATGCCGGTGCTACGGGATGGATCGTCAAGCCGTTCGATCCCGCCGGCCTTGTGAATATCGTCAACTCGGTGTGCGGATGAGTTTTCCGGCAGTGATAGAGGAAATAGTGCTGTGACGACGATCGACGATCTCAGACAGACGTTTTTTGAAGAGAGCGCGGAAGGTCTCGAAGCGATCGATACCGGGCTCAACGATCTCAACGAACAGTCGCCGGAGGAAACCGTAAACGCGGTATTCCGCGGCATCCACTCGATCAAGGGTGGCGCCGGGGTGTTCGGCTTCGGCAGCCTGGTCGATTTCGCGCATGTGTTCGAGACCGTGCTCGACCACGTCAGGCACGGCAAACTCGCGCCGGCGCCCCAGGTCGTCGAGGTTCTACAGAAGGCCAACGATACGCTGTCGGACCTGGTGGCGATGGCGCGTTCCGGCGAAACTCCGCCAGCCAACTTCGATGCGGATAGTCGCTCGGCATTGAAGCAGCTGATCGGGGCTGGCGATGACGACGACGAAAAAGGCGCTGCGGCCGACTTCGATGATATCGATTTTCAGCCGATTCGCGTTGACGATGCCGAGTTTGAACCGCAGACGCAGCGTTTTGACCTGACCTATCGGGCGGCGCAAGCGCAATATGATGATAAATTTGCCGCTGTATTGAAGGGCCTTCGCGCCGTCGGTCGGGTAACGTTGCAGGCGGATATCGAGGGCGTTCCGGTCTTGAAGGAATGCGATCCGCACGAGGCCTATATCGTCTGCTCGGGCACGATCGAAGGCGAATTGGCGCTCGCCGAGCTGCGCGACATCGTCTCCGATATCGATCCGAGCGAGAGCTGGTCGATAAGCGACGGCGACGCGGCGGCCGCATCCGGCACGCCCGTCGATCAAGCCGATATGGTGCCCATGGTCGACGCGCCGCCGCTTGCCGACGCAACTCCCGCAGAAGCAACTCCGACGGAAGCCACGGTGCAAGCTCCGGCACAAGCCGCGGAACCGCAGGAACCGCGTGAAGCGTCCGCTAAGCATTCGGTCACAACAACGATACGCGTCGACCTCGAAAAGATAGATCGCGTGGTCAATATGGTCGGCGAGCTCGTCATCTCACAAACAATGCTGGGGCAGTTGTTCCAGAACGTGAAAGGCGATGCCGAGGGCCGCATGGCGCAGGTTTTAGAGGACGTGTTCCTGCATACGCGCGAGTTGAAGAACAGCGTGATGGCAATGCGCGCACAACCGGTTCGTTCAGTGTTCCAACGGATGTCGCGCTTGGTGCGGGAATTGTCCGTCAAGACCGGAAAGCGGGTCCGTCTGGAGACTTTCGGCGAGGGTACCGAAGTCGACAAGACCGTCATCGAGCGTTTGAGCGATCCGTTGACGCATATTATCCGCAACTCGATGGACCACGGCATCGAAACGCCTGAGCGCCGGCGTGCGGCGGGAAAGCCCGAGGAGGGCACGATCACGCTGTTGGCCGATCAGCGCTCTAGCCGCATCATCATCGAGGTCAGCGACAACGGCGCCGGCATCGATGCAGAGCGCGTCATCAAGAAGGCGCGCGACCAGGGCCTGATTCCCATGGAAGGCCACTTGAGCGAGGACGAAATCAACAATCTCATCTTCATGCCCGGCTTTTCGACGGCAAGCGGCGTTTCCGAAATTTCGGGCCGCGGCGTTGGCATGGACGTGGTCCGACGCAACGTCCAGGACCTCGGCGGCCGCATCACGCTCAAATCCACGCCAGGAAAGGGCATGACGATCCAATTGGCGCTGCCGCTGACGCTTGCGGTCATGGACGGCATGATCGTGAAAGTAGCGACTGAGACCTACGTCATGCCGATCTCGAGCATCGTCGAATGCATTCGGCCGTCGGCTTCGGAATATCATTCTTTGCTGGGCACCCGCGGTGCACTGCGGCTACGCGGCGCCGTAGTTCCGATCGTTTATCTCTCGGAGCTTTTCGATTTGTCGTCGACGCGTGAAACCACCGATGAAAGCACCGTGATCATCATCGAAACCAGCGAGGGCGTTCGCCTCGGTATCGTCGTCGATCAGCTCTTGGGCCATCAGCAGGTGGTGATCAAGAGTATCGAGGAAAACTACGGCGCGGTTCGCGGCATTGCCGGGGCCACGATTCTCGGCGACGGCCACGTCGCCTTCATTTTGGATGCCGAGCGGTTGGGCGAATTCGCAAAATATCCGGAATTCGTGACCGCGCGCAAAGAGCAATACGTTCAATAATCGTCACTAAGGTTAGGTGTCTCATGCCGAATGCAGCAGCTCTCAAGGTCCTCGTCGTCGATGACCAATTCAGCGTCCGCCAGATGACGCGTCTGGCGCTTGAAAAGATCGGAGTTCGTCTGATCCACGAGGCCGAAAATGGGCAGACGGCGTTTGCGACGGCGGTGGCACAGCCGCTCGACCTCATCATTTCGGATTTCAACATGCCGGAAATGGACGGCATTGGCCTGTTGCGCGCCGTGCGCGGCCATCAGGCCATCCGCAAGCTGCCCTTCATCCTGATCACCGGCCGCGGCGACCGTGAACTCGTGGTCAAGGCGGCGCAGGCCGGTGTCAACAATTATGTCGTCAAGCCTTTCGACGAGGCTATCTTGCGCCAGAAAATGGAAGCGGTGCTCGGACGGATCCAATAACTCTCGCCGCTCAACAGGGGACTGTCATGGACGATACGCGGACTGTCGTGGAAGAAACGATTATGCCGCCGGCACATTCGCTGCAGGCCTTGCTCGGAGCGCTTGCTGTTATCACCCGCGAGGTGGCGGACCACCTGGAAACCAACAGCAGCGCGATCGGACAGGATCTGATGAAGACCGGCGAGTGCTCGAGCGAAATCGTCGTAAAACTGCAAGACTTCGACCGCATGCGGCAACAGCTGACCGCGGTGGGCGACGTCTTGGAGCACTGCACCTCGCTGATTTTGCATGCCGCTCCACATAACGTCGACACCATCGTGGCGCAGGTTTCGATGCGGCAAATGCGTCACCGCATCCAAGACGCCATTGAACGAAACCGCTCGGGCCGCGTCGAACGCGATGTCGACGAGCAGGTTTTTTGATCGCGTTAGGACGCTTTCAGCTGCTCGGATTTTGCGTCGGCAGGCGTGTCCGTTTTTGCGTCCGCTCTCATCGCTTGGGCGAGCTTGGCGATCTGCCAAAGGCCCGCGGAGAGTTCCGGCAAATCTTTCGGCTCTTTGTCCCTATAGCGCCGGCTCAGCGCCAACCGTAGCGCTTTGTGATGGCACTCGATGACCGCCGCGGGGTAATCGACCTGCGCCGCTTCGAGCGCTTCGAAAATGGTGCAAAGGTTGGTGGCAATAAGTGCCAGCAGGGGATAGCCGACCGTCTGCGCGACGTCGCGCAGGCGTTGGCTTGAGGCGTAAGCTTCGGCGACTGAGGAGGCGTCGGTGTGTCCTTCCGCATTGGCGGAATGCAGCGCGGCGTCCAGCCGGTGACACTCCTGCATGATATAGTCTGAAACCTGCGGTTTGACCCGCTCGATCTCGGCCGCGGCGCGCAGCAGCGCTGCGTCGCGCGATATCCCACCTGGCGCTCGCGCTTGGCGCCCGTATTCGTGATCGACATCGAACTCCTTGTGCGTGGGACGAGGCGGTGTCGTCATGCCGCACCTCCGACGCGGGCTTCCGCGAGAAGACTGTCGATGTCGTTTTGCGACAAAGTGGGGCCCTCCTCGGCTTTGATCTCGACTTCATTGTCGCCGGCGCGACGGCCCTTGCCGCTGGGAAAGCCTTCGATCTTGAACCGGCGGTCGGGACCGAAATAGGTCGCCGTCTCGATGAATTTGCGGGGATGGAAAGCGACCCAGGTCAGACGCTCGTAAAGGCTCGACGGCGACATCGGCTTGGCGATGACCATGTTGGCGCCGCAGTCGCGCGCGCTTTTGACCATCGATGTCCTGGTATCTCCTGTGATGACCAGGATCGGGATCGTGCGGCACGGACTGTTGGGGTCTTGCCGGATCGAGCGGATGAAGGCGAGCCCGCCGCCTTTGGGCAGGTTCGGCTCCACCATCATCAAATCGATCTTCTGCTCGTTGAGGACCTGTATCGCATCACGGTTGTTGCGAATCTCGATAACGCGGTTGGCGCCGAAGCCGCGAAGAATGCCGTGGATAATGGCAGTCGAATGCGGATTGGGATCCGCCAGAAGAAACGATAGGCCGGCAATATTGATCGACGAATTACGCGCGGCCAGCACAGCACATCCTGCAAGCCAGAGAGAATCCTGACGCCCCATTCGCGGCGCCCGCGCCCCATGCCGAGCCGGCCGACGCCACTCTATGCTGTTTAATCCGGCCGGAATTAACGGCCTCTCTGCGGCCGGCCATTTTGATCTTGATCTCGGTCAACTCCTCGATTGGGCTGGCCGCTGGTACTCGGCTCCGCATCGGCGTTCGAACGCGGCGTTGCCGCGGCGAAATCCCGATACGCACTTCTACGGACATCGAAATTAGGCCATCGACAACGGCCGCAATCTACGCTGCCTGGAGCAATGATCGAGCGCAATAAACTGGCGCAAGAAACTAGCGCAAGAAACCGACGGTGCTGAGTCAAATCTCCCCTCAAATCGAACTGGCGCATTTCAAGCCCAGGACCGTTCGCTCGCAGTTGCAAGCTTCCCCGCGGTCATACAACCCAAGAAATGGTCATGCTGCTCAACACTCTTGAACCCCTCTCGGCCTACGTAGATACCTCCAGCATCGCGCCGGCATTGCCGCGCTCGCGCTGCGACACCTGTCACCTGCGCACCGCCAACTTCTGCGGCGCGCTGTTCGACGGCGAATTCGCGGCAGTGCGCGCCAAGCACCGCTCGACCGCCGCGCGCCGCAACATCTACCGTGCCGGCGAGCCTAGCGAGGGCGTGCTGGTGGTCTGCGAAGGCTGGGCGGTCCGTTTCGTCCAACTGCCGAACGGCAAGCGGCAAGTTCTCTCCGTGGTGCTGCCCGGCGATCTGGTCAGTCCGACGGGACTGCTCGAACGCCAGTTCTCGTTTTCCATCCAAGCGGTGACCGACGTCCGCTCCTGCTTTCTGCCGTTCGCCGAAGTCAGGGCCCGGATGCGGGACAATCCCGCACTGTTCGATATCTGGCTGCGCCTGACGGCGGCCGAGCAACGCGACGCCGACAAGCGGCTGGTCGATCTCGACCAGCGCGCCGCGCAGGAGCGGATTGCCGCGCTGATCGTTCACGTCCTGACGCGATTCGAAGAACGCGGCGAAGTCCATAACGACGAATTCCCGTTTCCGATGAGTCAGCAACAGATCGCCGATTTCACCGGACTGACGCCCGTGCACACCTGCCGGGTGTTGAGCTCTCTGCGCAAGCACAGCATCTGCGACGTCGGCCACGGTATGGTGAAAATCGCCGACCGTCGCGAACTGCAGCGCATGGCCGCGATCAAATAGTTTGCGTCTCGGGTTGCGCTTCAATTTCGCGCCTCAGCCGGCGATGGCTTCGAGCCGTCGCCTGGTCACGGCCGGCCCGAACACCCCGATGACGATGACCACGACCAGCATGGCGCCGGCGATGAAGCCGAATACGCCGGTGGTGCCGTAGCGGCCGAGGCAGAAGGCGATGATGAAGCCGGAGAAGATCGCGGAGAACCGGCTCCAGGAATAGACGAAGCCCACCGCCTGGGCGCGGATGCGGGTCGGATAAAGCTCCGCCTGATAGGCGTGGAACGAAAACGACAGCCAGTTATTGCACAGCGTGATCAACACGCCGCAGGCGATGACGCCGAATGCCTCGGTCTGCTGCGCGAACAACAAGCCGAACGCGGCGATGCCGATCGCCGACCCGACGATCTGCCACTTGCGTTCGACGTGGTCGGCGAAATAGACGCCGACCAGCGGGCCGACCGGCGCCGCCAGCGCGATCACGAAAGTATAAGCAAGCGATTTGGTCACGCCGACGCCCTGCGAGATCAATAGCGCCGGCACCCAGCTCGAAAAGCCGTAATAGCCGACCGTCTGGAACAGATTATAGATCACCAGCATGATGGTGCGGCCGCGATAGGTTTCGCTCCAGATTTCCGAAAAGCGGCCGGCTTTGCGCTCGGCTTCGCCCTCCAGCGCCACCGGCGGCGGCAGCGCGGCGCCGGTTTCGGCGCGGATTTGTCGCTCCATCTCGGCGACGACGCGCTCGGCCTCGGCAATGTGGCCGTGCTGCTCGAGCCAGCGCGGCGATTCCGGCAGACGGCGGCGGATCCACCAGATCACGAAGGCGCCGATCGAACCGATGATGACGACGATGCGCCAGCCGTCGAGGCCGAACAGCGTCAGCGGCACCAGCTGCCAGGACAAAAACGCGACCACCGGCACCGCGGTGAACATGACGAACTGGTTATAGGCGAAAGCCGGACCGCGCTGCTCCTTGGGCACCAGCTCGGAGACGTAAGTGTCGATATTCACAAGTTCGACGCCGAGCCCGATGCTGGCGATCAGACGCCACAGATCGATGCTTTGCGGGGTGTTCTGAAACGCCATGACCAGCGCGCCGACCGAGTACCACAACAGCGCGAAGGTGAAGATGGAGCGGCGGCCAAAGCGATCGGACAGCCAACTGAAGGCGAGCGTGCCGATGAACAGGCCGAGGAAGAGGGAAGCGACGAAGCTTGCGAACCCCTGCAAGTCGAACAGGCCGGTTGTGGTCGGCGTGAACAGGCCGGCTTTGAACAGGCCGACCGCCACATAGGCGGTGAAGAACAGGTCGTAGAATTCGAACCAGCCGCCGAGCGACAACAGCGTGACCAGCTTGCGGATGTGGCGCGACGGCGGCAGCCGGTCGAGCCGCGCCGCCACCGTGATCGTCGGTTCAGTCCCCATCGCTTGGTCCCCCTCTTCCTTTGCCCCGGCGTTGCCGGCTATGAAGTCTTTTACGGCGTCGGCGCCAGCCGGCGTCACCTTTGCGCTTGGCCGCTACGTTACGCCTGCGCCTTGCTAACGTGCAAAACCGCAAGCGGCGTGCGACCGCGCGCCATCGACGATCATGGCTAATAACATCATGGCTAATAACATGGGCCTCCGGGCGCCGCGAAGTGCGCCCGAAGCAGCCGAAAAGTGAGGTGCCGATGGGTGACACATACGAGACCATCAAGGTGGCGGCGGTGCAGGCCGCGTCGGTGTTTCTCGACCGTACCGGTTCGGTCGACAAGGCGTGCCGGCTCATTCGCGAAGCCGGCCGCAACGGCGCCCGCGTCATCGGCTTCCCCGAAGGATTTATTCCGGCACATCCGGTTTGGTATCACCATCACGTCGCCACAGGCGCGATCGCTAACCGGCTCTCCGTCGAATTGTTCAAGAACGCGGTCGAAATACCGGGCGCGGAAACCGCGGCGCTGTGCGCTGCTGCGCGCGACGCCGGCGCCTATGTGGTCATCGGCCTGTGCGAAAAAATCCCCAACACCATCGGCACCTTGTTCAACACCCAGCTCTATATTGGGCCGGACGGTGCGCTGATCGGCAAGCATCAGAAGATCATGCCGACGGTGGGTGAGCGGCTGGTGCATACCGGCGGCTATGGCGACACTTTCGGCGCCTTTCAAACCTCGTTCGGGCCGATCAGCGGCCTGATTTGCGGCGAGAACTCCAATCCGCTCGCGGTGTTCGCGCTGACCGCGGAGGCCACCCGCATCCATGTCATGAGCTGGCCCAATCACTTTCCGACCAGCGGCGATCCGCTGCGCAATCGGGTGGCGGTGGATTCGCAAGCCTTCGCGCAAATGAGCAAGGCCTTCGTGATCTCGGCCTGCGGCACCGTCGACGAACACATGATCGCGATGCTGGAGCCGGACCCGACCGCCGAGCAGTTCCTGCGCAATCCGGATTGCTGCGGCGGCAGCATGATCGTCGCGCCCAATGCGCGCATCATCGCCGGTCCGATGGGCGCCGAGGAGGGCATTATCTATGCCGATTGCGACTTGGAGCTCGGCATTCTGATGAAGCTGCGCCACGATTTTGCCGGGCACTATAATCGGCCCGATATTTTTCAATTGCACATCAACCGCGCGGCGCCGCCGCAGCTCTACCGCGTGCACGGCGCCGATCCGGAAGCGCTGCCGGGCGTGGCCGCGGCAGAGCCGCTTGCGCCGCCGGCACCGCGAATAGGCGGCCCGCCAGCGCCGGTCGATGACGAATAAGCTTAAGTCGCAAAAGCGCTTGTCGTCGCGCACCAGAGACCCCCGACCATGGATGTTTTCCAAGCCGTCGATTCCCGCATCTCCTGCCGCTGGTTTCTCGATAGACCGGTCGATCCCGCGCTGGTGCGGGACCTGATCGCGCGCGCGGCGCGGGCTGCGTCCGGCGGCAATCTGCAGCCCTGGCGGGTTTATGCGCTCACCGGCGCTCCGCTGGCCGCGCTCAAGCGGCAGGTTGGCGAAGCCATCGCCGGCCACGATCCGCGCCACGACGACGCCGAATATCCGATCTATCCGAAGACGATGTGGGAGCCGTATAAAACCCGCCGCGAGGAGCATGGCGTGCAGCTCTACGGCGCGCTCGGCATCGACCGCGGCGACGCCGCCGGCCGGCTCGAACAGTACAAGCGCAATTTCGAATTCTTCAACGCGCCGGTGGCGCTGTTTGTTACGATCGACCGCAACCTCGGCCCCGGCCAATGGGCGGATCTCGGCGGCTATCTCCATGCGCTGATGTTTCTCGCCCGCGGCCACGGCCTCGACACTTGCCCGCAGGAGTCCTGGGCGCGCATGCACCGCATCGTCGGCCCATTTGTGAACGTGCCGCCCGAGCAGATGCTGTTCTGCGCGGTCGCGCTCGGCTACGGCGATCATATGCACCCTGCCAACAGCTTCCGCTCGCCGCGCGCGGAGCTTGGCGAGTTCTGCACGTTTTTGGGGTTCGAGTGATTTTTCGCCACCCCGCTACACATAAAAATCCCGCGGCATCAGCTGCCGCGCCGCGCGTTCGGGGGCGCCGATATTGGCCGGCGTCGCCTTGAGGATGTCCTGGCGGGTCTGCCACTGCACCTCGCGCGGCACGCGATCGAGCGCGCGTTTGAGGCATGCCCGGCGATCGTCGCTGCAGCGCCTTTGCCTGTGGCACGTCCCGAACCGACAGCTCAGCCACAAGCGAAAGGCTTCGCAATAGCGGCCGAGCTGGCGCGCCTTCTCGGCGGCAAAGCGCGCTTCGTATTGCTCAGGTGTAAGTTTCGGCTTGAGCTTCTCTTTGGCGAGGGCCTCCAGCCGTCTACGCTCGCGTACGTCCAGCATCTGTGTCTCCTTCTGCGAAAGGGACTGGCCATCATTATTGCGATGCGCGGGCTTCCCGCCCCGCGATAGCGGGGAGGGGGGACCGCACGAAGTGCGGTGGGAGGGGCGACTGACTCACGGCATCGTTGCCGTCGCAAGGAAATGAAAGCGTCACCGCCCGTCTCCCCTTGCATCGTCTCACTTCCCTGAAATCCCGCGCCCCCTCCACCATCCTTCGCGCTGCGCGCTACGGATGGTCCCCCTCCCTCGCTATCGCGAGGGCGGATAAGTGCCCCCGTCCTCGCGCCACGCTTTTCGCGCGCGAACTGAAAAAACCCCCGTCACGTTCAGCGCGAAACCTCGGAGCAAAAGGAAAGCGAGGGGTGGTGCCTCTATTTCGCCGTTCGCTACGCCGGTTTCGCCAAAATCATAAGAAAGAAAAAATGGAAGCGGAACGCCGACAGACGCGTACTCCACTCCGCACCTGCGGGTGCGGCGCCCCCTTAGCGAAGGGGGCTCGTCTGTCGGCGTTCCACCGCGGTTCTCGCCACAGGGAGTTTTTCATCCCCGTGGCTCAGCGTCAGGCCAGGCTTCCTGGGACGTGGTCTGCACGGGCGTTACCCGGCTTCGCCTATC